>NZ_JASATF010000004.1:0-324303 GCF_038440175.1 Cupriavidus sp. OTU4054
GCGACCCCCCCCCCGCGGGGGGGGGCGCGCGCGGCGCCCCGGCGCTCGATCTCGGAAAGCGTCAGACATTGGCCGCCGTTCGACCACAGGCCGTCCGCGACCTCGGTGACCGTCACGATGGTCGCTGCCCGAATCCCCTCGCCGCCCTGCCGCACGATCGCGTCGACGATGTCGCACATGATCTCGACCTGCTGCTCGCGAGTGAATGCTCCTGCAAGATGCTGAACCGCCACGATTGGCATGTTTGTCTCCTTAGCGCTTGACAAATTATGCACAAAAAATATTCTTGTGCAATGTTAGGGGTTTCCCGTAAACATAGGCAAACGTGCGAATGGATACGGGATATAGAGGCATTCGCCCGCACACAAACTCCCTGCAAAGTTTCTTGCTGGTTCTAGGGTCTACCCCGATGTCGGATTTTTTGTGCACAAACATAAAATTTGTGGACAAAAGAAAAACACAATCCGACCCTAGTTGCAGGAGTGGAGCATGGAGACAAAACGCCTGGCAGGCATGGCATGCCTGCTGTTGGCAACCGCAACGAGCGCACAGGCCCAGCAGGGCCTGACGCTGTTCGGCCTGATCGACAACAGTGTGCAGTTCGTCGACAACGGCGGCCATACCGTCGTGCGAATGAATCCCGGGCAATACCTGGGTTCGCGCTGGGGCATGCGGGGTACCGAGGAGCTCGGCTCCGGGTACACCGTGAGCTTCATGCTGGAACAGGGGGTCCTGACCAACACCGGTGCCGGCACGGTATCGGGGCTGGCCTTCTCGCGGCAGGCATGGATCGGCCTGACCACGCCCAATCTGGGAGGGATGAGGTTCGGGCGACAGAATTCGCCGGTGTACATCCCGGTGTCCGGTGCGCTGGACGCCTTCAACGGCGCGTCCATCGCGTCGGGCATGGACAGCTTTCTGACGATCGTGCCCCGCGTGAGTAACGCCATCTCCTATCAGAGTCCCGAGTTTGGCGGGCTGCGGTCGCAACTGATGATCAGCCTGCGCGACGGCAACGACGCGACTAACGACGGCATTGGCAGTTATCACGCCACACTCGAGTACGCGAGCGGACCGGTGCGCGCCGTGGCGGGTTACCAGAAGGTGGAGAACCCGATCGGCATCACCTATCCGGGTGCGAGCGCGGGCACCACGCTCAAGGCGCTATTCGTCGGCGGGTCGTACGACTTTGGCGTCGCGTCGGTCTACCTCGGTTACAACGGCAACTGGCAGACCCACACGCCGCTCAATCGCGACGTGTTCCTGGCATCGGTCAAGTACCCCCTCGGCAACGCTGCATACGTCGCGCTGGGCTTCGCGTACGCGCATGACAAATCGGGACAAGGGAACAATGCGCAACAGGCCGGCGCGATGTACGACTATGCATTCTCCAAACGGACCAACCTCTACGCCGCGGCGGCATGGATCGGCAACAAGCGGCAGGCCACGTTCGCGATGAACGGCGCCACCACGGCGGGGGTACCGGTCGCCTATCCCGGCGCCACCGTGCGAGGCCTCCAGGTCGGCATCGTGCACCGCTTCTGACCCAGCCGGCTCAGGCGTCCGACCGGCCCACGATGCTGACGCGCGTGGTGTCGTTATGGTGGGCGACGAACTTCTCCAGCAGCGACAGGAACATCTGCCCTTCGCTCTCCGAGAACGGCGCCAGCAGTTGCTTCATTTCGCGATTGGCCAGCTTTGCCGCCTGCTTGAGCACCTGCGAGCCCGCTGGCGTGATCGCGATCTCCACCTTGCGCGCATCGAGCGCGCTCGGCGCCTTCATGACGTGCCCGCGTTCGGTCAGCAGCTTGACGACGAGCGCCGCCGTGGACCGGTCCAGACCGATCAGGCGCGCCACGCCGATCTGGCTCAGCGGCCCGATGTGCTGCAGGATGTAAAGCACGCCGTACTGGCTGGGCGTCATATCGACGGGCGCGCAGGCCTCGATGAACATGTCCATCGCGATCTGATGCGCGCGGCGAATCAGAAAGCCGGGTCGCCGGTACAGCGTCTCCAGGCGGGGATCCGCGGCCAATGTTGGTGACTCGATCGGTCTATTCATCTTCCACTTATCGATTGGGTCTGTACGAGCTGCGTAACGAAAACGGGGAAAACCAGGCGTGACGCGAGGGATGACGGGGCGATTCTAGCGTAGAGCCGCCCCACCCCGATACGTGGCGACAGACGTTACGCTACGGTGCGCGATGACGGTTGACAGCATGGAATACGCGCCCTAGTATTCGGCAGACGTCTGTCATATCAACCCTATTTAGACAGACGTCTGCTTAATTTAAAGGCTTGAATCCATAACGTCGTGCGAGGAGCAAAGATGTCCAAGGAATGCGAAGTAATGATCATCGGTGGCGGGATCGGCGGCCTGACGCTGGCCCTGGCGCTACATGACGCCGGCATCGACTGCCGTGTCTATGAAGCTGCCCCGGAACTCCGCCCGCTGGGGGTGGGCATCAATATCCTGCCGCACGCGACGCGCGTGCTGGGCCAGCTTGGCATGAACGAGACATTGGGCAAGATCGGCATCGCCACGAAGGAAGCCGCGTTCTTCAACGTGCACGGGCAACTGATTTTCCGCGAGCCCGCCGGCGTCGCGGCCGGCTATGCCACGCCGCAATTCTCGATCCATCGCGGCGATCTGCAGATGGCACTGCTTGCGGCCGTGCAGGAGCGTCTCGGCAAGGATGCCGTCGTCCTCGATCGTCGCTGCGTCAGCGCGGCTTCCGACGACACCGAAGCCACCGTCACGTTCGTTGACGCAGCCGAACAGACGCATGTGGTGAAGGCAACGGTCGCGGTGTCGTGCGAAGGCCTGCACTCTGCATTGCGCAAGCAGTTCTACCCGAATGAAGGCGCACCGAAGTACTCCGGTATCAACATGTGGCGAGGGGCCGTGCACTGGGATGCGTTTCTCTCGGGTGCAACGATGGTACGCGCCGGCGCGCTGATGCCCGGCGTCGGCAAGATGGTGATCTACCCGATCCGCGACAACGTGGATGCACAGGGACGCCAGCTGGTGAACTGGGTCGCGGAAATCGAGTCGCCACAACCGGCCCAGCGTGACTGGAACAAGGCGGGCCGCCTCGAAGACTTTATCCACGCCTTCAAGGACTGGCACTTCGACTGGCTCGACGTGACCGCCATGATGGAAGCGACGACTGGCATCCTCCAGTTCCCGATGGTCGATCAGGACCCGCTGCCGACCTGGACGTTCGGCCGCCTCACGCTGCTTGGCGACGCCGCGCACCCCATGGTGCCGCGCGGCTCGAACGGCGCCGGTCAGTCGATTCTCGACGCCGATGTGCTGCGCAACAAGTTCGTGCAATACGGGGTGGGCCCGGAAGCCCTGCTTGCCTACGACAAGGAGCGCGTCAAGGCCACCACCGATGTCGTGCTGACCAACCGCAAGGCGCCGCCCGACAAGATTCTCAATGTCGTGCACGAGCGTACCCAGGGCAAGCCGTTTACCACGCTCGAGGGCATCATCGACGAGGCCGAGCTCCGCGGCATTACCGCGAACTACAAGCAAGTCGCCGGCTATACGGTCGAAGGCCTGAAGGCCGCAACGGGGAACGCAAACGGCGCGTAGGCACTGGGCGTTATCGCCCCGGGTTCGGCGCCGCCGCCGCGGACGGCAGCTCCGTGCGGAAGAGCTTGACGGAAAGCGCGGCGGCGGCGAGCTCGATGGCGGCGAAGGCCATCAGTGCGGGCCCGAACCCGTACTGCAGCAGCGCGCCGAATATCAGGCTGCCGAGCCCGAAGCCGACGAATAACATGAATACGTTGAGTCCCATGGCCTGCCCCGGCCGTTGGCCGCCCAGCGATGTCACGATGCCGCCGAACAGGGGCTGCGTCATGTCATAGCCAAGCGACAGGCCCATGGCGACCAGCGGCGCAAAGCCGGCAGGAAAACCCGTCAGCAGCACGATCGCCGCGAGCCCGCTGATCGCCAGTCCCACCGGTACCAGCCTCGCACGGCCCCATCGATCCGCCATGCGGCCGATATAGGGGCCGAGCAGGAACCCCGGCACGCCATAGCCGAGCAGCGCAAGGCCCACCTGCCCCGCGCTCATGCCATATCGGTGCGTGAAATAAACACCCAGCCAGGTGAAGACGCCGGAATGGAAGATCGAGTTGACGAGCACGTAGCCATAGGTCGTTCGCCCGCGCGGTGTGGCAAACAGGGCCTTGAAGCCGCGCATCACGTCGGTCAGCGTGCCGGCAACGGGCATCGCGGCCGCCGCGATGATGCGGCGAAAGGGAAGCAGCGTCAGGAACATGGCCGCGCCACCGAGCGCGACCACCAGGAACAGCCCGCGCCAGCCGATCGACGGCACCAGCAGTGCGCCGAGCGGCGAACCGAACGCCATGCCACCCGCCATGGCGCCGAACATCCAGCCCAGCGGACGGCCGCGTTGCTCGTAGGGAAACAGGCGGCCCACCAGCGCCAGACCAAGCGGCACGACTCCGCTTGCGCCCAGTCCTGTCGCCACGCGCCACCATGCCAACTGATCGATGGACGTCGCGGTGGCGGTAAGCGCGGTGAGAATGACGAAGGCGGCCAGCGACCCCAGCATGATGCGGTGAATGCCGAGCCGGTCGGCCAGCAGACCGTACACGAGTGTCGCGACGCCGTAGGGGATGAGATAGGCGGGCACGATCAATCCGGCGTGCTGCTCGCTGGTATGAAACAGCGTGGACAGCGCGGGAATGATCGGGGCCACCATGTAACCCTGAAAGAAAATGATGAACGTGGTGGCGGCAAGCACCCGCAACAGGCGCTCGCGCGATGCCGCGGATACGTGCGGCGATGCATGTGAATCCAAGATGCCGCTCCCTGGCGTTGCATTGAGCTACAACTCTAGGGAGTCGAAGGCATTCCCGGTATAGCGTGCAGCGAAACAGTGTCTTGCCCGCAGCGTGCGGTTCAGGCGATGTAGTCCGGTTGCTGGGACGGCACGGCCGCGGCGAACGCCGGGTGCAGCGAGGCGTGTTCGTAGACCCCGAGCGCATGCGGATACACGCTCAGGTCGCACCCCATGCGCATGGCGTTTGCCATCTGCGGTACCAGGCACACATCGGCAAGCGTGGGCGCGTCGCCAAAACAGTAAACACCGTGGCCATGCCGCTCCAGCAACCGTTCCACGCCCCGCATGCCCTCGTCGATCCAGTGCCGGTACCAGGCGCTCTTCTGCTCGGGCGAAACCTTGAGCACAGTCTCGAGGTAACGCAGCACGCGCAGGTTGTTGACCGGGTGGATATCGCTGCCGATGAGATTGGCCAGCTCCAGCACGCGGCTACGCTGATGGAGCTCTTCGGGAATCATCCGCGGTACGGGATAGCGCGCATCGAGCCAGTCGATGATCGCCATCGACTGGCCGAGCCGAAAATCGCCATCCGCGATCGCCGGCACGCATGCCGACGGATTGACGGCATCGACGTACTCCGACTCCTGATGCTGCAGGGCACGGATATTGACCGGCAGGTAGTCGTACGGCAGACCCTTCAGGCCGAGCACGATGCGCACCCGGTACGACGTGGAACTGTTGAAGAAGCTGTAGAGCTGCACAATAGGCCTCCGTGCCTCAGATGACCCGAACGTTCAGTTCGCCAAGTCCCTCCACGGCGGTCACCATGAGGTCGCCTTTCACCACGGCACCGACGCCTTCGGGCGTCCCCGTGTAGATGACGTCGCCCGGCTCGAGGCGGAAGAACTGCGACAGGTAGGCCACCGTCTCGGGTACCGACCAGATCAGATGCGTCACGTTGCTCGACTGGCGGGTTTCTCCATTCACCGTCAGCGTAAGCGCGGCCTTCTGCGGATGTCCGACATCGGCGGCGCGATGGATCGGACCGATCGGCGCCGACGCGTCGAACGCCTTGCCGATTTCCCAGGGGCGGCCCATTTCGCGCATCTTCATCTGCAGGTCCCGCCGCGTCATATCGAGGCCCACGGCATAACCATAGACATGGTCAAGCGCGTCTTCGACGGCAATGTCCGAGCCGGACTTGCCGATCACGGCAACCAGTTCGGCCTCATAGTGGTAATTCCCGGTCTGCGACGGGTACGGCAATTCGAGTGTCTGGCCGTCCAGCACGGGCAGTACCGCGTCCGCCGGCTTGCAGAAGAAGAACGGCGGTTCGCGGTCCGGATCGAAACCCATCTCGCGCGCATGGGCGGCGTAATTGCGGCCCACACAGTAGACGCGGCGAATGGCGAAGGCTTCATCGGTACCGGCGACGGGCACGGATACGGTGGCGGGAGGCGTGAAAACGAACTTCATGGTCAGGTTTCCGGATAAGAAGGGTGAGTGCCGCCCCGGCGCGTCCGTCAGGCGCGCGCCGCTGCAGGCGAACTTGGGTGCGATCAGGTGCGCGCTTCGCGCAGCAGATTCAGTGCGGACAGCACCGGACGATCGGAGAAGCTGAACAGCACGGCGTCGTCGCGCGCGGCGAGTTGTACCGGTGCCCACGATGGCACGACAAACGTGTCGCGCGGCTCGAACTGGAACTGCGCTTCGCCGATACGCACCGTACCGCGCCCTTCCACCACGCTGTACACGGTGGCGTCGGTACTGCGATACGTCTTGCCCTGAAAGCCGGAGGGCAGCAGCTGCATAAAGGTCGCAATCGTCGGCATCGGCCAGCCGCCGGTGGCGGGATTGACGTAGCGCAGCTTCACGCCATCCCACGCATCGAGTTCGCCGTGGCGGAGCAACCGGTCCAGTGCCTCGCGCGACCGCGCATACGGGTAGCTGAACAGCGGCGAGGTCGGATCCGTGACCCGGTGACGCACTGGCACCATGTTGTGGCCGAAGCGCGCGAGGCTATCCCCTTCGGGACGCAGCACCGGCTGCTGGGCTTCCGGATAGGTTTCGGCGAACCCGGCGTCGAATTGCTGCACGAGCGGAATGTCGAGGCCGTCCAGCCAGACCACTGGCTCGCCCCCGTCGTCGAGCGAGGGATTGCCATGGTCGTGCCACGTCCAGGAAGGCGTAATGATGAAATCGCCGGGATGCATGGTGGTCCGTTCGCCATTGACGGCGGTCCAGGCGCCCTTGCCTTCGACGATGAAGCGCAATGCGGATTGTGTATGGCGGTGACTCGGCGCCACCTCGCCGGGAAGAATCAACTGCAATCCCGCGTACAGCGTGGACGTGATGCTCGACTTGCCGGGGATGCCCGGATTTTCGAGCACCAGCACGCGGCGCACGGCCTCCTCCGCGCTGATCAGGCCACCCGCCTGCATGACCAGCGGCCGCACCGCTTCGTACTTCCAGATGGCCGGAATGACTTGCGGATGCGGTTCGCGCGGCACCAGCGCGTGCAGCGACTCCCAGAGCGGAGCCATGTTGCTTAGCCCGATACGCGCGTAGTAATCCGCCCGCGTGGCGCGCGTTTCCTCTCGATGTTCTGACATGTCGCCTCCGAATGTTCCGCGGCGCTTCGGTCGCGCCGCTCTACCTCGCTTTTATACGCGCCGCTCTATACTATTTGAAATGAATTTTCGCTTGGTTCGATACTAAAAAACATATAGGTGAGCATCATGGACTGGACGCACCGCTTGCGCCTCAGGCATCTGCATATGCTGCTGGCGCTGTCCGAGACAGGGAACATGAGCCAGTCCGCCGCGCTGCTCAATACGACTCAGCCAGGTCTTTCCAAATGGCTCAGAGAGCTGGAAGACGACATCGGAACACCGCTGTTCGAACGGCTGGCCCGCGGCCTGCAGCCGACCCCCGCCGGCATCGCCCTCATCGAGCATGCGCGGCGCATCCAGGGCCAGCTCGACAGCGCGCGCGACGACCTACAAACGCTGAGCGAAGGCGGCAGCGGCCTCGTCGTCGTCGGCACCTCGGGGGCATCCGCGGCGGATACCGTGCCGCTCGCCGTGCTGAGCCTGCTGCAGCGAATGCCCCGCGCGCAGGTACGCGTGATCGAGGCGACCATGGATCGCCTGATGCAGCAACTGGCGCGTAGCGAACTGGACATCGTGGTCGGCCGCTCCGCGCCGGAACTGCAGGAAGCGCACATCCGCGCGGAATCGCTGTACATGGAACCCCTGCACTTCGTCGCGCGGCCGCGCCATCCGCTGGCCGCGCGCAGCGATCTGTCGTGGTCCGATTTGCTGGCCTACCGCTGGGTCGTATGGCCGCGCGGCACACCGATCCGACACGCCATGGAGGCAGCGCTCGCGGAGGTGGGATGCGCGTTTCCTGTCGATACGGTGGAGAGCAATAGCACCATCCTCAACCTCACGCTGCTGAGCAATAGCGACATGATCGGCCTGGCCTCGCATCGGACCGCGCTCCGGCTGGAGGCGCTCGGCGCGTTGCGCATCGTGCCGCTTCGCCTCTCGGGTTTCGGATCGGTATCGATGTACTGGCGGGAAGACGGCATGCGGCGCTCGGCCGTCACGAACATGCTCGAGTGCCTGCGCCATGCCGGAAATCGTTCCATTCCTGACGTCATGGCGTGAGTTTCGGAGCCAGCGCCCGAAGCGATCACGCATTGCGTGCAGCGAAATGGTGACTTGCTCGATGAATCGTTCCTGAGTCCTGCGTCATTTGCCAGAATGGTTCCGTGTGGAACGATCTTTGGCGGTATCTCGTATGGATTCCCAGGAGCGTCGCAGACTTTTCGTCAGTAACACGAAGGCAGGCGCCAAGACCATTGCGCTCATGTCGGGTCTCGCGCAGGATGGCGCGCTGGGCAAACGGACAACGCTGCGAATCGCGCTATATCTGGCTCAGACAGGGCTATCTATCTTTACCATCGACACGTTGCGCGAGTCCGGGCGCACGCTCGGCCTCAACGGGGCCGAAATGACCGCCAACCAGCAGGGCGATAGCTACGACGCAAAAGCCACCGTATGCCTGCAATTCGTGTCCGCGCTTATCCGGCACCGAGAGCCCACCGCGTTTGCGGCAAGCGTCCGGCATATGTCCGAGGCGGGCTATAGCCAGGCAGAAGTGCTGGAGGTCATGGCGCAGGTCAGCCTGAGCAGGTTGCTGTGCCGGATGACCGCGGTGGCGGTTCCGCCCGGCGAGCGCGTCGAGCATCCAGGCGCCGCCCTCCCCTTCATGATCGCGTCCCAAGAATCGTCATCCCGATGACCATGCGCGCATTGCTGCGCGAATGGAACAATCTGCTGCCGGAAATACCCTTTATCCAGCATCGGGCGCAGACCATTATTCATCATCATCCCATCTACGAGGAGTTCGTTATGAAGACCATGTTCGACCCGATCCACGTTGGCGGCTACACGCTGAAGAATCGTGTGGTGATGGCACCGATGACACGTTCGCGCGCACTGCCCGATGGCACGCCGGGCGATCTGGCGCCGCTGTACTACGGCCAACGCGCTGGGGTGGGCCTCATCATCAGCGAAGGCACTCAACCATCCGACGATGGTCAGGGCTATATCTCGACGCCCGGCATCTACACCGACGCGCACGTTGCCGGCTGGAAAAAAACGGCCGAGGCGGTGCACGCGAAAGGCAGCCGCCTGTTCATCCAGCTGATGCACGTGGGCCGCATGTCCCATCCCGACAACACGCCCCATCATCGTCAGCCCGTGGCCCCCTCGGCGATCGCGCCGGGCGCGCAGATGTTCACGCTCAAGGGCATGCTGGATATCCCCGTGCCGCGCGCGATGACGCAGGACGATATCCGCCAGACCATCCAGGATTTCCGGACCGCGGCGCGCCGCGCGATCGAGGCCGGCGCGGATGGCGTCGAAATTCACGGTGCCAACTCGTATCTGATTCACCAGTTCTTCGCGCCCAGCGCCAACACCCGTACCGACGAATACGGTGGCTCGATCAAAAATCGCGCGCGCTTCGCCATCGAGGTGACGAGGGCCATCGCCGAGGAAATCGGCGCGAACCGCACCGCCATCCGCCTCTCCCCGGGAAACAAGATGGGGGGCATCGACGAAGGGAGTGAAGGCCCGGATCTGTATCGTTATCTCGTGAAGGAACTGGACTCGCTCGACCTGGCCTACATCCATGTCATGCACCTCGGCAACGAGCAGCTGCTGGCGGACATTCACAAGCTCTGGCAAGGTGTGCTGATTCTCAATCGCCCCGGTCGGGCGCGGGCCGATATTGGCAAGGACATCTCCAACGGTCTGGCCGATCTCGAAGCCTATGGCCAGATGGTCCTTGCGAACCCCGACTTCCTCGAACGCGTGAAGGCTGATGCGCCGCTGAACGAACCTCAGCGCGCAGGCTACTATGGCGGTACGGCGCAGGGCTACACCGACTATCCGACGCTGGCGGAATCCAAGGCGGCGTGAGTCCGGCATGCTGATCACGACCCACCTCAAGCCGTTCCGGCACGGCAATCACTTCCGCGCCAACGCATTACGAGGGGCGGCCTCGCTGATCGACCCGTTTCTCGGCGTCGATCATGCGTGGATGAGCGGTCCGACGTTTCCCATGCATCATCATGAGGGGATGTCGGCCGTTTCGTACCTGTTCCTTGACTCCGAAACGAGCGTGGACAACCACGACTCGCTCGGTTCCCGTCATCTGATCCGGCCGGGCGCGCTGCACTGGACGACCGCGGGCTCCGGCATCGACCACGAGGGGCAGCCTGTCGAGACAGGAAAAATTGTCCACTCGCTGCAGATCTTCGTCGACCTCGCACCCGAGCGTCGAAACATCGATGCCTTCACGCTGACGCTGGAACCGGAAGACATCCCTGTGGTGCAAACCGTCGATGCCACCGTTCGTATCCCGGTGGGCAGCTTTGGGAAAACTCGCTCGCCTCTCGTGCCGCCGACCGATGTCACATTGCTGGACATCACCGTGCGTCCGGGCCGGTCACTGGCGATTCCGATCGCAGCCGGCGAGCGGGCATTTTTTCTTCCGATCTCGGGGATGGTGACGCTCGAGGAAGAATCGTACGATGCCAACGATCTTCGTGTTCCGGTCTATCTCGCGCAGGAAACCGCACGGCATGCCATGCTCCATGCTCCCTACGGCGCACAGGTCATGTTTTTCACCGGTCCGTCGCTTCAGCCTCGATCGCGCTAGCAGCAAACTTCCGCGATGCTGATCCACGCCTCATGCGCGGGGCGGCGCCAGCCGGACCCGCGCATTGTCACTTACGTCCGGATCCAGCCACGCCCCCACGAATTCAGTGTGTGCTCCTCGTGCGGCCACACCCCCGGCGACTGCCCGGCGCGGACATGTTCGAGTTCCGCCGACAGCTCGACGCGGTTTCCATCGGGATCGGTAATCATGAAGAACAGGTTATTGCCTGGACCATGCCGGCCCGGGCCGAAGAAGATGCCGCGACGGACCTTGGCAAAGCGATCGCCCCAGTCCCGGATATCGCTCCAGGAGCCGGTTTCGTAGCAGTGATGATCCCAAACGTTGTTCGAGCCCTGGAAGAACGCGAGCGTATGGTGCTCGTCGTCGGATCGCAGGAAGCAGGTCGTGATGGAACCATCGTCGGCGACGACTTCGTCGGAGATGGCAAAACCCACGCGATTCACGTAGAAGTCCACGATTGTCGCGAGGTCCGTGGTCTGGAACACGGTATGCTGCAGCCGCGCGGCCATCCGATCCGGTCGGCGCCTTGTACGCGGAACGCCGAACAGCAAACGCCGGCCTTGCGGATCGGTTACCGAGAAGGCGCCGGGCTCGAAGAACACCTCGGAACCGATGCCGCCATCCCGGGCGACGTCGGAAAGCCTCTCGCGCAACAGGGATAGTTCCTCGCGCGTTCGCGCCGCATACGCCGCCATCGCGAGCTCGCCGCTCGCCCCGGGATGAATCACTATGGCGCGCTCGCCGCCCGTCAGCCCGTAGATGCCGTCCGGCGCCGGGACGGCATCCAACTCGAACAAGTTCCGATAGAACTCGGCCAGTTGCCCGGGGGACTCGCTATGCAGATGCAAATGATGCAGCTGGAGCGGAGTGGTACTCTGCAAGGTCGTCATCGTGCTCGCCCCCGTTATTCGTCGCGGATCCCGTTCCGCAGGATGCCGATTCCCGAGATTTCCACCTCCACGATATCGCCTGGGCGCATCCACAGCGGAGGATTGCGGAACGCACCGACGCCGCCCGTCGTGCCGGTAATGATCACGTCTCCGGGCCGGAGTTCCGTGAACGTCGAGCAATAGGCGATGACATCGCCAACGCTGAAGATCAGGTCGTCGGTACGGGCCTCTTGCACGATCTCGCCATTGAGGCGCGTGGTCAGCGTGAGCCGGGACGGATCGGGGATCTCGTCCGTCGTCACGAGCCACGGGCCGAAGCCCCCTGTGAGGGGAAAGTTCTTGCCTGGAATGAACTGGATGGTGTGCTTCTGCCAGTCGCGTACGCTCCCGTCGTTGTAGCAGGCGTAGCCGGCCACATAGTCAAGTGCGTCGGCGGCCGGTACATGACGCGCGGTCTTGCCGATGACAACCGCCAGCTCGCCTTCGAAGTCGAGCTTGTGCGAGGCCGTGGGCCGCACGATCGGTTGTTCGTGTGCAACCTGGGAGTCGGCGAACCGCGTAAAGAACATCGGATACTGGGGCATCTCGCGACCGGTCTCGCGAACGTGCGATGCATAGTTGATCCCGACACACAGGATCTTCCCCGGGTCGACGACGACCGGCAGATACGTGATGTCCGCGAGCGGGATCGTCGCCGGCACAGTCGACGCAAGCTCACCGATACGGACCAGGGCCCCCGTCGAAAGCGCTTCGCGAAGGGTGGCGCCCACCTGCGCCCGGTAAGGGGCAAGGTCGAGAACCTTGTCGCCCATTACTACACCAAAGCCAGGATGGCCGCCATGAACAAAGCTGACAAGCTTCATAGAATCTCCGTAGTGTTGTCGTGAATACCGCTTCTCTCTTCAATTTAGGCAGACGTCTGCCAAAATAATGGCACCACGTCGGTGTTACGGCGTCACCCGGCAAAGCGTCGGATCCGCGGAGACAGACAGCCCATGAGCAACATCACCTGCGCTGCGCCATGTCGGGCCCCGACACACGCAGCGTGAGGCTCTTCGCGCGCCGGCAATATTGGCAACTGCAGTTCGGCAGGGTCGAAGCTCTGGCCATCGACGATCATGGTCCCCGAGACCGGGAGCAGCATCGCGCAATGATCTGGAGGCACGGGTATGGATACCTCGGCCATGTCGTTCAATGCGATATCGAGCATGGTGATCTCCGCGGCGAGCTCGAGCGACGATCGCGTGGCACCGTAGGCCCCGGCCAGTACGCGGACTATCCCACCCGGCGGCAGGTCTGCAGGAATATCCTCCGGCGCCAGTTGACACGGCGCGGTGGCCATACGGTCGCGAACGCTGGTCAGCGACACGCCGACGTGGACGGCATGCACGGTCTTCCCTGGCTCGAGGGGCGCCTGCTCCGCGAGCGCATGCTGTCCGCTCGTGGTCCAGCTGATTCCGCCAGGACGCACGACGCGCTCGACACCCGACACCTCCCTGATACGAAGCCCCGTTTCGGAGTCCGGGAAAAGATAGGACACATAGGGGGCGTTCGTATGCTGGCAAACCGGCCCTGCGGGACCGCATATCCAGACGTGGTCGACGTTGACGAAAGGCGCCATCGCCGACTTGAGGCCGCAGAGCGAAAATGCGCGGTAGTGCGAACCCTCTCTCACCCGCTGAAGCTCACCTATGACCGACATTCGGCGCCCCCCCTCCGTTCACCTGACGCGTATGATGTTCCTCCTCACATCACAAATAAAGACAGAAAGTGGAGACCTTTGATCCATCGATGGGACAATCGGCTCTTGACGGCGACCGCATTCGCGACGCGTAAAACATAATTTCGCTGCACGACATATCGGGCCGGCCACTCATTCCCCTAGAGTCGCATCACTCAACGACGCTCAGGGGAAGTCATGAATCGCATCGCCGCCGCATGCGCGCTTGCAGCTGCCATCGCCGTCACCGACGCCGCACAGGCGGCCACTGTCAGCTACCAGACGGTAGCCATCGATGGCGTCAACATCGCCTACCGGGAGTCGGGGGATCGGGCGAAACCCGCCATCCTGCTTCTCCATGGCGTTCCCAGCTCTTCACGCATGTACGACGCACTGATGCGCAGGCTCGGGGACAAGTACCACCTCGTGGCCCCCGACTACCCAGGCTTTGGCAATAGCGACGCGCCCGATCCGGCGACGTTTTCCTATACCTTCGACAATCTTTCGAAGGTCATGCAGGCGTTCACCGACACCCTCGGCTTGCAGCGATACGTGCTCTTCATGCAAGACTACGGCGCGCCTGTAGGCATGCGGATGGCCGAGGCACGTCCGCAGGCCGTGCGAGCGCTCGTCTTCCAGAATGGGAACGTGTACGAAGCGGGCCTTGGCGCAATGTGGTCACAGCGCAAGGCCTTCTGGACAGACCGCGCATCGCACGAAGGCGAAGTCGTCCGCGTGCATCAGTCGGTGGCCGCCACGCGCGCGCGCCATATTGGCAGCGACCCCAATGTCGCGGCCTACGATCCGGATTTGTGGATGGACGAATACGCCTATCTGAATCGGCAGGGCCAGGCCCGCATTCAGGCAGACCTGATCTACGACTATCAATCCAACATAGCGGCGTACCCCCGCTGGCAGGCATGGCTGCGAAAGCAGCAACTCCCTACCCTCGTGGTCTGGGGCAAGCACGACCTGGCGTTTACGGTGCCTGGCGCCGAGGCATTCCGGCGTGACAATCCGGCAGCCGAAGTGCACGTGCTGGACGGCGGGCACTTCGTCATGGACACGAGGCTGGATGACGTGGTGACGCTCACCGATGCCTTCATGCAGAAGCCTGGACGCGCCCAATCGGGCGCACGCGTCGAATCCGCGACCCAGCAGAAGTAGCGGCAGTCATCGCTGCTTTCCCGTATTCATGGGGAGCCTCGTTACTGCGTAACGCAAACGCATTTAGCCGATTTTCGGCCTCTCAATTTAGATGTTGATGCGCGCGAAGCCGATGCACGAGCAGGTCGATAAAGTTGCGGACCTTGGTGGATCCGAGGCGACTCTCCCGGTGAACGACGTGAATGGGCCACGGCGTCTCCTCATACTCCTCCAGAACGATCTTGAGGCTCCCATTATGGAGTTCGTCCGAGACCATGTACGAGAGCAGCCGGCAAATGCCAACGCCGGCAACGGCGGCCTCCACCGCGGCATCATTGCTGGTCACGGTAAGTCGCGGCGTGGTGCGAACCAGGGTCGGCTCTTCGGCGGCGCCGAACTTCCACTCCGCTCTTCGGGAAACGCTCGTTGCCGCGATGATCGTGTGACGCAGCAGATCGGCGGGGTGCTGAGGAATGCCATGCTTGCGAAGATAGTCCGGCGACGCACACAACACGCGACGCACCTGCCCCACGCGCAGAGCTTTAAGGCTCGAGTCAGGCAGGTTCCCGATCCGCACGGCCACATCGATGCCCTCATCCATGAGGTTCACCGTGCGGTCCAGAAACATGGCCGACACTTCGACTTCCGGGTATTCGCGCAGGAAATGGACGATGCACGGCATCACGAACGCCTTGCCGAACAGCACCGACGCCGTCACCGACAAGTTCCCCCTTGGCGACGCGTTGATACCGGCTGCCGCCTCATTGGCTTCGACGATGCTCGCGAGGATATTTTTGGCATCGTCGAGATAACGCCGGCCGGCCTCGGTCAGCCGTACGCTGCGGGTCGTCCGCAATAGCAGCTTCACGCCCAGGCGCCCCTCGAGGCAGGCAATCGCGCGAGTAATCGCCGCGGGCGAGAGATCGAGTCGGCGGGCTGCACCAGCAAAACTTTCATCCTCCCCGACCGCCACAAAAACGGTCATTAAATGCACGTGATCCATTATTACTCCCTGCGAAATTATGTGTTGCACCCTGCATCTATTCTTGTTTTACAAATTATTTCGCAGAATTTCCGGATCGGCAATACACACGAAACCTTTCCAACATCAATCGTTTGGCTGGCGACTTGAATTGAACACGATTCCGTACTATAGCAACCCTCTTCCTTTATTATTCGATTATGGAAGTCCAGACTTACAAGATGCCGACCTGAGCATTGTAAAATAGAACGATTTCTTGCATATTCCGCTTTAAATTTCGCGCGTGAATTTTATGGGCGACAAAGGTCAATTCCACTCACAAAACAATGTTCCGGAATTAGGGCCGAGAACGACGGACGCTCGCAACCTCAGGCCCGATCTGGTCCTTTCCTCGCTACAGATGGTCGTGTTGGGAAGCACCGATGCTTCCGGGAACCTGTGGGCCTCCCCACTCTTCGGGCCGGGCGGCTTTGCGCGACTCGGCAACGCTTCGCTGACGATCAGCGTGCCGAAACGGCACCGCGACGACGACGATCCGCTCTGGAAAAATGTCGGCCACAACAATCAGGTGGCAATCCGGGCCATGGGGCACGGCGGGGCCTGTCACCTCGGTGGCGAGATCTCGAGTGTGGATGCGCGAGGCGCGGAAATCGTCATCACCCGGGCATCGGCCGGTGCCCCGCCGACGAGACTCGATGAAACATCGTTTGAGGTGGGGAACCCATGCTTGCCAGTCCAATCCGCCGCCGGTCTGGATCTTCGCGGCTCGGTCCAGATCATTGCGCGAGGCGCGGACTGCGCCTACGTCGTTTGCCAGTCAGCGGTCGGTCCCGTCATCTCCGCATTCAGCGGTGCCGCCGGCTTTATCGGTGTCACGGACCAGACGACGCTCCGTATCGACGCGCCGGCGGACCCGAGCTTCAGCAACGCATGCGCCAGCGGTCCCGAGGCGATTGCCGCTGGGCTGTGCATCGCTGACGTCGGGCGCAAGCAGATTCTGCAGCTCACCGGCACGATGTCGGTCCGCCCGGACGCAAATCTGGCGGCTCGTTTGTGGGACTTTCGCGTGGGCAAATGGATTCTTCGCGACATTGCCCAGCCATTGGCGCCAATCTCAGCGGCGCCCGCGGCGATTGCCAGCAATATGCTGCGCGTCGGGCCCGACTAGCGTCGTAGCGACGACCGCAGCTCACGTGACTGTCATCATGGACTCGACTCATCATGCGCGCGCCGTAACGGAGGTGCTCGAAACACAGGCCGGCGCCGGCACCGTCGCCCTGCTCTCCGATCTGGCCGACGACGGGCTGCTAGGCAGACAGACGACATTGCGCATCACGCTCTTCCTTGCGCAACTCGGCTTGTCGATCTTCTCGATCGCCGGCCTGTGCGAAAGCGGTCGCGCCGAAGGCCTCAATGGGGTCGAAATGGCCGCCAATCGAATGGGGAACAGCGATGTTGCCAAGGATGCGGTCTGTCTCGCGTTCGTGCGCTCCCTGCTCGACAACCCGGATGTGCCGCTGCGCAATGATCTGCAACGGATGTCGGACGCGGGATATCGGCAAGATGCCATTCTCGAAGTCATTGCGCAGGTCAATCTGAACCTTTCGCTGGTCAACATGGTCGCGGCCATCGAACCCGGCGGCGTGACTTCGTCGATCGGTATCGCTAACACGTCCGCTTATCCGAGATTGATCGCACCATCGAAGCCAGCGGGCCCGCCGGGCTGAAGCTACGATCATCGTTACGCAGTAACGAGACCCATTGCCGCTCAATCCACCCAGGTAGTGGCGCGGCCAATGAGTGCGATCAGAACGTATGCTTGATGCCCAGCATGGTCCCGAATTGACCGCGACCCGGCCCCGGCGTCGCGCCAGCCGCATTGAGGCTGACCGAGAACGCGGCCTGGCCGCCGTTGTCGATATAGCCCGCGGTAGCGTAAAGCGATGTGCGTTTGGACAGGCTGTAGACGCCGCGCAAGGCATATAGAACCGCCTTGTTGCCGCTGTCGTGGAAGCGCAGATAGTTGACCTGTGCGCCGATGTTGATGACTGGCGTGATGTCGTAGAGTGCGCCCGCATACCAGAGATCGCTACGCGGGGTAACGCTGCCGCGATTGTCGCGCCGGATCCAGCCCGCGCCCAGCTTGGCCCGGTCGATCAGCATGTAGCCGCCCAGCGACAGTCGATCGTCACGAAGACTGCTGCGCGTCAACCCGCCAAATGCACCGGGGCCGCCCCGCAACGAATCGTAGGCTGCGGACACGCCGAATCTGGACGTTTCGTACAGGACCAGTGCAGACCATTCGCGGCACGCCCGCTTGTCGGCCGCATTCTCGCCCGCACAGTTGGTACCTACGGGGCTCGGACCGGCGTTGACGCTGTCCCGCCCGAAGCTGTAGGTGGCCCCGAGCGTCAGCCCTCCGAACTTTCCTTTGTACGAGATGGCGTTATCGGCCCGGGCATTGGGCAGGTAGCTGTCGAGCGAGCCCGTGCCATAGACGTTTGGTCCGAACACATCGGCATCCAGCGTGGCCCAGAACAGCATCGTGTATTGCCGGCCCACCGCGACCTGGCCCCAGCTGTCCGCAAGACCCACATACGCCTGGCGTCCGAACAGCCGGTTGCCTTGCCCGGACGTGCCGGCATCGGGCGCAAAGCCCGACTCGAGAACGAAGACGCTCTTGAGGCCGCCACCAAGGTCTTCGGTGCCGCGCATGCCCCAGCGCGACGGCACGGTGCCCGTCAGGTTTGGCACCTTGGTGACGCTGTGGCGTGCCGGACCAATGCCGTTCATGTATTCGACGCCGGTGTCGATCACGCCGTACAGCGTCACGGACTGCGCCAGAGCGGCCACTGGGGTCGCCGCCAGTGCAACGCCTGTCAGCAACGATCGATATAACAGATGCGAGCGGTTCATTTCGATGTCTCCTGTCTTTGTTGTATGGCGCGGATGGCTCGGCCGGCATGAGAGGTGGCACGGACGAGCGCATCCACACGGGCACCTCTTGTGGGTGCCCGCTCATGCGGGAACTACTGCGATGGACGGCGCGTGGGCGATCAGCCCGCGCCGGATGGCGAGCTGGCGTCGTCGAGCGCCCTGGGCTCCGCCGCCTGCCGTTTGGACAGACTGATGGCGAATGACGCGACCGATGCAATCACTACCGGGACGGCTGCGACCATGAAGAGATGTTTCACCTCCCATTGCTGGGAGAGGAGAAGGCCACCCACCACGGGCCCCACCACCGAGCCGGCTCGACCGATACCGAGGGCCCAGCCCACGCCGGTCACGCGCATGGCCGTGGGATACGACTGCGCGGCGAGCGCATTGGCACCGATCTGCCCGCCGATGACGCAGAAGCCTGCTCCAAAGATCGTCACCACCAGCATGGGGACCGACTGCCCCGCGCCGCCCACCAGTACGATGAAAACGGCCGCAAGCAGATAGATCGCCGCGAGTGCGCGGAACGGGGACACCCTGTCGAATACGCGCCCCAATACCAGCGTGCCGACCGTACCGCCGATCTGCAGCATGGAAGTGATTAGCGCAGCCGACTCCACCGGCACGCCGGTATCGCTGATGACGGTCGGCAGCCAGTTGGCCAGGAAGTACATGTCCATCAGGCTCATGAAGAACACGATCCACAACAGCACCGTGAGCCATGCACGCTTCTCCGCGAACAGCTGGCGCACCGGTGATTTCTGCGATTGCTTCTCGTCGGCTCGTACCGTGAATACGGCGTCGTCGGCGATGGGCGTGCCGAACTTGCGAAGAATGCGTAGCACGCGCGCCTTCTGCGCATTCCTGACCACGAGGAAGCTTGGCGACTCGGGCAACAGATACCACGCGGCCACCGCCGCCAGGCACGGCAGCACGCCGCCGACGATGAACACGGACTGCCATCCAAGATCGCGAATCAGCGCTGCGGCGACGAACCCGCCCAGGGCCGCGCCGAGCGAGAATCCGCAGAACATGAGCATGACGGTCGTCGCACGCACGCGCTCCGGCGCGAACTCGCTGGTCAGCGCGATCGCGTTCGGCATCACGCATCCGAGGCCCAGGCCGGTCATCAGCCGGAGAATGAGCAGCCATTTGACGTCAGGGGCAAGCGCCGTCAGCAGCGACATGACGCCGAAGTAGAAAAGTCCGGCCAAGAGGACCGGACGACGACCGAAACGATCCGAGACCGGACCGCCCGCCAACGCACCCAGCATCATGCCGACCAGGCTCGCCGAGAACACGGGACTCAACTCGGCCCGGCTGATCAGGAACTCCTTGCTGATGGCTGGTGCCACGAAACCAATGGCCTGCGTATCGAATCCATCAAGGAATACGATGAGCGTGCAGAGTGCCACGACCAGCAGCTGGTATCTGCTGAATGGACGTTCGTCGATGAACGTCCGGATATCGATGCGGGGGCTTGCCATGATTGTCTCCTCCATGTTTTTCAAATTCAGCAGGTACGTCCATGCTCCGATGGCTCGCCCCGCTTTCCCAGGTTACGCAGCGTGCCCCGCGTTACCGAACCAGACCGGATGGCATATCGAGAAGGCGCGACGACACGAGCCCACCATCCGCCATGATGTTTGTGCCCACGACCCAGGCACTCTCCGGTGCCAGCAGGAAGGCAATCACCGGCGCGATATCTTCCGGACGCCCTAGCCCACCCGCGCGGCGAATCGCATCCTCGACGTTCGCCTGACCCAGCGATTCGCGAAAATCATTGAGAATCGGCGTGTCGGTCGGCCCGGGGCTCACGCAGTTCATGCGTACATGGTTCTCGTCGCGGAATTTCGATGCGTGATGCATCGCCCAGACGATCAATGCTTCCTTGAAGTACGGATAGGCCTGCGCGTCGGTTACCGGATGGCGCGCGAGCCAGGCCATGCCCTCCGCGAAGCCTTCGGTGCGGGCAAGCGCCAGATGCTGGGGCAGCCGCTGCTGCCAGCCCTGACCCGCCGTCGATGCAACGTTTACGATCGCGGCGCCGCGCCGGAGCCTGGGCAAGGCGCGCTCGGTCAAGTGGCGAAGCCCAAGATAATTCACGCGCGCGACCAGATCCGCGCCGGCGGTTCCCGGCACGCCCGCGACATTGCATAGCGCGTCGAGCCCCGATGGCAGCTCGTCGATTGCTTCATCGATCGACGCCGGGCTGCCCAGATCGACGGCGATGTGGTAATCGACGGCGAATGCCGGCTTTACGCGATCCAGCGAGATGATGATGGCGTCGCGATCGGACAGCAGCCGGGCGGTCTGTGCGCCGATGCCCGATGCCGCGCCGGTGATGGCAACAACGGGTCGATGAGCGGGGAATTCGGTCTCGTTCATGTTCTGCATCGATAGGTATGGGCAACGGCGTCAGGCCTGCCGGTGAATCGTCTTGGTATGGAGGTACCCTTCGAGTCCCTCCTCACCGCTCTCGTAGCCATAGCCACTGTCCTTCACTCCGCCGAACGGCGCCTCCGCGACCGACACCGCGATGTTGTTGATCGCCAGCACGCCCGCCTCGATCTCGCTGGCCAGACGCGCCTGCGCGGCGGCGGAATCGGTGAATGCATACGATGCGAGCCCCAGTTCGGACGCATTGGCAGCAGAGATCGCCTCGTCGACATCGGCCACCGGCGTGATCAGTGCGATGGGGCCGAACGCCTCCTCGCACGTTGCGCGGGCGCTGGCGGGCACATCGCACAGCACGGTGGGCGCGTAGAAGAACCCGCGATCGCCGATGCGCGTGCCGCCACTCACGATGGTGCTGCCCTGCTGCACGGCATCGTCGACCAGACTCTGGACGCCCAGAAGCCGGCGATCGCTGGCCAGCGGCCCCATTTGCGTTTCTGGGTCCAGCCCATTGCCGACGCGCAGTTGCGAGGCGTATTTGCCGAACGCATCGACGAACCGTTCGTAGACAGACGACTGAACGAAGAAGCGGGTCGGCGAGAGACAGACCTGGCCAGCATTGCGAAACTTGGCCGCCGCGGTCTGTGCGACCGCACTATCGATATCCGCGTCGCCCATCACGATGACCGGCGCATGCCCTCCGAGCTCGAGCGTCACCTGCTTGAGGTTGTCGGCCCCTTGCCGCGCCAGCAGCTTGCCCACCGCGACGGAGCCGGTGAACGAGACCTTCCGGATGACCGGTGAGGCCAGCAGCCGAGAGGAAACATCGGCGGGCTGTCCAAAGACGAGATTGATCACGCCGGCGGGCACGCCGGCCTCGACAAAACATGCCACCATCGCCGCGACGCCCGCGGGCGTCTCTTCCGCGGGCTTGATGACGCATGAGCAACCCGCGGCCAGTGCACCGCCTAGCTTCCGGCCTGCCAGCAGCACCGGCATGTTCCAAGGCGAGAACAGCGCGCATGGACCCACCGGCTCCTTCTGCACGAAGATCTGGGCGCCTGCAAACTGGGACGGCACAATGCGCCCATAGATCCGCCGCGCCTGCTCCCCGTACCACTTGATCATGTCCGCGGCAACGGTGACTTCCGCGCGCGCCTGCACGAGCGGCTTGCCTTGCTCCAGCGTGATCAGGCGGGCAATGTGCTCGCGACGTTCGAGCATCAGCGCCACGGCTCGCTCGATGAGCCTGCCCCGCTCGTAGGGTGTCACCTTGCGCCACAGCGCGAAGCCGGCTTTCGCGGCCAGAATGGCCTCGTCGAGATCGGATGAGGATGCGTGGCTCAACTCGCCCAGCACAGCCTCCGTTGCCGGATTCACGATCCGCGTTGCGGTGGTGGCCGTCCCCTCGCGCCAGATGCCGTCGATGTACTGCTGCGGCACGTGGTATGCCGCGTCGTTGGAATGCGTCATGATGAGGTCCCGATCAATCGATTCCGACCATCACCTGGCCATCCTCGATACGAACCTCGTAGGTCCGGAGCTTCTCCGTCACGGGTTCGCAGGTGGGATGACCGTTGCGGACGTCGAACTTGCCCTGATGCAACGGACACTCGATCTCGTGTCCGTCGACAAAGCCGTCGCAAAGACGGGCATTGCCATGGGTGCAGACGTTGTCCGTCGCATATACCTCGCCGTCCACGTCATATAGCGCGATATCGCGCCCTTCGATCTGGACGCCGATGACGTCGCCTTCCGGCACCGCGCTGCGCGGTGCGACAACCAGCCAATGGATAGTCACGCCGGATACCTCAGATCGGATAAATGATGGAGTTAGGAATCATCTCGGAGTCGAACACGCAAATGCGGGATGCGAACCGGAGCCCCTGCGGCGTGCGCTGTACGACATCGACATAGCGGCCGGTGTTGAAGACCTCGGAGAGCTTGCTCTGCTTGGTACGAAACACGGCGTAGTTCGCCTCGGCGCGAATGAGGGAGCCGTCGTCGCCCAGTACGCGTGGCGCGCCGACGACGTGCCGCTGATAGTACGGATCGTGGAACAGCGTCTCGCGAACACCGAACACACGGTCCTTCAGCATGCCCTTGCTTTCGAGCGACATCGTCGCTAGCGGAAAGCCTCGGTCGAAGTTCTCGCGCGGCTGCAGCTTGTAGACACACTCTTCCATGAAGAACTCGGGCCAGCGGTCCCATTCGCCGTTATCCAGCGCAGCCGCATAGTCGGCGTACAGTCCGGTCAGTTGGGAATAAGTCGGGAAATCGAGCACGTCATACCTCCATCACGCGGCGCCAGTAGGCGTACATGCCGCGAATCAAACCTTCGGTCACCATGTGGTCGGTGTTCTCGTAGTCGACCCCGCCAAGTTCCGCGATCGTTTCCTGCCCCGGTTTTTGCGTGAAACCTTCCTGCGAGAACTCGATCACCTCCCCGTCGTCCGCGGAGACGAATCCCGCCGGACCGAAGAGATTTGCCTGCCGCAGACGCCGGCGTTTCATTTCTTCGCTGTCGGACTCGAAGCCGAAGTGCGTCCAGACGAAATCGAATGCATCGGGGCCGCTCGGGATAATCTGGCGCGTCGACATGCAATTGACCTGCTGCTGGATGATCACGCTCGGGAACAGCGTCATCATCACGACCGTGTGGTCGCCCCACCAGTCTTCCTGCACGACGTCGAGCAGGCGATCGTCCTCCAGGGCCATGCTTTCCTTGAAGCTCGTGATGCCCTGCGTGACGGCGCTCGATCCGCCCGAGTTGCGGCGCGACATCATCGCGCCGTGACGCCGGTGCACATCCATCACCGTGGCCGACTTCTGATCCGCACGCCACAGTCCGAAGGTCACGAACCAGGTATGCAGAAGACCCGCGTGATACGGATCCTTGATGTTCTCCAGCATCAGTTTCCAGTTCGCCGGAATGCGCTGGCGCGAGTAGCCGTGAATCACCAGCTTGCGCCCGTCGAACACGCGGTCGAAATACCGCACGATGTCGGGCCCCAGAAATTCCTCGAGCGGCTCGACGTCGTGATCGAACGACGCGAACACCACGCCATTGCGCACCGCGACGCCGAGCCTGGTCAAACCATGGTTGTCCGGACAGAAGTCCTTTGGCATGCCGCCGTTGACCTTGCCATCCTGCTTCAGGCCGCGCCGAAACGGCACGCCCTGCAGGTTGCCTTTGAGGTCATAGCTCCACTGGTGATACGGGCAGACGAGATCCTTGCGGTTGCCGTTGCGATCGCGGCAAAACGCGACGCCGCGGTGCGCGCAGACGTTCTCCACGACGTTGATCGAACCGTCCTTGTCGCGAACCATGATCACAGAGCGTTCGCCGATCTCGGTGCGCTTGAAGTCGCCGTGCTCGGGAATCTCGGCTTCGAGGCCGACATAGCTCCAGTGCTTGCCGTAGAAGATGCGATCGAGCTCGCGGCGATACAGATCGTCGTCGGTGTAGGCCCAGAAAGGGACGCGGCTTGAACCGTCCTGCTTCCAGGCCCTGCGATCGACAAATTGGATGGGTTGTTCGGACATCACGGTCGTCTCCGAATAGGGCGTCCTTTGCGTGGGAGCGCCCTGTTTCTCTTGGGGGTAAAAGTCTTAGATGCCGGTTGCGTAGAACGCATCCGCATAGATGCGTTCGAGGGGCAATCCTCGCTGCCGCATCAGGATCTGCGCCGCCTCCACCATCGGCGGGGCCCCACAGACATAGGCTCGCCAGCCCGTCAGGTCGGGCAGGTCCTGCGCCACGGCGTCGGTGACCAGGCCACCGCGATAGCCGGAGCCGTCCGCATCCTCGCTGACGACGATGTGCACATCGAGTCCCGGGTGCCTCGTTGCGAGGTCCCGCAACATGTCGGCGCCGTACAGGTCCCGCGGACTACGCACGCCGAAATAAAGGCGGATGGGGTTGTCCATATCCGCTGCCAGCGCGCCACGCACGATCGACAGCACTGGCGCCAACCCGGTGCCACCGGCCACGCATAACATCGGCCCCTTGTGCAGGCGACGCAGGTAGGCGGTGCCGAGCGGACCGCTCACGCGCACGGTGTCTCCTTCCTTGAGCGTCTCGGCGATATAGGTCGAAGCGCGACCGCCCGGTACGAGCCGCATATGGAACTCGAGCTCGTCATCGCCCTCGATGTTTGCCATCGAGTAGGGCCGGATGTGGCCGGAGGCGAACTGGAGCGTGGCGTATTGGCCCGGCGAGAACGAAAGCGGCTTGTTGGTGCGCAGGCGCAGCCGACGGATGTCATGCGTGAGCGCGTCAATGCCGGTGACAACGCCTTTGAGCAGCTTCGCCGGATGCACGACCACCTCGTCCGCCTCGGGGATTTCGATGGCACAACTGCCTGTCAGCGTCGTCTGGCAGGCGAGCACGAACTGGCCGTCGTTGACCGACGCCGAGAGTACGTCGCGCCCGGATTCGACTACCTTGCCTTCGGTGACCCTGCAGCGGCAGGTGCCGCAGCGGCCGGCCAGGCAGCTGTATGACACGGGTACACCGTGCTTGCGTAGCAGCTCGAGCAGATTCGATCCGGATTCGATCGGAATCCTGTGGTCTGTGGGGAGAACGGTCAGCTCCATATTGCGTCTACCTCGGTCCGACGTGTTGGGTTGTCGGACTGAATGTTGGTAGAAGCCCCGCTATTAATAAATAGAAAGGCAGCAATACAATGAATCACTGCGCGTGATATAGCCCATCGCCTCAGGAGGCCAAGGACCATGGATCTGAAGGACGTCGACCTGAATCTGCTGCTCGTATTCTCGGAGTTGCTCAAGCAGCGCCGCGCGTCCAGGGTCGCGGAGACGCTCGGCATCTCGCAGCCTGGCGTCAGTAACGCCTTGAACAGACTGAGAAAACTTCTCGGGGACGAACTGTTTCTGCGCACCTCGCGTGGCATGGAGCCGACGCCCTATGCCCAGCAGCTTGCGGAGCCCATCAGCTACGCGCTCAGCACGATTCACAGCACGCTGAATCAACAGGTCAAGTTCGATCCGATGACCAGCAAGCGCGCGTTCACGATTGCGATGACCGATATCGGCGAGATTTATATACTGCCGACGCTGACGGGGTTGCTCGAGAAGATCGCGCCTGGCGTGACCATCAGCACGGTGCGAAACGCGACCGTGAATCTACGCGACGAGATGGAGGCCGGCCGCGTGGACCTGGCCGTGGGCTGGATACCGGACATGAAGACGGGCTTCATGCAGCGCCGGATTCTGCGTCACAGCTATGTCTGCCTCTTTCGCAAGGGGCACGCGCTGGACAAGGGCACGCTGACGCGCGAGGAATTTTGCGCGGCCAAGCATGTGGTCGTAGTCTCGGCGGGTTCGGGGCACGGTGTTGCCGACGAGACGATGAAGCGATCGGGCGTGGAGCGCGACATCCGGCTGGTCGTGCCTCACTTCGTGGCGGTGGGCCATATCCTGCATGAGACGGACCTCGTGGCGACGGTGCCGGAACGCTTCGCGGAACGGTGCGCCGAACCGTTCGGGCTCTCGTACGTACCCTGCCCCGTGCCGCTACCCGAAATCGCCATCAACCTGTTCTGGCACAGCAAGTATCAGCGCGACCCCGGCAACCGGTGGCTGCGGGAACTGCTATTCGAGACGTTCAGCGAATGAGGCGGCTTCAGGCAAAGGGGGCTATCTGTTCGCGCTTCCTTCTGCTCAGGTGAGAGATGGTGATGCCAAACATTAGTCCGCCATCCGTCGCAGACTCTGCGGCGGATGCCCCGTGATTCGGATGAATGCCCTGCGCATGCGCTCAGGGTCCGCGAATCCCACTGCCTCGGCGATTTTTTCGATCGGTTCGGCACTCCGTTCCACGCGGTGACGCGCCACCTCGACGCGCAGCCGCTCGACAGCCTTCGCGGGGGTCTCGCCGGTCTCGGCTAGAAACGTTCGTCCGAACTGGCGCGGACTGAGGCAGGCAATCGACGCCAGCGTTTCAGTAGACAAGGACGCATTGAGGTTCTCGCGCATATAGCTCAACACCTCCCGCATCCTGTCCGACTCCGGTTCCATGTCCGCCAGCGCGGAAAATTGAGACTGCCCACCGGGCCGACGGTGATAGACCACGAGGTGGCGGGCCACCGACAGGGACTCGGCGTGGCCAAGGTCCTCCTCGATGAGCGCGAGCGCGAGGTCGATGCCCGCGGTCACCCCGGCCGACGTCCAGATATTGCCGTCCTTGATGTAAATGCGGTCCGATTCAACTCGGGTGCCGGGAAACATCCGTTGCAACTGACGCGAGTGCTTCCAGTGCGTCGTCGCGCGACGACCCTCGAGCAACCCCGCCCTGGCCAGAATGAATGCCCCCGTGCAAACGCTGCCGATGCGCCGCGTACCGTTCTGTAACGCGGTCGCAAGATGTGCGTCGATCGCCGGCAGCGTGGCCGGATCGTCGGACACCTCCCCACCCACGACGAGCAGCGTATCCAGCGTCGATGGCATCAACGACGTCATGATCCGCAAACCGCCGGAGCTGGCAACGTCTCCGCCGGCATGGGACACCACGTGGCAACGGTATGGCGGCGCGCCGGCGCCGGACCCCGCCAATTCGAAGGCCGCGAGCGGACCGCTGAGGTCCTGTATTTGAAAGCCTGGATAAACGAAAAAACCGATATGCCGAAGCGCGAGCGAAGCGTCCATACTCAACACGGGCTCTGGCTCATGCCGGCTTCGCCACGGCCAGCATCGCAATGCACGCGAATCCCGCGACTAGCCATGGACCCAGCCGCCAACGCGTCACCTCGGCGCCGCCAGCCAGCCGGCGAAGTTTTGCGACTTGCATTCCATGCGCAGCGGCGACCAGCAGCGCAATGGCAAGCTTTCCATATAGCCAAGGCGCGCCAAACCACCCGCCAGATCGGACGAGGACGAACCCCAGTACCACCACGAGCAGCATCGAGGGTGTGGTGACCGCCCTGTCCCATCGACGAAGCGCGCCTGCCATCGGCGCGACGTCTGCCGCGGCTTTGCCGGCAGCCCACAGAAACGCCGCCACAGCTATCACGCCTGCGGTAAACATCAGCGACGCGGCGACATGCAACGCCTTGATCCAGGGGTATAGCGCCAAGGCACTCATTGGGCCTGCCCCTTTTCTATCGTGTCGATCTTGCGGGCAATGAATGTCGCGTTGAAAAAGCCGCCAAGCGGGAGCACCGCCAGCAGAAACACCCGTAGTAATTCGCGGCGCGGCCACCCTGCGCCGGAGACGGCCTGTATGGCGATCCACAGATAAATCAACAGCGCGAGGCCATGCAACGGACCCAGAATCTGTACACCGATCGGCCACCCACCCAGATGCTTCAACGGCACGGCGATGCCAAGCAGAAGAACAAGCGTGGTGCCCTCGATCACGGACGCGATTTCGAGATGACGAAGTACGGACGGCGACTGCATGGAGTAAAGCCCCCGGTCTGAAGAATCGAAACCGTAGCTTTATATCGCGCACTCGGGCCAGGACGTGAGTGGCAGAAATGACTAATTACGATCATTTTCTGCCACACCTGTCGCATGACCAGAAACGAGGGAAGTTCGTCCTTTCTCCCTTGGCCCCACGGTGGTGAAAATGCCGGTCGACTTGGCAACCATCGATCGACGATTGGATGAACACTCACACCAAACTTAATAAGCACGCCGTATCGGGCTCCCGGCCCCGCACATCACTATGGCGAACGGCAGGGACGGCAGGCATCGCCCTGGCTCTCCTGGGCATTGCATTCCTCGCATCCGTCAGAAAGGCCCCGGTCGCCAATGCGGCGATGACGCCCCCGACGGTGTCGACGTCGATCCCGCTCTCACGGCAGATCAACGAATGGGACACCTACATCGGCCGATTCGAACCCAGTCGCACGGTTGACATTCGCCCACGGGTTTCAGGGCAGATCGTGGCGGTGCACTTCACGGATGGCGCGACCGTGCGTCGCGGCGACCTGCTGTTTACCATCGACCGACGGCCATTCGCGGCCGCCCTTGCCGAAGCCAACGCGAACCTGGCTAGCGCGCGCAGCGAGCTCGCATTGGCCCGAGCGGATGCACAACGCGCAGACAATCTGGTCGGCGACGAGGCCGTCTCCAAAAGCGAGCTCGACCGCCTCCACGCACGCGTTCAGGCCGGCGTTGCCGCCGTCGCTGCAGCGCAAGCACGCGTCAGCGCGCGCTTGCTGGAGCTGGATTTCACGGAAGTCCGTGCGCCGATCGCCGGCAGGGTGTCGTACCGGCGCGTTGACCCGGGCAACCTCGTCGCCACCGGCGAAGGCACAAGCGGCACCCTGCTGACGACGGTCAACGCCCTCGACCCAATCTACTTCGTGTTCGAGGCGTCCGAAGCGCTCTACCTCAAGGCCCTACGCGCAAGACAGGATGGCGCCAAGACGTCGGCGATTGAAGTCCGCCTGCAAGACGAAACGGATTACCGCTGGCACGGCGCGCTCGACTTTACCGACAACGGTCTCGATCCACGGTCCGGGACCATCCGGCTTCGCGCGGTCGTGCCCAACCGAGATCTGTTCCTGACACCCGGCATGTTCGGCAACATGCGTCTGGCCAGCAGCGGCACCACGACAGCCCTGCTCGTTCCAGACGCTGCCATCCAGACTGACCAGGCGCGCAAGGTCGTGCTGACAGTGACCAAGGCAGGCATTGTCGAAGCTAAACCCGTCGTGCTGGGCCCCACAGTCGATGGCCTCCGCATCGTGCGGTCGGGTCTGGCCCCGACCGACGACGTCGTTGTCGGCGGCATCCAGATGGCGACCCCGGGCAGCAAGGTGCTGACCAAACCGACACGCATCGAGCCCGCAGCGCCCGCTCGTCCCGCGCCGGCCCCGGCGATATCGGGCGAAGCCACGTTCGCATCCTGATGGCGGCCTGATTGGCCATTTCCCTAGGAAAGCACCCATGCGCCTGTCGCGCTTCTTCATTACACGGCCGATCTTTGCCGCAGTCCTGGCGGTCGTGATTACCATTGTCGGCGCCATCGCCTACTTCCGACTACCGGTCTCCCAATATCCGGACATCATTCCACCGACTGTTGTCGTGTCCGCGACATATCCCGGCGCCTCCGCGGAGACCGTGGCGGAAACCGTCGCGGCGCCGATCGAGCAGGAGATCAATGGCGTCGACAACATGCTCTACATCTCGAGCCAGTCGACTGGCGACGGCAAGGTAGCGATCTCGGTGACCTTCAAGGTCGGCACCAACCTCGACGCGGCGCAAATGCTCGTGCAGAACCGCGTCGCCACCGCGACACCGCGATTGCCCTAAGCCGTGCAGCGCCTCGGTGTCACCACCCGCAAGACGGCGCCTAGCGCGCTGATGGCGGTGAACCTCGTGTCGCCGGATGGCATCTTCGATCAGGACTACATCTCGAACTACGCCCTGACGCAGGTACGCGACCGGCTCAGCCGGATCGATGGCGTCGGAGACGCCATCATCTTCGGCAGCCGCGAATTCGCGATGCGTGTATGGATCGACCCGGACCGCGCGGCCTCGCTCAATCTGACCGCCGGCGAGGTCGTGGCCGCGCTGCGCGCGCAGAACGTACAGGTCGCCGCCGGCGCGCTCGGACAACCGCCGAGCGCATCCGCCGATGCGTTCCAGCTGAACGTGCGTACGCAAGGCCGATTCTCCGAACCGGACCAGTTCGCCGACGTCATCGTCCGGACCGACGCGGACGGCCGGCAAATTCGGGTGCGGGATGTGGCACGCGTCGAGCTTGGCGCCGCGGACTACAGCACGAATGCCTATCTCTCCGGCAAGGCGTCAATCATGATCGGCATCTTCCAGCGACCGGGCACGAACGCCCTCGAGACCGGGGAAACCGTCGAGCGCGTGATGCAGGAGGCCGCGAAGTCGTTTCCCCATGGGCTCGAATACCGCATCATGTGGAATTCCACAAAGTTCATCGCGCAATCTATCGCCGCAGTCCGTAATACCCTGCTGGAGGCGGCGGCGCTCGTGGTGCTTGTCATCTTCCTCTTCCTGCAACGCTGGCGCGCGGCAATCATTCCCGTCGTCGCAATCCCGGTGTCGCTTATCGGCACCTTCGCCCTCCTCGCTGTCGCCGGCTACAGTCTCAACAGTTTGTCCCTGTTCGGCCTTGTGCTCGCCATCGGGATCGTTGTCGATGACGCTATCGTGGTGGTCGAGAACGTCGAGCGCAATCTCGGGCTCGGGCTCAGTCCGCTCGAGGCCGCGCGCAGATCCATGGACGAAGTCTCGGTCGCATTGGTCGCCATCGTGCTGGTCCTTTGCGCAGTGTTCATTCCCACGCTCTTTCTCAATGGACTGTCGGGCGCGTTCTACAAGCAGTTCGCATTGACCATATCGGGCGCTACGATCATCTCGCTGGTCCTCTCGCTCACCCTGTCGCCCGCGCTCGCGGCGCAGCTGCTGCGCACCCATGAGACAAAGGCCGCCGATCACCGGGTCATCCGCGCGCTGCATCGTGCGGGCGATGCGTTCAACCGATGCTTCGACACCTTCAGCGCCGCATACGGACGGCTGACCGCATGGATGGTCGCCCGCCCCAGGCGGGTCATGTTGTCCTATTGCGGGCTCATCATGGCCACTCTCGCGCTGTTCTGGGTGACACCGACCGGTTTCATTCCGCCGCAGGACCAGAGCTATCTGATCACGGTGGTGCAGTTGCCGCCAGGCGCGTCGCTGTCCCGGACGGACGCCGTGCTGCAGGACGTATCGCGTCGGCTCCTGACGATCGAGGGCGTGCGGGGCACGATTATGCTGCCCGGCTACGATGCAGCTTCGAATACCAACTCGCCGAACGCTGCGACGGCGTTTATCCCCCTCAAGCCATTCGAGGAGCGGCAGCGTCATGCCGATGCCATTCTCGAGGAAGCACGCAAAGTGACCGCGGACATCGATGGCGCGCGTGTCATGGTCATTCCACCGCCGTTGATCGATGGCATCGGCTCCGCAGGTGGCTATCGAATGATGGTGCAGGATCGCAGCGACCACGGCTATCAGGAACTCGGCAGCGAAACCGGAAAACTCATCGCAAAAGCCAATGCAACCGCGGGCCTGTCGCAGGTGTACACCTTCTTCAATACGCTGACGCCGCGGATTTTCGCGGATATCGACCGGCGCAAGGCCGAGATGCTGGGCGTGTCATCAGAGCGTGTGTTCGAAGCGCTTCAGGTCTACCTTGGATCGGCCTACGTGAACGATTTCAATCTGCTCGGCCGCACGTTCCGCGTGACAGCGCAGGCCGACCAGGCGCATCGCGCCACCACGGCCGATATTGCCAACCTCAAGACACGGTCGTCGGCAGGCGCGATGGTACCCGTCGGCTCGGTTGCCACGTTCCATGACGAAACGGGACCATATCGCGTTGTCCGCTACAACCTGTTCCCCGCGGTAGAGGTCGACGGCGACACCGCGCCCGGCTCCTCCACCGGACGCTCACTCGCTACCATGGAGCGCCTGGCCACGGAGACGCTTCCGGGCGGATACGGCACAGAATGGACGGGTATCGCGTATCAGCAGAAGATCGCCGGCAACACGGCTGCGCTCGTCTTCGCGCTCGCTGTCGTGCTGGTGTTTCTCGTGCTGGCCGCGCAATACGAAAGCCTGACGCTCCCGCTGGCCATCATCCTGATCGTTCCGATGTGTCTGCTTGCCGCGATGATCGGCATCCAGCTCCGCGGCATGGATAACAACGTCCTGACGCAGATCGGCCTCGTGGTACTAATCGCCCTCGCAGCCAAAAATGCAATTCTGGTCGTGGAGTTTGCCCGCCAGGCGGAAGAACAGGAGGGCCTGACACCGGTCGCCGCGGCCGTACGTGCAGCGCAAACGCGCCTGCGGCCGATCCTCATGACGAGCTTCGCATTCATTCTCGGCGCGGTGCCATTGCTGGTTGCCAAGGGTGCCGGCGCCGAGCTTCGGCAGGCATTGGGGACCGCGGTGTTCTTTGGCATGCTGGGTGTCACCGGATTCGGGCTGCTCTATACGCCGACCTTCTACGTCGTATGCCGTGCCCTTGGCGCACGACTGTCCCCCGGCCGCCGGATAGCGGGGCCCACGCCAGTGCAGCATGCCGATTGAGGTGCATTCATGAAACGACTCAAGCCACTGCTCTGCCTGTTCGCACTCGCCCTGACCGGATGCGCCGTCGGCCCCGACTATGTGTCCCCAGGCGTGCCGGTCAATGCCCAGGGCGCTTTCACCGCCGGCGAGGCGCCTGCGCTCTATGACCAAGGCCCAGCCCATGACGATTGGTGGCGACTCTATCGCGACCCCATCCTCGATCGACTGATCGAAGACGCGTTAGCTGCGAACATCGATGTCCGGGTTGCCGTCGCCCGGTTGGAACGCGCGCGCGCGATGTTGCGCGATGCCGGCGCGGATCGCTATCCGGGCACGGAATTCGATGCGACGGCCAGCCGCCAGAGACAGGCAGCCGTCCAGGCGCTACCCGGACAGGATCGTCAACACACGCTCGTCGACGCGGGCTTTGGCATCGCCTATGAAATCGATCTGTTCGGCCGGGTGAGGCGTGGCGTCGAATCCGCACGCGGCGACTTCGAAGCCGCGCAAGCCGACCGGGATGCCGTCAAGGTCGCCATCGTGGCGGACACTACGCGCGCGTACCTCAACGCGGCCGGCGCTGCGCAGCGCCTTGCCGTTGCGCAGCGGATCGTCTCGCTGCTGGATCGCTCACTGCGTGTCATGAACGGCCGCGAGAGAGCGGGAATGGCGACATCGCTGGACACCGCCCGAATCGCCGCGCTGCGGGAACAGCGACATTCGAGCATCCCGGTCATCGCGGCCGAGCGGCAGGCGGCGCTCTTCCGGCTCGCCGTCCTGACCGGCCGCGCGCCAGGAGAGCTGCCCGCCGACGCAGCAGACCTCAACGCCGCAGCAGACCTCAACGCGTTACCGGCACTCGATATGCCCATTCCCGTCGGCGACGGCCAATCGATGCTCGCCCGGCGGCCCGATGTCCGCGCCGCGGAGCGGAGACTGGCCGCCGCGACCGCACGGATCGGCGTAGCGACGGCCGACCTCTATCCGCGCATATCGTTTGGCGCGTCAATCGGATCGACAGGGTTCGGCGCGGGGGACTTCTTCGGGGCCGGCCCGCTTCGATGGCTCGCGGGACCCAGCATCTCGTGGTCGTTCCCGAATCAGGAACGCATCCGCGCGCGTATCTCGGCCGCCCAGGCGGACAGCGCGGGCGCGCTTGCGACATTCGATGGCAGCGTGCTCCAGGCGTTGGCCGAGACGGAAACCGCACTATCGAACTATGCCCGTGCCGTCGACCAGCGCACCGCCCTCGCTGCGGCGCGCGAGCAGGCCGATCGCGCCGCACGCATTGTCCGCGCGCAACAGCGCGAGGGACGCAGCGACAGCCTCGCCCTGCTCGATGCGGAGCGCACGTTCGCTGACGCGCAAGCGCAGGTGGCGGATGCAGAGGAACGCATCGCCAACACACAGGTGGACCTGTTCCGGGCGCTGGGGGGCGGATGGGCGTCTGAGCCGCTGCGTACAATGTAGAACGTTCCCGCTGTCCGGTCATATCCAAGGAGATGCTTTGATAACCGTCGCCGTGCTGGCCCTTCAAGGTGTCGTGCCATTCGACCTCGGCATCGCCTGCGATGTGTTCTCCCGCGTTGTGCTTGCCGATGGCAAGCCTGCATACCGCGTGATGGTGTGCGGCGAAACGACGCGGGTGGATGCCGGCGGGCATTTCGATATCCGGGCGCCGTGGAAGCTGGAGGACGCACTCGCGGCGGATCGCATCATCGTGCCTGGCGTGGAAGATATCGATCGGCGGCTCTCCCCAGGTGCTTCCAGGACGTTAAGGAGCGCGCTCGAGGGCGGTGCACAGGTCGCCTCGATCTGCACCGGTGCTTTCGTGCTCGCCGAAGCAGGACTGCTGGACGGCCATCGCGCGACAACCCATTGGGCGGCGGCGGGAGAACTGGCACGACGTTATCCCGCCCTCACCGTGGACACCGATGTCCTGTTCGTCGACGAGGGCAACATCGTGACGTCCGCCGGCAGTTCGGCGGGCCTGGACATGTGCCTGCATCTGGTCGGGCGTGATTATGGCCAGGCAATGGCCGTGCAGGCGGCAAGGCTCGCCGTCGCGCCGCTTCATCGCGATGGCGGACAGGCCGCGTTCATCCGGCAGCCGGTGGTCGACAATGCGTCGAGCCTCTCTCCGCTCTGCGACTGGATGCTCAAGAATCTTCACAAGCCCATCGACGTCCCCACGCTCGCGGCCAAGGCGAGGATGACGCCGCGGACCTTCGCGCGCCGCTTCCATGACCAAACGGGGACGACGCCCATCCAGTGGCTGATCCGGCAACGCATCCGCCGCTCGCAGGAGTTACTGGAGACGAGCGACGCCAGTGTCGATCAGGTGGCCTCAGCATCGGGCTTCGACTCAACCATCACGTTCCGCGCTCGCTTCCAGCGCGTAGTCGGCCTGACACCTTCGGCCTATAGGAAGCGATTCAAGCAACCGTAGCGCCGGCGCAATCCCGCTCGACGCGCATGCAGGCGGATGCGTGACGGGCTCGTGGAGCGCCACGTTCATGACCCACAGAAATCGGCATCGTGCATTGCGCGGCGCCGAAAACTGTGTTGCGTCGCCAGATGATAGTGCTGCGCCGATGCGTCTCGTACATTGACGCACTCCTGGAATGCTTCGCGTCGTCGGTCCCTTCGCTTCGTCGGACCCTTCGTCGGTTCACTTCAGCGCCTCTTCGAAGGAGCGCCACGCTGGACATCAAGTCTCAATGGATCTAGACCTTGGTGTTAATGAATAGAACCCACCAGTCCATTGTCGCAACCGACCCGCATCCCTAGCATTGCAGGAGCCATTCCTAAACCTAACGGGACCCCTACAACGATGAAAGCCCGACATCGCTTCTTCCCACTACTGACCTTCGCGGCGGCCGCGGCGATCGTTGCCGTCGCCGTCTCGATCTATCTGACGTGGGAAAAAGCGATCGCTCCGACGGCTCCTCCCGTGCCGTCCTCATTCGACCGACAACTGGTCCTGCATGGCTCGCGAGTCGCGGCGCTCGGTGATTGCGCGGTCTGCCACACGGCACCGGGCGGCAAGCCCTACGCGGGCGGCCTGCCGCTTGCTACCCCGTTCGGCACCATCTACACCACCAACATTACGCCGGACGCGGAGACGGGCATTGGGTCATGGTCGCTCGAGGCTTTCACCCGCGCCATGCGCCGTGGCATCTCGAGGGACGGCCATCAGCTCTATCCCGCATTTCCGTACATACATTACACGCGGATGTCGGACGGCGACATCGCCGCCGCGTATGCCTTTCTGATGCAACGCGACCCGGTCGTTAGCAAGGCGCCCGACAACGCCCTCATCTTCCCTCTCAATTTCCGGCCGCTCGTCGCTTTCTGGAACGTCCTGTTCCTGCGAGAAGGCCCGGAACCCACGGATGCGTCTCGCGATGACAAATGGAACCGCGGCCGCGAACTGGTGAACGGGCTTGGCCACTGCGCAGCATGTCACACCCCTCTCAACCCGATTGGCGGCGAACAGTGGGGGAAGGCGTTCGATGGCGGCGTGGTGGACGGTTGGGAAGCACCCTCGCTCAACACCCTTACCTCGTCGCCGCACCCGTGGACGACATCGCAGTTGATCGCGTACCTGCGTACCGGCATGTCATCGCAGCACAGCGCCGCCGCCGGCCCGATGCTGCCGGTCACGCAAGAGTTGGCCACCGTGCCCGAGGAGGATGTGGACGCCATCGCTACCTATCTTCTATCGCTACAGAAGCCGCGCACCCGCGACGTTATGCCGCCCGATCATGCCGGTGCGGACAAGACCTCCATCCAGCGAGGCGCGGTCCTGTTCTCGGCCGCATGCGCGGCATGTCACGGTGAGAACTCGCCCATGCAAAGCCTTGGTCAACGGCCGAGCCTCGCGACAAGCACCACGGTCAATGCTGCCACGCCGCGCAATACCGTGCAAATGATGTTGGAAGGCGTGCAATGGCAAGGAGAGCGGGAGGTGCACTACATGCCGCCGTTCAAACACATGCTGAATGATCGCCAGGTAGCCGACATCGCTAACTATCTACGCGCGACCTATACCGACCAGCCGCCCTGGAAGGATGTCGTGCAGACCGCGGCCGACATTCGGAAGGGAGACCAATCGCGATGATCCACCTCACAATCAATGGCACCAGGCACGCCCTCGATATCGATCCTGCGACCCCTCTGCTATATGCCCTCCGCGACCACCTCGGCCTCAATGGCGCCAAGTTCGGATGCGGCATGGGCCAGTGCGGCGCATGCACGGTAATCGTCGACAACAAGCCGACCTTCTCATGCCTCACGCCAGTCGCTGCAGTCGGCGATGGCGCTATCAGGACCGTTGAAAGCCTTGGCACCGCCGACAAGCCTGGGCGGCTCCAGCAGGCATTCATCGACCACCAGGCAGCGCAGTGCGGCTATTGCATTGCAGGGATGATCATGCGTGCCCAATCCCTGCTCGAAAGCAATCCGCGCCCGACCGACGCAGAGATTCTTCAGCACATGGAACCCAACCTGTGCCGGTGCGGAACACATATGCGGATCCTGGCGGCGATCCGTGCCGCAAGCCTCGCCCCCGAGACAACACAGTCGAAGCCGGAGAGCAAGCAATGACCCATCACGACGATCAGAACGAGGATCATGTCGAGAGCCCGAAGCGCCGCGCCTTGATGATGTCCGGCTCGCTGGTAGTGGGCTTTTCCTTGTTGCCCGCGAGCAATGCTCTGGCGGAGCTGGTTCTTGCCGATGAGGGCGCGGCGGTCCGGGTCGGGGCAAAGACGGAACGGCTGGCGGGTAGCCTCAAGACCAACCCTTTCCTCGACGCCTGGATCAAGGTCTCGCCCGACAATCACGTCACGGTCTACACGGGCAAGGTCGAACTCGGCACCGGTGTACGGACCGCGTTGCACCAGGTAGCCGCCGAAGAGTTACAGATCGCCCCCCATCTGATCACCTTCCTCACGGCAGATACCGCGCGATCGCCGGATGAAGGACTGACAGCCGGCAGCCATACGATGGCGGACAGCGGGAGCGCATTGCTCAATGCCGCCGCACAGGTACGTGGGTTGCTGAGCGACGCAGCGGCCAGAAAGTTTCGAGTGGATGTCTCCACGCTGACGGTGGCCGACGCCCGGATCACCGCGCGGGATGGCCGCTCCGTGAGCTTTGCCGACCTTCTGCCGACGGTCAACCTCCATGTCACCGCCAAGGTTGCATCGCCGTTGCGTGAACCCGGATCGTTCACGGTAATCGGCAAGTCGATGCCGCGCACCGATATTCCGGCGAAGGTGACCGGTGGGGCGAGCTATGTGCAGGACCTCAGGCTCCCAGGCATGGTGCACGCCCGAGTGGTTCTCCCTCCCGTCTACGGCGCGCCATTGCTAGCCGTCGACGAAACGAAGGTGCGCGCCATGCCAGGCGTTGTAGCCGTGCTACGCGACGGCAACCTGCTAGCCGTTGTCGCGCAGCATGAGTGGCAGTCCGTGCAGGCGCAGCGTGTGCTGTCTGCCGGATGCCAATGGGGTAAGGGCCGTAGCCTGCCACGCCCCCAGGACATACACGCGCAGCTCAAGGAAATTGCCACCGAGCGCATCGTGATCGCGGACAACAGTGCGGCGATGCCCCAAGCGGTGAAGACGCTTTCGGCGACCTACACCAAGCCATACCTGATGCATGGATCGATCGGTCCGTCCGCGGCCGTGGCTCACCTCGACAACGGCACGCTGACCGTCTGGACGCATTCTCAGGGGGTGTATCCCCTTCGCGATGGCCTGGCGGAAATGCTCTCGATGGACAAGGAGAAAATCCGCTGCATCCATGTCGTCGGCTCCGGATGCTATGGACACAACGGCGCCGACGATGCCGCCGCGCATGCCGCGTGGATTGCCCGAGCGCTTCCCGGCCGACCCGTGCGCGTTCAGTGGATGCGCGATCAGGAGCACGTTTGGGATCACTACACACCGGCGATGGTCACCGAAGTCCGGGCATCGCTGTCGGCGGACGGGACGATCGTGAACTGGGACTATGCGCTATGGAGCAGCTCTCATAATGAGCGAGTCGTCAATGCGGGGCGACTATTGCCGGCCACGCTGCTCGCGAAGCCTTTCAAGCCTGCGCCGTCTGTGCCGATGACGCAGCCAGAGGGCGGCGGCGATCGGAACGCCATCCCGCTGTACCGTCTGCCGAAGCGCCATATCGTGAACAACTTCTCGCCCACCATGCCGCTTCGGACTTCCGCGATGCGGTCGCTGGGGGCTCACATGAACGTCTTCACGATCGAGACCTTCATGGATGAGCTTGCCGTGGCGGCCGGCCAAGACCCGGTGGCGTTCCGGCTAAAACATATGGACGACCCGCGAGCTGTCGATGTCATCCGTCTTGCCGCCAGCAAGTTCGACTGGAGCGATCGACAACGCAAACCTGGCCACGGTTACGGCTTCGCGTTCGGAAAGTACAAGAACATCATGGCTTATATGGCGATTGCGCTGGAGGTCGCGATTGAGAAGGACACTGGAAAGGTCCGACTCGTTCATGCAGAAGCCGCTGTTGATTGCGGGCAGATCGTCAATCCTGATGGGGTCCGCAATCAAATCGAAGGCGGCATCCTTCAGTCGGCAAGCTGGACCCTCTATGAACAACTGAAGTTCGACGCCAATGGTTTGCGCAGTTTCGATTGGGGGACGTATCCGATCATGCGGTTCTCCTCCGTGCCGACCCAAGTCAACGTTCACCTTATTGACCGTCCGGGGTCGCCGTTTCTGGGCGTCGCCGAAGCGCCCATGGGTCCCACGGCGGGCGCGCTTGGCAATGCCATCTTCGATGCCACGAAACTTCGGCTTCGCGATATGCCGTTGGCGGGCGAAGGCCTGCGCAGCAAGTTGATCGGGTCTTAGCCGATTGGATTTTCGCCGTATCCCCGGATACGGTCGCACCGTTAAATCGATGAGGCCATTGCTCGCCTGAACTCCCGCTCAGAGTGCTTTCTGACCGTAGAAGCCTTAGGGATGTCGTCAACCGCAAAGGGTTGATCAATTTCGACAACGAGTTCCGGATCTTGCGGAGCTCGTCGCTGCGCCCCCGGAGACCTCGTGCAGCTCAATGTCACGCCACATATGCGGCTGACAAGCGGGGAGCACCGCGACATTCGCCCATATCTGGCCTGGCATCGGGCGCACGCCTTCCAGGCATAGCAGGGCGGTTGCGGATCCCGGTATCGATGGCCGCTGTGCACCCCGATGCGGGTGCCGCCTGGCACGCATGCGGCCGCCGGCTCGCTGCCTGCTCCGCCCAAGTTCGCAAGCAAGGGGGCAGACCGGCTGCGCCCGCCAACCTGTCGTTCAGTACAAACGATCGATTAGGAAACGCTCGGGCTTCTTGCCAATCCACGCGGGAGCCCTACCGCGGCCCGACCAGGTCTGGCCCGTCTTGGGGTCGCGGTACTTGGGACGCGGCGCGGCCTTCGTCTTGGTTGGAACAGCGCGGCCAGCGGGCTCATCACTGGGCTTGCCCGCAATGTCCTCAATGCTCAGTTCATACTCCTGCATTAATTGCTGAATCCCCTCCACGATCTTTGGCACTTCCGTGGGACGCAACCGCTCAAGCTGGGCATTGACAGATGCGAGTTGCGCGAGCAGTGTGGATCTGGTCAGGCTTTGGGTTGCAGTAGGCACTTTTTGCTTCTGTCGCGTCTTACGAGTTTGCGTATTCTGAGTTCGCGCTTCCGGGGCCGCATCCGCTCCATGCAGCGTTATCTGCTTCGGCCTGCCCTTCCTGATTGGCGTCTCTTGAGTCGTGGCTTCCGCGGCAGCAACATCGGCAACGGTTTTCGGCTTCCGATTGCGCTTCGGGGCCCGCGTCTCTTCAGGCGTAGCTTCCGAAGCTTGCGCGTAACGCGGCGCAAGCAGGGCAGCCGGTTCGGTCAATTCGTCCGGGGCGGAAGTTTCCCTCGGTTCGTCAATGGCCACGACTTCAACCGGAGCTTCGGCCACAGCTTCAGTAGTCGCTTCGAAGCGCATGGCTTCAATGGGCCCTTCCGGCAAGTCGGATTCAATCGCTTCCGAGTCGCGATGCCCGGCAGCACAAAAAAGATAGGCTCTAAGCACATTTTTATGGTGTAGCAATCACTTCAGCTGCCCCTTGCATGACGCCGCGTCCCGACGTGGTGGATGTTATGGCGTTTCATCGACACGGGAACCTCGCCGGGCCGACGCGCCAAATCGGAACTGTGGGCTGACTTCACCTACATCTGGACCGCCGAAGGCTGGTTGCACGCCGCGGCAGTGCTGGACCATAGCTCTCGCCATATTGGTTGGTCGATGCAGGAGAGCACAGCTCGCAGCTGGGTCGGGCCCGTTGGAACCGGCCACCGCTTGCGCTCGACCGCAGCAACGCGTTGCGTCGCCGCCGGCGCACGCTCAGTCGGGCCTTGCCATATGGGCGCCAGTCGCGCTTGTGGGCCGCCAGCCGGCCTTCTCGTTGCGAGAGGCCGTGCGCGCGCTTTGGTGGTCTGGGACGTTGGCTCGGCCAACCGGGAAAGTCCTCTCATGCAAGAACGCCTCGACATAATTTGATACGACGTCGCGTGCGGTTCTTGAATATAGTGAGTGGTCCAACTGCTCCAGTACGGTCATCGTGACGTTCTTGTACGTTCCGAGATAACCAGCCTTTGGGAGTTCGTCGAGCCCCGCATCTAGCGGACCGTACACCAGTGAAGTCCGTACGTCCCTCCGCTCGAGGTCCGCGAGGAGTCGGCGGACAGCAGAGCGCTCGTACCAGCGACGTATCAGGCTTACTGCGATCCTGCGCAGATCCGATCGGCCAGTCAACAATAGAAGCCATTTACGGGGATTCCGGACGGACCGCATATACACCTGACTGGGGGCACGCGCCTTCGTCGTGGGTGCCCCCCAAAAGAAGAACGGCAGGTTGATAGACATGCAGCCCACCACATTTGGATGCTTTAGCGTCGTATGAACGCTGACGTATGCGCCCGCGCAGACGCCGAACATGACAATCTCCGGATGTCGAGCCGCGATCAGCCATTCCACTCCTGCTATCGCGTCTGCGACAGCATGACGGGCATATACAGCCTCGATGGTCGGCGCATCGTCGTGATTCACGCTGTCCCCAACGCCGCCCACGTCCATGCGTAAAGAGGTGATTCCCTGTGCCGCAAGCCTCCGAGCCATCAACACGGAATGCCTTGCGCAGCCAACGCGATGAACGCCCGCTGTGTTCATGATCAATACAGCTGGGGCATGCTCGTTTGGATTGCGGGGCTTGCAAATGACACCGACATAGCGTCCGTTTCCGAACACGACAGGTATTTCATGACCCGCCGCGAAGTCGATCCTTGTATCCGCCGGCGGCTGCAGAATTTCGACGGAAGGCGCCGCTGTCGTGCCGCACTGAGCGCCGAGCCACTCGAGCACGCTATCGAAGGCCAGTCGCGGCGGCACGCAAAATGTCGGGTCGGGCAAGAGGAATTTATCGTACTCTGGAAAGATCTGCAGATCTGCGCTCGCACCGTGGCCACGGTAGTACTGAGCGAGCTTGTTCAACGACTCGCTAACGCCGATATCGTGCAAGAGCACGCGGGGCGCGGGACGCCGCTGGCGCTCTGTGAGGTCGATGGAAGCGAGTTGATCCAGCGTGTCGGCATACATGCGGAATCCTAGCGCGCCCACTCCCGGCGCTTCCTCCGGCGACTGCTTTGCATCCTGGCCAGCGAGGGCCTTGACGCAGCTTAGATCCTGCATGCGCAGTTCCCGGATGTAGCGCTTGCCAGAGATGATCGGCGCCATCAATATCACGCTGTCGACATTGGCAAGCTGCTCGGCGGCCACTGCTGCTAACGTCGCACCCAGACGTAAGCCGCAGAGCGCGAGCCGTGTGACACCGGTAGCGGTCCGCAGGTATTCCGCCGCGGCGATGATGCTGTCAATCCATGCGCGCAAGCGTTCCGGGTCCTCCTCGTCGCCCTCGGAGTCGCCCGTCCCCGGATAATCGAAGCGCAAGACGGGCATGCCACAGGCTACCGTTACCGATTCCGCGAAGTCGCGCCATCCGCGGTGCACGCATAGCGCCTCATTGCCGAACGGGTTGCACAATACCAGGCCCGTGGCAGCCCGGCCGCCCGCAGGGAGATGCAGCCACCCAAAACAGCCACCAAAGGTGACCGGTCTCATCGTAGGCTTGCCAGTCATTGGTGTCCCTTACGATGAGATACAGCGCCCGCCAGGCTACCGTCCGGCATGAGGGGGGCGAGAGACCTTTCCAGCGAATCGATACAGCGAAACAAGTCGAACGATATCAACTCTCCAGGTATTTCGATGCCAAAGGCATCTTCAACCGCTAACAGGACACGGACCGTACCGAGGGAGGATAAGCCAGCGTCGTACAAGCTATCGCTATCGGCCAATGTTTCGACCGGGACATGGAGGCATGCATTCTCCGAAAGGATATTACGCAGAGCGACTTTCAATGACTCCCTCCCATCTGGAATAGCCAATCCACGCGCACGTGGTGTTGGCTGATTAGTACTGCTCGGGATGGTGTCAACTTCACGCAGGAATTTTGGTGCGCGCGCACTGCTCGGCTAGCGCTTTCCTGTCGATTTTTCCATTTGCGTTAAGCGGCATTGCGTCGAGTGACACGATCCGCTGGGGCGCCGCATAGTCGGGCAAGCACTGCCGACACGCATGTAAGACCGCCTCGGTGTCTACTCGAGGATTTGTCACGAAGGCTACGAGCCCAGCCGCCCGCCCCACCTCATCGAGGGGCCAGGCAATCACCGCGCAGAGCGCGGCACCGCTGCGCGCGTGGACGATATGCTCGACTTCCTCCAGTTCGACACGGTTACCTCGAATCTTGACCTGCGTATCCACACGCCCGTGAAATACAATCCCGTGCGCTTCAGTCGTCCGCACGATGTCACCGGTCCGATACCAGCGGTGCGCATCACGGCCCGGATAACGCTTCGAGACGAACCTGTCATTGCCAGATGGGCCGTCCGCTGACAAATAGCCCCCGGCAATCTGTGGGCCCGCGATCAGCAACTCACCGGTCTGCTCGGCGGCGACAGGTCGGAGGTCCGGGTCAACGATCATCAACTCTACCCCCGGGAGTGCGCCCCCGAGCGGGATGACCGCGTGCTGCGGATTGTCGAGAAATTCCGCGCTGACTTCGAAGCAAGTCGAAGCGATGGTCGCTTCCGTCGGCCCGTACATATTGAACAGCCTGCTATTCGGTGCGGCACGCGCCCACGCCAACGCCAGAGAGCGAGGCAACTGCTCACCGCCAAACATCGACACCCGAAGACTCGGGAAGGCACCCGGTGTCAGCTTGCGCATTTGCTGCATGAAGCCGACCACGGACGGGACACTACTCCAATGCGTAATGTCATGACGTCTAATAAAGTCGGCGTTATATACAGGATCGACGGTTTCTGGCACGTACAGGCAGCCACCATTCGCCCAACATACGAACATGTCATGCACGGATGGATCGAAGCTCAACTCACAGAGCTGGATATGACGTGCATGGCTGGCTCGCTCTTGCAGCTGCAATTGCCCGTTCATATACGCCTCGGCGTTCGAATGCGTAATCGGCACGCCCTTCGGCGTCCCCGTCGATCCCGAGGTGAAGAGTATGTAAGCGACGTCGCCCTTGGCACCTTGCGGTCGCACATAGGGCGCGACAGGCAGCGTAGGCACGGTAGACGCGACGGAAGGCACGTGCGAACCGGGCGCGTCCTCGTCGAGCAGAAAAATTTGCGGGGGCTCGTCAAGCAATGCCAGCACATCCTCCAGCCCGCTGGCGCAACCACGATCAACCAGCATCAACGACGCACCGGACTGCGCGATGATCATCGCCCTACGTGAAGCCGGCATCTTCGGATTGAGAGGCACATAGGCCATCCCCGCATCGAGAATGCCCAGCACGCCGGCATAGGCTTCGACGCTGCGATATCCAAACAGCAGACATCGTCCAATGTCCTTGTCCCGCGCAATTGCTGTAAGACCTGCAGAGATACGACGTGCCCGGGTTTCAATCTCGCCGTAACTGTATAGACGGTCCTTTACCCATAACGCTGGACTGTCACTGTAGCGCGCGGCGGAATCAAAAAAGTATGAATGCAACATCTCGTATCCTGGAACATGAGACCGGGTAACCGTTATGAGCACCGGCGCCAGATGTCTGCAGCATCCAACCCTTTATCCTGGGTGTCCGCCTGCGGCGAAGAATAGACTTTCGAAAGACGGGTTTCTGTGCGATAGCGCTCGAAACGTCTATGCCGCTGTCGGCGGAACATTGGTGGATGCCTACATTCCGCACGCGAGTGGAGAATCGAGAGGGGTCGTTCCCGCCGCGGTCGCGACGCGGCGCTGATCCGCGTAGTTGCTAACTCGCCAAAGGATCATCAGGAAAAGTACCCGTCGTCGATTTGCACCAACTGCTCTTCAACGAGACGAGCGCCCTGCTCCGTCCCAGCGACTGACAATGGCGTAAGCCCACCGAGCCGCCGCTGCTGCCGCCGCAACCAGTTGAGACCGCGCTCGACGTCTCCAAAGGTGTTCACCGCCTGCGCCAGGATCCGGGCAAGCCGAATGGCCTTGTCCGACTCGTCCATGGTCAGCGGCTGTCCCTTCTCCCGACGATGACTGAGCGTGCGGCGCGGGACGATGAAGGCCACCTCATCCCATGAGAGCCCCGCCTCGAGCAGGCGCTCGAGTATCTCCACCGGTAGCCTCTCGCTTGCCAGCGTCGCAAGGTCGGCGCCGCCGCGTACCTTGATGCCCAGATAGCCGCTCAACCTATCGAGGTAGCGCTCGTATGGGGCAGGTGCCCCCGAAGGATGGAAAGCGATTGTTGGCATGACGTGCTCCGGCAATTTGCCCATGTTCGCGGCCAGTTGCCAAGCTAGCAACTTCGCTAGCTTGAGCGCTGCCTGCGGCCCTATGGGCCGATCCTCGCACCCGAAGACGGGTGTAGAACCATAACGCACCCTATACCATGCGTTATCCTATCCGTCTGTCGTTAGTGCTGCCTATTGAGTGCAATATCAACGTCTTCACCTGCCGCAAATGTCTATCCGCAACTCCTCAACCGGTGACGAGATTGCCGCAGAAATCGGCGCTCGGTTACGCGTCAAGCGCCTCGAGCGCAACCTCACCACCGACGAACTCGCGAAGCGCGCCGGCCTCGGAAGAAACGCCATAGGCGACCTCGAGGCCGGCAAAGACGTGCGTGTTTCGACCCTCATCAAGGTCATGCGCGCACTCAACATGCTCAGCAACCTTGACGCTGCCGTTCCGGATGCCTTGCCCACGAGCGCAGCGCTCAACCAACGCGGTCAGGTCAGGGAGCGCGCTCGCAAACCAAAGGAGATGTAGTCGGCTACCGAAAAGAAGCCACGGGCCCGCCAGCTGGGGGGGGTTAAGGACCGAATTAGGGAAATGGCGAGTCGAAAAAGTGGCTAATCCACCACACTAGATCTTGCATTTCAAGATTTGCAAGATTACGATTGGCCCATGACCTCACCCGACTTCAAGGCCACCCCCGCCCGCACCATGGGCGCACGCATCCGCGCAGCACGCGAGACACGCGGCCTCAACCAGCACCAACTCTCCGATGCCCTCGGTTTCGCCGATCGTCAGACGCTGTCGACAATCGAAACCGGCGAGCGGAAGGTGCAGCCAGCCGAGCTCGTCAAGCTCAGCCAGATCCTCGAGCGCCCACTCGACTGGTTCATCGATCCCTTCGTCATCGAAGGCGAGGCACAGTTTTCGTGGCGCGTTTCGCAGTCAGTCACCGACAGCTCGCTCGCTGACTACGAAGCCAAGATCGGGCAGATCGTCGGACTGTTCCGCCACCTGAATATCGCGCTGAATGGCCCATCGAAAGCGCTAGGGCAATTCCTGCGGATGTCCCCTAACCCCGCGTTCGAGGACGCCTGGCGTTGGGGCGAAGCCGTGGCGCAGGAACTCGACCTCAGCCCGATTCCGTCTGAAGTCCTGGCTGAACGCATCGAGACCAGGCTCGACATCGCGGTGCTGCATATCGACGCGGAAACCTGCACCAACGGCACCCACGCCATATCTGGAGCCATGTGCCGCCTCCCCGATCTCGGCGTCATCGTCATCAATAGACAAGAGTCCAGAGTCCGTCGCAACTTCGACGTCGCACACGAGCTATTCCACGCGCTCACCTGGGATGCGCTGCCGCCTGAGCACCGCGAAGACACTGACGCAACGCCAGTCAAGCGAAGCCGGAGAATCGAACAACTGGCCGACAACTTCGCCGCCGCGGTCTTAATGCCAACGGCGACCCTGTCTCAGCTCATCGATCCTGCAGGCTTCACCAACACGCAACACCTCGCAGAGGTTGCCAAGCAATTGCAGGTCTCCACGCATGCACTGGCTTTCCGGCTATTCAACGCGAAGATGATCGACAAACTCACGTGTCAGGCCTTGTGCGAGCAACCACCGCTCGCGCCGCGATGCGCTTCAACGCCACCGAAACTGCTGTCCGCGTCCTTCGTGACGCTATTGCACGACGGCATCGCCCGCGGCCACGTCTCGACCCGAAAGGCCGCCAAGGCCCTCTCGATAACGCTTGAAGACCTTGCTGAACTGATGCGGGACTATGGAAAGTCGGTGCCCTTCGCGATCTAGGCGATCAAATGACGAAGCAACGGGTGCTGTTGGATACGTGCGTCATCATCGAAGCGCACCGAATCAGCTGTTGGAAGGCGCTTTGCCAAACCTTCGACGTTGAAACGGTGCAGTGCTGCGTCGACGAGTGCTGTGCTGGCGATCCATTGAAACCTGGCCGCGTCCCGATCCAGCGCGAAGATCTCGTTGCCGGGATGGCTAGAGTCCATGATGTCACCGACATCATGTTGGCAACGCTCGCAATCGAGCAAGATGACCTACCCGCTCTCGATGATGGCGAATTGCATCTGATGGCGTGGCTCCATGCCAACCCAACCGAGGCTGTGCTCACCGTGATATCCACCTCTGACCGCGCTGCTCTTCGTGCGGCGCATGTGCTTCGACTACTGGATCGGGTGACGTCTCTACAGGAGCTTGGCAGAGGCGCCGGTGTTGGACGCAAGCAGTTGGAAAAGTTGGAGCATCACTTCAGCGAGGATTGGCTTGGGGCGGTACGGATGCAGTTGCGTATGAATATGCTTTGATGCCGGTGATCGGCACAATGCACGCGATACCCTGCACTACCGGCCTTATTTGCCTATCAGTGCAGCCTCTAGCATGCATTACGACATGACACGAGACTCGCGAAGATTGGCCATGAAAACGCTCGTCGAGCCTCAGTCCGGTGAGGAACACCGGCTAATCAAATTCGCTCTCGCGCTGCGGACAGCGGCCGGATCCGGTCTTCAATCTCGTTGATCACACTCAGGACGAATACGTAAGGAACTTCGCGTTCCTGATGTGACCCGCCGGCGAGGGGGGCTTCCCGCTGCCTATGACCGGATACAGGCTGCAGCAGCAGATGACTGCTGGGGTCGCAACGTTCCACTGGCCCGCGAGGGGCGGCCCAGCCGCCGAACGCCTCGGTCGATGGATGCTCTTTTTCGGCCTCGTGACCAGGCACATGTCGCCGAAGTCAACCAACTCCTCTACGGTAAGTCATCCGCCTAGAGGTTTATCGGACTCACCCTACCCGTACAACGCGGCGCGCGTGTGAGTGGGGCTGACGCTCAAGCGCGTATTCACGAGCCGACCGCACCAATAGAGCGGCGGTAATCTCGCAACAACAGGGCGGTGAGTCTCAGTCGAAAGTGCAGTTAAAGCCCGTTTTTTGTGCATCTATTGAAAAAAATGCGCGATAGAAAAAAATCAATACGTGCGAAAACAGGCAGAAATTGGCAAAAAACGGCAAAAATTGAAGCTTGGGTTTTCTGGGCTTGGAAACACGCTTGTCACGACTGGTAAAACACCGATGTTTCACTAAACTTAGATCTGATTTAAACGACGACCACAAGATGTTGTGGTGGTGCCATGCAGATCAGAGCTGATGGCCCTCGGTAACCGTGCCATACCGAGGGCCGAAAAAGTAAAGACCCCAAACGCGCTTCACTTTGGCGAGATGGACGCGATTGGGGTCTTCCAGGCACTGCCTCGAACGACGCGCACGCAGTGCGTCCGCCTTCGTTCGCGAGAACCCTGCGCACAACGCAGGACGCAACCAAGGTGGCCGCGCGCGTCTCGAGGCTCGATTTTATGCGCTGCCGCATGAGAAGCCAAGGCGCTTCCTAGTCGGTACTTAACAAATTGAGCCGCCCCTGCGGCGAAAGGTTTAAGTCATGCAATACCTAGCCCGTATCACTATTCACAATGGGACCTACCTCGAATACGAGGCATTGCATCAGCGGATGCATGCCATCGGCTTTGTCCGGGTCATCCGTGCCGCTAACGGCGTGCGCTACTCCCTGCCGGACGCTACGTACGTCGGTGAACGCTTCGAGGCGGTGGCGGCGGTTCAGCAACTGGTAGCGAACCAGGCCAAACAGGCCGCGCCGATGCGCGGTACTCCGCAGGTTTTTGTCTGCGATTACAACCTGGCCGCCTGGTCGGGATTGCCTGTCGCCAAGTAATGACATAACAGACCTGCCGGCCCTCCCCGGCAGGTCTGTCTTTCATCCGGACACAACCACGGATAGCCATCGTCGAAGCGATCGTCGCGTCGAAGGCAGACTTCCGGCCGTGGGCCCGGCCAATGACGGCATACCCATCACCCTTGGGGTAGGCGGGGCGTGCTGCCCGATGAGACCATCCGTGGCACTAAGAACGAGAACGAGGGTTGCATGCATCCTGTACTGGTCCAGATTCAAGAGGAACTCCGCAAGGTCACTGCCCAACTGCAGGCCCATCTGGGCAGCGACGAACCATTGGGGACAGTTCACAACAACTGGAGCTTCCCAGGCCTCACCCGCACCGAGCTGGTCGAGGAAGCGCAATCAATCATCGACCTTATCGATGAACGCGGAGGCGACGACCTCGGCAGCGCCGAATCCCGCATCAAGGACTATGTGCGGCGATTGACGCATCTGCACACGAGCACCATTCCCAATATGTGGAGCAATGCCAACCAGGCCGTCACCGCCTACCTGTTCACGCTCGAAGGCTTGCGCAAAGCGCTCGCCCCGGTCCTAGCCGACGACGCGGTCGCCAAGGCAGCCGAAGCCGCCGTCCAATTAAGGCGGCTCGCCACCAAGATCCGCGGTCTCGAAGCGCGGCTGGCAAACGTCGAGCCACGAACTGCCACCCTATCGGGCATGGTCGAGCGCATCGAGAAGGCTTACAGCGCTGCCGACCAGCTCCCGACGGACCTCGAGTCGCTCGCCGAGGCGCGGCAGGAGCTCGCAGCCATCCTGAAGGCGTCCGCCGAGGAAGGCACCCGTATTGCGGACACGCGCAAGGAGGCGAGCGCGCTCGAAGCGGATTTGCGCCAGAAACAGAAAGAGGCCGGCGAAGTCCTCGAGCGCTGTGAGACAGCGTATTCGGCCTCCACCAGCGTGGGCCTCGCCGCCGCCTTCACGGAGCGCTCCGAGTCCCTCTCGAAGTCAATGTGGCTCTGGGTAGGCGGTCTCATTGCCGCCCTCTCGCTGGGCAGCTTCTTCGGCTCTCAGCAACTCCACTCGCTCTCAGAGCTGTTCCGCCAGCCCAATGCCCCGACCTCTGTCCTGGTGCTCAATCTCGCTTTGTCGCTGCTGTCGGTCGGGGCGCCCGTCTGGTTTTCGTGGCTCGCCACCAAGCAGGTTGGGCAGCGCTTCCGGCTTTCCGAGGACTACGCCTTCAAGGCATCGATCTCGCGCGCCTACGAGGGCTTCCGCCGGGAAGCGGCGCGCTTCGACAAAGACATGGAAAGCCGCGTGCTGGCTTCGGCCCTGACACGCTTGGACGAGCTGCCGTTGCGACTGGTGGAGACTGAAACGCACGGCAGCCCCTGGCACGAGTTCGTGTCGTCGGACGTCGTCAAGCAGGCGATGCGCGTGGTGCCCGACTTTGCCGACCAGGTGAAGGACTTGGCAAAACAGGGCATCGCTGCGGCGACGACCCGGTCCAAGCCGAAGGCACCAGCCAGTGCAGCAACAGGTACGCCCATCAATGCAGCGAATGGTACGGGCGTCGACGCGGATTAATACGCCGCCGGGATAGTTCTGATAACCGGTAACGCCGCGTGGGTTGGCTTCGTAGCCTTGCCGCGACTGACGCCGAAACTCGAGAGCGCTTGTGCCTCGGGGTGACGGCGCGTGGCGGGGAAGGAAAATGACATGACGCACCATGCAGGGCTCAACGCGAATGGCAAAGATCTAGAAGCCATTGGCCCGCGTACTCGGGTGCGCGAGCCCTCTAAATGCGATTGAATTGTCGCAACTTTACAGGCAGCGGAAATTATGACCGATAGCAGCCATTGGCGGTTCAACGCGGACGTGACGTGGCACACCTTTTCCGCAACCGTGCATCAAAGCGTTATGGCGGCCGAGGCAACCAATGCCTTTATGCGCTATGAGTACTTGCGCGCCGCCTTGTATTTCGGTAGCGCGTGTGCCGAGGGCTATTTGAATCGCTCGATGCGCGAACGTCTGACCGTACGGTGTTTAGCAGAACGAACGATAAGAGACGAGTTGAAACGCCCTGGACTGGGTATAAAACTCCGTAAATGGCCTGCCAATTTTTGCGATCAGTCAACCCAACTGCCTGCGGACATCATCGATTTACTGGACAAAGCGCAGAAGGTGCGTAACGAGAATACCCATCCTAAGCAGGCCGACCACAGCATTTATCAGGACATGGACGATGTGCAGCCGAATGACATTGTCCACGCACTCGCGCGCATGATCGTGATCCTCAACGCTGCGCGTGACCGCCCTTTTCCCTACTGGTTACTGGGCTGGAACTACGTCGGCTTGAACGGAGACCCTAGCCATCCTTTCGAAAGCAACAACCTTAATGGCTTCATACATTCGCTGCGACATCTTGGCTTCTCTTTCGACAATCACGGAAGCGATATGACGTGGGAACAGCGTGAAATGACGTCCATCACGGGGTACACGGCACTCCGCGAGGCGCTGCAAAAATTGCCTTTCGATATCGAACCGCGGGATAGTCGGTTTCCGACAAGACCCCGACTGACGCGACGGTGGTGGGATAAATCCGTGATCAACGACGAGAGCCTAGCAGCGTTGAGTTGACGCAGGTCGCCAGCAGACGGCGGCGCGCCGGCTCGCCGAGCTGCGTCCCGACGAAGCCGTGCTGGTGCTCGATGCCACGTCGGTCGGCGAAGGCTCGGCCGGACGGAACTCCGGCTTCGTCATCAACGTCCCCCACAATACCGGGATGACCGGTCACGGCCGCGCCACCGATGCCGCGCAGCGGCAACTGCGCCTGTACCAGGCGGGGTTGCAGTGGCTGGAGGCGCTGGTCCGCGCGCATCGGATCAACTGCGGCTGGAATCCCGCCGGCAAGTTCCATGCCGCCGCCAGCGCACACGGTGTGGCCGCACTCAAGGCCACGCTGGCGCTCTATCAGGCATGGGGCGTCGAGCACACCGAGCTCGATGCCGATGCGCTCGCCGCCAGGCTGGGAACGCCCTACTATCGCTACGGCTTCCACGCGACGAACAACGTGTTCGTGCAACCGGCCGCGCTGATCAGAGGCCTGGCCGATTCGCTGCCGCCGAACGTCGTATTGGCGGAAAACGAAGCGGTCACCTCGCTAGGCCGGACCGCGCCATTCTCGATCGCCACGTCGCGCGGCGGCTACGTCGCGGATCGCGTGATCGTCGCCAATAACGGCTTTGCCAAATCGCTCGCTCTGCTTCAAGACCGGCTCATCACAATCTACACCTATGCCGCCTTGACGCCCGTGCTGCCCCCCTCCGAACTGGCGCAGCTCGGCGCGGGCCCAGAGTGGGGCGTGATCCCCGCCAACCGGCTCGGCACTACGTTGCGGCGCGTCGCGGATGGCCGTTTGATGGTGCGTAGCGCGTACTCGTACGAGCATGAGCAGACTCCGGCCGCCACGCTGCGATTGCTTACCGACAGCTATCGGCGCCGCTACCCACAGATGCCATCCCATGACTTTGAGTACGTGTGGGGCGGCACCACAGCGCTTACACGCAATGGCGCCAGCTTCTTCGGCGCGATCCAGCCGGGCATCTTCGCGGCTGCGGGTTGCAACGGCGCAGGGGTGCTCAAGGGCAGCACCTACGGACGGCTGCTGGCTGACCTCGCGCTGGGCGAAACGTCGCCGTTGCTGGCAGACGCGCTAGCGCTGGAGGGCCCGAGCTGGTTGCCGCCAGATCCGCTGGAACGATCGCCGCCAACGCAGCGAAGTCAGCCGACGGATTCAAACAGCCTCAAGAGCCATGCGTCACGTGCGAAAGGCGCGACGATCTGCAACCCGACAGGGAGCCCCGCAACGCAACCGGCGGGCACGCTCAACGCCGGGAGCCCCGTCGCGTTCCAGGGGCTGGTCAGGCTCAGCAGAGCCGCCCTCGCATCCGTACGGGTGCCATCGACGATGATGTCTCGTTCGCCGACACGGGGCGCCGTGATCGGCGTGGTGGGCATGACGAGCAAGTCGTAGCGCGTAAAAAACGTTGCCATGGCCTCGCGCAACAATCGCTGCTCGTGGATGCCTTGCACATATTCCCATCCGGCGACCTGGGCGGAGACCTCCAGCCGCGATCTGACTTCAGCATCGAAAAGCTCTGGGGCGGCCCGCATGCGCGCGGCATGGACCGCGTAGGCCTCGGATCTTTGCAGCGCCGCGACGCACGCAAGAAGACGTCTGGAGAGGGGCTGAACATCCTCCACGCCATCGAAAGATTCCACCCTCCCCGCCAGCCATTCCTCCGCATGACGCCGCACGCATGCGCGCACTGCAGGGTCAACGGGTCCGAGATCGCTGCCGTCGATCCATGCTACCCGCGGCCGCCCCGTGGGGCCATCCACGGTTTCCGCTCCGGGGCTGAGCGCGCGAAAGATGAGCGCCGCGTCCGCAACCGTCCTCGCCATCGTGCCGAGATGATCGAGGCTCGAGGAGAGCGGGAACACGCCGTCCATCGGCACGGTATTGAAGCTCGGTTTGAACCCGACCGTGCCGCAAAGTGCCGAAGGAATCCGCACAGAGCCTCCTGTATCCGTTCCAAGGGCCAGCGGCACCATGCCAGCTGCAATGGCAGCGGCGCTGCCCGCGCTGGAACCGCCCGTCATGCGACTCATGTCGTGTGGATTTCTTGCGGCGCCCTGCAGGGACCGGTCCCCGGTAGGACCATAGGCGAACTCGTGGGTCAGCGTCTTTCCAACGATGATCGCCCCGGCCGCACGCAGCGACGACACGCATGCGGCATCGCGTAACGGCCGATGGCCCGCGAAGTGGGCGGAGCCATAGGTCGTCGGCATATCGAATGTATCGATATTGTCCTTTACGGCGACAGGCAACCCGTCCAGCGGGCCGAGCGCATGGCCCTCTGCCCGCCTTCGATCCGAAGCCGCAGCCGCACGACAGGCCCCTTCGGCGTCGACGTGGACAAACGCGTTGATCAGCGGATTCAGCCGCTCGATCTCGTCAAGGCATCGTTGGACGACCTCACGGCTCTCGAGCGTGCCACGTTGCAGGTGTGACGACAGCTCCGTCGCCGTGACGGACGCGAAATATCCCGCCACGGGGCGAGTGACATCGGATGGATGCATATGACAGACCTCGAAAGGGTTACGACAGGAAGGCTGGGCCGTTCGGGCGCACGCGCATGCCTGGCCGCAGGCGGCGCCAGGGCAGGTCGCCAGGGTCGGCGGCCATCGGTCCCGGCGCCTTCGCCACGAGCACCGCGCGCGCGATAGGCTCGAAGTCCGCACGAAAATGCACCGAGCTCTTGACCACGAGGATGTCCACCTCCGCGGGCTCGACGCCGGCCGCACGGATCAGATTGCGATCGATAACCTGAGATTTGACGGAGCACACGCAGATCGTGACACCGTCCACTTCGAGGCCCGCGACGGGCCCGATGTCCGTCCACAATCCATGCTTCATCACGCCGTCGTAACGCAGCTTTCCATCGGACAGATGGCGCACGATGCATCGGGCGATGAGCGGCGCATCGCCTGCCACACCGGACTTCCCGCCGATGGACAACGTCATCCGTGCGCCAACACCCGCCGCGTGGGCCATGCGCGCTGCCTCCGGGTCCCATATCAGGCCGACGGCGGCATTTGTCGCTCCCGCCGCCAGCAGGGCGCGAACCATACCCATGGTGTTCGAGTCAGCGCCGGCGCCGGGGTTGTCCTGCGTATCGGCGATGATCACCGGCCCACCGGTGTTTCGGACGATCTCCTGCGCGCGCGCCACCGCCGCTTCGGGCGTAAGGAATCCCGCATCCCACGCGGACTCGTCGGCCGTCACGCAGGCATGGAGACGGTCCACTGCCGCGGCAACGGCCGACGCGTCGGCCCCGTAACCCCAGACGACGCCGCCGCATTCGGGAATATCGGCGGCGGGGAAGCCTGGCGTGAACGAAAGACTTTCCACCGCCGCGCCCGTCTCCAGAGGGGCGAGTTCCGCGTAGACATCCGCGGCAGGCGCCATCTGCGTACACATTGCATTGATGGGAATCAGGAACGGGACGCGCCGCGCGTGCAGATGCCAGGGGCTCGGACGTTCCAGCAGGCGATGCAACAGATCCGCGGCACGGGCGCCTGTCGCAGCCAGGTCGATATGCGGATATGTGCGATATGCCACCAATGCATCCGCCGCGCCGAGCATGCCGGACGTGACGTTGGCATGAAGGTCCAGCGATGCGACGATCCTGACGTCTGGACCCACCGCATCGCGCAACCGTGCCAGCAACTCCCCTTCGGGATCGTCGAGATGTTCGCAGACAGCGGCACCGTGCAGGTCGAGGTAGACACCATCGGGGCGGCATTGCTTTGCCGCATCCACGATCTCGGCGGCAATCTTCTCGAACGCGTCCTCCGTGACGTGCGCCGAAGGACTCGCTCCTGCCCATATTACGGGCTGTACGGCATGTCCCAGTGTACGGATACGCCGCAGAAAGCCGCCAACCGGAAGATTCACGTCGCGCAGTTCCAGAATGGCGTCGCCGCGACGCATGGCCGGAAAGCTTTCGCCCCGCTCGAAGCTCTCGTACGTCGCCTTGGTCGGCGCGAAAGTATTGGTTTCGTGCTGGAAGCCAGCAATCAGGATTCGCTTCATTCGACAAGAGTCTGCTGCGTGGTGAATGCCTCGGCGCGAGTCGCATAGGCGTCGTATCCCAGCACGTGGCGCAATGCCGCGCGATCGAAGGCGTAGGGTCGCCCCTCTTCCGAAGCGAGCTGTGCCAACGCTTCGCGCATGCCATGCATGGCGGGCGCCAGCGTTGAAAACGGAAACGTGCCCAGCCGCAGTCCCAGGCTTTGCGCATGTCTTCCGGAATACGGCGGACGCGATGGTTCGCCAGTCACGACCCCAAAAGCGGGCCGGCCGCGTGCGGCGGCGACGGATCGCACGATCTCTTCCTCGCTGGCGGGCGCATCGAGCAACACGATGTCCGCACCCGCCTCCACGAATAGCGCGATGCGCGCCAACGCTTCGTCGAGGCCAAGCGTTGGCCGGCAATCCGTCCGCGCAAGCACGAGCATGCCGGACTCGCGGGACGCCTCGACGGCGGCGCGGACCTTGATGACCGCTTCTTTCCGCGGCAGGCATAGCTTCTCCTGCGCATCCAGCACACGCGGAGACGCCTTGTCCTCGATCATGATGGCTGCCGCGCCTGCTCGGCCGAACGCCCGGACGGTGCGCTCGACGTTCAGCGCATTCCCAAATCCATGGTCGCCGTCGACCATGACCAATGCGGCTGGCGCCGCTTCGCGCACCATCACGAGCGCGTCGAGCAGCTCCGCGAAACTGATGAGGTCCAGATCCGGCCCCCCGAAGCGAGCGGCCGACACACACAGGCCCGACACGAACAGCGCGTCGAATCCGGCCTGTGTGGCCACCCTCGCGCTCAGGCCGTCCCACACCGAGGGCATCGGTAGAAAGCCGGTGGTCTCGAGCCGTCCGCGCAATGCGTCGCCGGCGCCGAGCTTGAAGATTTCAGACATGGATCGCTGCCAGTGAGAAGAATCGACAGTCTGCGGGGTCCCCAGCCCGTGAACAATAACGTCCCCCTTGCGATTTCGTTGCTACGCAGGCAACAATTGCCGAAACGCAAGCTTGGAGATGCAATGGGTCAGGCAGGACGGGTCGTCAACGAGCACCGGCTCAGATACTTCTTCGAGGTGGTCAAAGCCGGTTCCATCCGCGGTGCTGCCGAGCGCCTCGACGTCGCGGCGTCGGTGGTGACGCGGCAGATCCAGCAACTGGAGCGGGAGCTCGGGTGCCGCCTCCTGGAACGCCACGGGCGCAACGTCCGGCCGACCGAGGCTGCCGGTCTGGTCATCGAGCATTGCCGGGACCGCTGGGCCAGCGAGGAGCTGCTTCTCGCGCGCCTCGACGAGCTCAAGGGACTACAGCGTGGCGAGATTCGCATCGTCGCCGGGGAAGGATTTCTCGAACAACTCAGCCAGACGCTGACACTCGACTTCTGCAAGCGCTATCCGAACATCAACCTGAAGCTCGACCAGGTCAGCAGCTATGAGGTGGTGCGCATGGTGCTGGAGGACGAGGCGCATATCGGCATTGCGTACTGCTCGCCCGAGAGTGGATCCGTACGCCTGCTGCGGTCACGATCGCTACCGGTGGGGCTGATCGCGGCGCCCGGGCATCCGTTGGCACGAATGCGGGCACCCATCGCGCTTAAGGATGTGCTGCCGCACCGCGTGGCGCTGATGCAGGAACAGTTTGGTGTCAGGCAGTTGCTGGTGTCCGCCGAGTACGCGGAGGGAATCCAGTTCGTCCCGCACTTCAGCTCGAACTCGCTCGCCGCCGTGAAGAATCACGTGAAATCCGGCGCAACGGTCACCTTTCTGTCGGCCAACGCGGTCGCACGCGAGGTTGCCACCGGGGAACTGGTCCATATCCCTATCCGGAACAGCATCCTGGAGGCCGCCACGGTCCAGCTGATCGTTCGCGCCGGGCGAGCGTCTTCGGCCGCCCTGCAGGAAGTACAGCGGTGCATTACGCAGATGCCGCTTTTCGCCGGCGGGACCTAGGTCGGGGGGCGCAGTGTCGCCGAATCGTTGACCACAGGGCAACGATTTAGCGGCGGCGACTGCATTGATTCGGAGGGCGGCGGAAACCAATAATAGGTTCGCCGGCCGCAGGTTCGGCCACGCGACCGTTACCCGAATCATCCATTTCGCATGACTGCCATCATGAAGCGCCTTGCCCTCCCCCTTCTCGCCGCGACCGCCCTGCTCCTGCCGCTACTGGGAAAGGCCCAGTCCGACTCCCACTACCCGACCAAGCCCGTCCGGCTCATCATCGGCTACGCACCGGGCGGATCCGCAGATTCGCTCGCGCGGCTGATCGCCAATCGCCTGTCCGTCCAGATGGGACAGACCTTCGTCGTCGACAACCGGCCTGGCGCCGCAAGCAGCATCGGCGCCAATGCAGTCGCCAAGTCGAATCCTGACGGCTACACGATCTTTCTTGGCTCGAACGCGAACACCATCAACGTCACGCTCTACAAGAAGCTGCCATTCGACCTGCAGAAGGATCTTGCACCGATCGGGCTCGTGGCGAGTTTCCCGAACATCATGGTCGTCAGTCCTTCGCTTCCCGTGAAGAGCGTCAGCGACTTCATTGCCTATGCGAAGGCGCACCCGAACGCCGTCAACTATGGCTCGTCGGGACTCGGCTCTTCCACTTTCATCGCGGGCGAAATGTTCCGTTCCATGGCGGGCATCGAGATGCAGCACGTGCAGTACAAGGGTAGCGCTCCAGCGTTGACGGACCTGATGGCAGGACAGGTGCAGGTGATGTTCGACAATGCGCCATCCGTGCTGCCGTTCGTCCAGAGCGGAAAACTGCGCGCGCTTGCCGTCACCAGCCCGCAGCCGCAGGGCTTTCTCCCGGGTGTGCCCACCATGACGTCGTCCGGACTTCCCGGGTACGAGATCTCTTCCTGGTATGGGCTCTTCGCACCGGCCGCCACGCCTTCGGCCATCGTCGCGGCTCTGAACAAGGAACTCAATATCGCGCTGCAGGACAAGAGCCTGCGCGAAAAACTCGCGGCACTGGGCGCCACGCCCGAGGGTGGCACCGCCGAGGCGTTCAAGGCGCATGTCTCAAAGGAAATCCCGAAATGGGCAACGCTGATCCGCAACTCCGGCGCAAGCGCGGAGTGACACTGCACGATGCGAGCATCCAGCATGACCGTTTCAGTCCAGACCGCCGCTGAAGCCCTGACCGAACTGGTCGGCGCCGCCAACTGCACCGTAGCCGCACAGGACAAGCGGCCTTATCTCACGGATTACCGCGGCATCTTCCACGGCGAGGCCATGGTGGTGGTAACGCCTGTTTCGACGCAGCAGGTGGGCGATGTCGTATCGTGGTGTTACCGGCACGACGTCCCGGTCGTACCGCAGGGCGGCAATACGTCGCTGATGGGTGGCGCGGTCCCCGACGATACCGGCACGGCCGTCGTCATCAGCCTGCGAAAGCTGAACCGCGTGCTGTCGGTCGATGTCGTCAACGACACCATGACGGTGCAGGCCGGCGTCACCCTCGCGGCTGCGCGCGAGGCCGCGGAGAACGCGCAGCGACTCTTCCCGCTGCGCATTGGCTCCGAAGGATCGTGCCAGATCGGGGGCAATGTCTCCACCAATGCGGGCGGCACCGCCGTACTGCGGTACGGCAATATGCGAGACCTCGTGCTCGGCATCGAAGTCGTGCTGCCGGACGGCCGTATTTATTCGTCGCTCAAGGGGCTGCGCAAAGACAATACGGGCTACGACCTCAAGCAACTTTTCATTGGTGCCGAGGGGACGTTGGGCATTGTCACCGCCGTGGTGCTGAAGCTCGCGCCGCAGCCGAGGGCTACCGCGGCGGCTTTCATCGCGGTAAAGAACCCGCATGCGGCAGTCGCGCTCCTTCAGGCCGCGAAAATCGGCTCTGGCAACGCCGTGAGCGCATTCGAGCTCGTGTCCGCTCCCGCGCTAGAACTTGTTCTGGACTACCTTGGCGATGCGAAATCGCCTCTGCAACACGCGCACGAATGGATGGTTCTGATGGAGCTGACATCGGGCGGCACCGACGAGGCATTGCACGCGGCACTATTGGACATTCTCGAGCTCGGCTTCGCGGAAGGGCTGATCGAAGACGCCGCAATAGCGGCGAGCCTTGCCGATATTCAGGCTTTCTGGCGCATTCGCGAAGACATCTCCGATGCGCAAACGCGCGCGGGCGGCAGTATCAAGTGCGATGTGTCCGTACCGATCTCGCGCATTGCCGATTTTATCGACGCCGCGTCGGCCGAGGTGCTAGCGCTCGACCCCGAGATTCGCCTCGTCATCTACGGTCACCTGGGCGATGGCAATGTCCATTTCAATCCTCTGAGGCCTCGAGACCAGCAGGCGGCCGAGTTTCTGGCGCGGCACTACAGGGTAGTATCGGAGACCGTCGACGGCCTCGCACACCGTGAGCACGGTTCTATTTCCGCGGAGCACGGTATCGGTGTGGTGAAGCGCGACGACCTGCGGAAGTACAAGTCTGAGGTGGAACTGCAGTTGATGTGGCAAGTAAAACGGGCGCTGGACCCGAAGAATCTATTGAACCCTGGGCGTGTACTTCCCGAGCCCGACGACCCATGCGCCATCCACTGAGGACACCCAAGGAAGAGTTATCCGTATTGCTCGATGAAGTGAGGAACCGGCGGCAGGAAATACTGCGAGACGCTCGACACCGCCTTCCTCGGAGTGCGGGCGAAGGCGAGTACTGGCCGCTCGTCCTCGCCTCCCTCGGACATCAAATGAATGCGCGGACGATCAGGCAACAAGTCATCGGACTCGCCTGTGCCGTGGAGTTCGGCTTGCGAGTCTCGCCGCCTGCCGATCTGGCCGCACGCCTCCAGGCAGAAGCGGCGCCCCTCCGGACGCTGTACTGGGTCGCTCAACGGCGACTGCGATTGACAGCGACGCACCGAGATTACGGTCGGTAACGGCGTGATGAACGTGCTGGTTAGCGCAGGGCCGATGGCCCACGGACTGGCACATCGGCGCCGTGAATGAGCTCGTTGCGAAACTGTGGTCCCGGCATCGGAGCTTGACGCCGCGATTAAGGAAATCAAGAAACTGCAGCGCCTACTCGGGAAGACGACAATGGAGGTCGAAACATATCGACTAGGAGGCGACACACTTGCATCCCTCGCAAGGAGAGAGAGTGGGGTGCGATCCCAAAAAATGAAAAAGCCTTCCGCACTGAGAGCTTAGATGCGCAAGGCGCATCAGATCCGCACTTCCTGCACCCGAGTGGGTGCAAGTGACTACGCTGTCTTTCGGCGTGCACCACCGCCCTTCAACTGCGCGGCCTTCTCACGTTTCGCACGGCAGGCGGATGGAGATTGCCTGCATGCCTAAAGGCGAATCGACTTGCTCCTGAAGCGCCGTCGGTGCGACCTGCACGTATTGCTCATCCGCGCCCAGCGTACCGTTGTCCCATGCCTCGTCGGTACCTGGGATTTTGTTGGCTTGCGTCATGGCTTCTCCTGATTCCATCCTGTCACCGTGGGTGCCAGGCATGCAGAGCCTGCGTGGCAGGTCGCCAGTGTACATACGAGCGCGTGTGCTGCGTGATCTGCCCGATGTGGAGCGCCGCATTTAAAGGATCGCCCATCCAACCAATTCTCATCTATACCGATAACAAATACTATCGATACCGTCGCACTGCGCGCCTGCGACGAGGCCGTTCCTCGCGGGTCGCTGTTGAGCGCAACTGGCGTGAGCACGGACCCCTAGAGATCTCTTCGATTCAGAGACCAATGGGTGACACGACCACCGTCTGGTCCCATTGGACGCAAGTGACGAAAGGCCGCTGAGGGGGGCCACGATCTAACCCGCGGCGAGGCGCTCCGACATGCTGCCTTGCGCCAATAACGTCACGCCACCGACGCCCCGTCCTCCACACATGCCTCCCCGTCCCGCCACCCCCTCCAGACGACGCGGTTTCGGCCTTCTCTTTTGGCCTGGTAAAGGGCGTCGTCCGCCGATTTGGTCAGGTGGTCGATGGAGCCGGCGGGGGACCAGCGGGTCGTGGTGCCGCCGATGCTGACGGTGAATGGTGGGTGCGCTGACGACCCCTGACGTTCCACGTCATGGCGGATGGCCTCGGCGATGCGGATGCCGGTGCCTTCGTCGGTCTTGGGTAAGACAACCACGAATTCTTCGCCGCCGTAGCGGGCGGCGAGGCCATTGTGTTGTGTTGCATGACGCAGAAGGTGCGAGGCCAGTCGCTTGAGGGCCTCGTCTCCGATGGCGTGGCCGAACGCGTCGTTGTAGTCCTTGAAGTTGTCCGCGTCCACGAAAAGCACCGACAGGACCGCTGCGTGCCCGTCGCTCCTCTGCAATCGCGCCCACTCGCTTTCCAGCGCGGCGGACAACGCGCGGCGATTCTTCAGGCCGGTCAGGGAATCCGTTTGCGTGAGTTCCATCAGGTGCTGCTGCGCCCTCACCCGATCCCTGAGCGCGAAGGAAAGCAACCATACGACCGTGCAGAAGGCCACGCTGATCGCGAATGACGCGCTGCCAACGCCCCAGCATAGCCGCGTCCAGGACGCCAACGCCTCTTCTTTCGCGGGTGCCATGACCGCGATGAACGGTGTCCCCGGCACGCGCTGGTACGTGTAGAGCCGCACGACGCCGTCGATGGACGAACGGGCTTCATAGAAGCCCGATTGCTGGTTCACCATTCTGGGAAACGTTGGCGACAGCTTGAGGTCAGGCGCCGGCATGACGCCCGAGGATGGATTGCGCGCGATCACGCTGCCGTCGATACGCACGATCGCCGTCGCGCCGCGGCGGCCGACATCGAGCTGGGCAAGGAGCTGCCGGAAGTAATCGACGTCGATCGCAAGGACCGCCACCCCTGCAAACTCCCCGTCGGGCCGGGCGATTCGCCGACTCAGGGCGATGGCTTCGACGCCGCCGCGCGAGCGCGCCCGGTAGGCGGCAGACACGTAGAGCCCCACGTCTGCCCCGCTTCGATGCACCCGAAAGTAGTCTCTGTCGCGGAAGTCCCACTTGTGCGTGCTCGAGCAGCAGCCATCGATAAGCTGCCCCCGATCGTCCGTCACGCCCATCCCCGTCACGTACCTGGCCGCCGCCGTGCCGTTGAACAGCACTTCATGGCGCGTCTTCGGGTCCATGGCCCGAATGCCCGGCCTGGCCAATGCCGCGATCAGCATTTGCAGCGACTGGTCCGACGAGTCCATGGTCCTGGCAATGTTGTTGACCAGCACCGCAGCCACGTTCTTCGACGTCTCGTGGGCATGCAACAGCGCGGTTTCACGCGCTGACCAGAGCGTCAGCATGGAAATGCCAAACGCGACGAGAGTCAGCAAGGTACCGAGGACACCGACGAGCACCGGATGGCGACCCACCCAGGGGGCAACTGCTTTGGCGTGAATACGAGATAACACGATGAAAAGTCAGGACAGCTTGTCACATGCCCGTCAAAAAGCCTTCCTCCCACGGGAAAGACACCTCCGAGGCATGCGCCTGCCATGCGGGACGATAGCCAACCTCCCATGTTAACGGCGGTGCATGACAAAGATGAAGATGGGACATCCTCCCCCGGCGCGAATCGCCGTCGATTGTTGGCGAATGCCGGATGCTGTAACCAGCGCACGGGATTTATCGCCGAGCCAGGATCCTCAATACTCCTCGCACCAACACCGCAACCACACAGGAGTACTGCCATGCCATTCGCCAACTTCAAGTTTCCGGAGGGGATTCTCGATCATGCCCGCAAGGAGGAAATCATCCACCGCACCACGGCGATGTTCGTCGAGTATTTCGGTGAGGGCGTCCGCCCTTATTCGATGGTGCTCGTCGAGGAAGTCGCGGACGGCGGCTGGGGGCGCGCCGACGAGACGCTGACGCTGGAAAAGATGGGACTCGGAACTCGGGCCGACAAGGGCGGCGCGTAGTCCCCAGTCGCATCCGTCGCCGGCGCGGCAAACACGGGGATAGCCTCCAGGCTAGCCGAACTGCGCGGCGAATCGCTTCAGCGCGGCGTTCGTCTCCGCGGCGGCGAAGCAGAACTCGAGCGGCAACGGCACCGACAGGTCCCGCAACGCCACGAAGCGCACGCGCGCCGGCGGACGGTCGCGATTCGCGGCATTGACGATGGCGGCGCCCATGCCCGCCGATACCAGCGACAGGATTGCAGTCTCCGTCGAGGCTTCCTGGCGGATGTCGAGCGTGAGGCCGGCCGCCGCGCACACGGATAGCAAATGGTCGTGATATGCGGGATAGACGCGCCGCGGAAATGCGATGAACGGCTTTCCCGCCAACTCGGCGGCCGCAACGGAGGCCAGGCTAGCGAGCGGCCACGCCGCCGGCACGGCCAGCACGACGTTCTGCTCGAGGATGCGAACGCTCGCGATGCCTTCCGGCAGCGTGCCGAAGCGATAGCAGAAGCCTCCATCGAGGCGCCCTGCTGAAATCGCCTCCAGCTGTTCCGGCGTGTTCATCGGCATGAGCTCGAGCGCGATATGCGGTGCCGCTTGCTCGAAGGCATGAAGCGCGTCCGAGACGACGCCGCTCCACGCCGCGTTTTCCACGAAGCCGATACGCAGATGGCCCTGCACGCCTTCCGCGATCCTGCGTGCGAGGCGGTTGGCCGCATCGACGCGCGCGAGGATCTCGCGCGCTTCCTCCAGGTAAGCCTGCCCCGCCGGCGTCAGCTTGAGGCCGCGCGGGGTGCGCTCGAACAGCGCGGCGCCTATCGACTCTTCGAGATCCTGGATCTGCCGCGAGATGGCGGGTTGCGTCACGTGCAGCTGTTCCGATGCGGCCCGCACGCTGCGCAGTTCCGCGACGGCGGTGAAATAGCGAAGATGCCGGAGTTCCATGATGTTCCCGAACGGAGCGAAACGTCTGGCGATGATACCGTCACGCCATGGTGCGGGCGGGCAGAAACGTTGTATCTTCCCGCGAGAGCAACTGCACCACCGCGACTGCCACCACCCGACCGCCATGAAAAGCACCACTGGACGCCATCTTCCCGCGCTGACCAATCTCGTTGCCCTGGAGACCACTGCCCGCCTGGGCAGCGTGACGGGCGCGTCCGAGGAGCTTTGCCTGACGCAAGGCGCCGTCAGCAAGCAGATCACGGAGCTGGAGGACTTTCTCGGCGTGCGATTGCTGAATCGCCGCAAGGGCGCGATGGCCGCCACCCCAATCGGCGAGGAGTACCTGAAGACCGTGCGCAAGGCGCTAGCGATGTTGGAGGAAGCGACCCGCGAGGTGCAATCCGGATGGGCCGCAGGAGGCAGGCTGAACCTCTCCGTGCCGGTATCGCTCGGCAACATCTGGCTGCTGCCGCGGCTGCTCCGGTTCGCGAAAGAACAGCCGCAGATCCAGCTGAACGTGACCACGAAGGTCGGACCCATCGATCTCGAGAACGCCCAGCAGGATGCCGCGATCATGTACTGTTCGGACCCGCCGCCGCAGCATTACTCGATGAAGGTCATGCCGCTCGAGCTCTTCCCGGTCTGTGCCCCCGAGCTGCTGCCGGCCGGAGCGACGCTGGCCACGGCCACGAAGAAGCGCCTGCCGCTGCTGCATCAGATGGCGGCGCTCGAAGCCTGGCCGTCCTATCTGAAGCAGCAAGGCATCCGGCAACCCGAGCGCGACGGCCCACGCTACGGCCTGCTGACCATGGGTCTGCAGGCCGCGCTGGGCGGCATGGGTGTCGCGTTGTTGCCCGACTACGTGACGGGCGAGGATATTCGGGCAGGACGATTGATCCGCCTCTCGTCCACCGCTTACGTGTCGCCGAAGTCGTACTACTTCGTCTGCCTCGAAGAGAAGCTGGCCCACCCCGCGATGCACACCTTCATTGCATGGCTGCGCGAGCAGCGTTCGGAGGAGATGCCGGCGGCTTGACCGCATCGCTTTTCACAAGCGTCGAGCCCACGAAGCGTCCGGGCCGATTGCCGGTGGGCCGGCCATCGCGCAACGTCGCCTCGCCGGCAACGAGCACATGGAGAACGCCGACGGACGGCTGCACCGGATCGTCGAACGTGGCGCGATCCTGGATCGTCGCGGGGTCGAACACGGTAATATCCGCCACATGCCCCACGCGCAGTTCCCCGCGGCGTTCCAGGCCGAAGCGCCGCGCGGCGAGGCCCGTCATCTTATGGACGGCGCGCTCGAGCGGAAACAGGCCCAGATCCCGTGCGTACAACCCGAGCACGCGCGGAAACGTGCCCCACAGACGCGGGTGCGGGGTCTCGTCGGAGGGAATGCCGTCGGAGCCCACCATCGTGTCCGGATAGGCAAGGATGTCGCGGACATCGCCCTCGTCCATGATGAAGTACACCGCGCCACCGGGCGTGAGCGACTCCGCTACCTCGCGACGCGTGCGTCCCCATGCCTCGGCGATCTCTTCCAGATACCGGCCGGCCACCTCGGGGTGGGTCGCCGACCAGGTGATGAGGATGCGGTCGCACTGGTCCACGCGCTCGGGACGCAGCATCGTCGACGACGCGGCGTACGGATAGCAGTCCATGCACAGCGGCATGGTCTGCGCCAGCGCGTTCACCTGCGCAAGCGTCTCGCGGCTACGGCCATGGTTTTGCTTGCCCACGAGCTTGTGGTGCGAGATGACCGTGGACACGCCCAGCGCCTTGCCGATCCGCGCCGTTTCGTCGATGGACTCGCGCACACGGTCGCTCTCGTCCCGCATGTGCGACACCAGGACCCCGCCGAGCCGCCGCATGGGTTCGCACATGCGCACGATCTCGTCCTCGGACGCGGCGGCCGATGGTGGATAGAACGTGCCCGTCGACACGCCGATGGCGCCCTCCTGCAATGCCGTTTCCACATCCTCCCGCATGCGATCGATCTCGGCGTCGCTCGCAGCCGCGCCCAGTTGACCGACGTGCCGCGCGCGGAGGGTGGACTGCCCGACCAGCACCGCGACGTTGACCGCGGCGGGACTCGCGGCGAACGTCTCCCGGTACGCCTGCACGGATTCGAACCGGTAGCCGCCGCGCAGGATATCGAGCGGCGCCGGAGGAATCGCGTCGGTCACCAGCGGGAACAGGCTGATGCCGCAATTGCCTGCGATGATCGTGGTCACGCCTTGCGTCACCTTTGGCAGCATCTCGGGCGACTGGAACACCAGCCAGTCGTCATGCGTGTGCGTATCGATGAAGCCGGGCGTCACGGCCAGCCCGGTGGCATCGATATCGGTGACGGCCCGTGCATCGCGCAGGTCGCCGATCGCGACGATTTCCCCGCCGCGTATCGCGATATCGGCGGATCGCCGCGGAGCGCCCGTACCGTCGATAAGGTCGCCGTTGCGGATGATGGTGTCGAATGAAATGGTCATGCTCATCCTCAATCCACCTTGGCGCCGCTCTTGCGCACGAGCTCGCCGAATTTCACGGTTTCGGCGGCGATCAGCGCCTGAAAGTCGCGCGCAGTCCCGCCCAGCGGCTCGAACGACAGCCGGTCCAGCTGCGCGCGGAACTCCGGATCGCGCAGGATCGCGTTGACCTCCTTGTTCAGCCGCTCGACCGCCTCCGGAGGCGTGCCCGGCGACGCGACCAGCCCGGCCCACGCGGTGACCTCATAGCCCTTGAGACCCGCTTCCGACAACGTTGGAATATCGGGATAACGGGGCGAGCGATTGCGCGACGTCACGGCCAGCGCACGCACCCGATGCGACGACACGTAGGGGCCGATCGAGGGCACGTTGTCGAACATCAGCTGCACGCTGTTGCCGACGAGGTCCTGCAGGGCCGGCGTGCTTCCCTTGTATGGGACATGCGTGATATCGACCTGCGTCATGACCTTGAACAGTTCCCCGCCCAGATGGCTCGTGGTGCCGTTACCCGCCGAGCCCATCGACAACTTGCCGGGATTCGCGCGCGCATAGCTCACCAGTTCCTGGACCGACTTGACGGGCAGCGACGGATTGACGGCGAGAATGCTGAAGGTGGTCACGAGCCCGACGATGGGCAGCAGCTTGTCAGGATCGTAGGGGAGCTTGCTGTACAGGAAGCGGTTCGTGGCCAGCGTGGCATTGTTGCCGTAGGCCACGGTATAGCCATCGGCCGGCGCGGCCAGCAGCGCCTGGATGCCGATATTGCCGCCGGCTCCGGGCCGATTCTCGACCACCACAGGTTGCCCGAGCCGCCGGGAAAGCGCTTCTCCGAACAGCCTTGCCACGATGTCTGGCGAGCCGCCCGGTGCGGTTGGCACGATCAGCCTCACAGGCTTCTCCGGCCACGCGGCATGGGCGACGCTCATCCCTGACAGCGCTGGCGCTATCAGCCCGATGGCCATAGAGGCCAGGACGCTTCTTGTCGGACGCATCATCTCTCACTCTCCTCGATCCTTGATGTCACGACGAGGAGTATCGCCAGAGGGCGACGGCGGATCCTAGTGAAGTTTCGTCGATGATGTATTCCGACACGGAATAGTAGAGAAACGCTGGATGCGATGCCTGAAAGGCATCGGCGGCTGCAATCAACGGCAATTGTCCGCCGTCATCAAATCGTCAATAGTTTATGCATGCCCGTTCCCGTTCCAAGGAGATCCCCCCATGCATGCACGACCGTCCACCCCCACCTCCAAACCCTCACAGAAGTCGCTGATCTCGACCGACATCGACTATGACCGCGAGGGTTTCCAGACGGGCACGTTACGCATTCCTTATTCGCATGATCGCTCGGCCTACGGTCATATCCCCACGCCCATTGCCGTGCTCAAGCATGGCGACGGTCCCACGGTCCTGCTGACGGGCGGTAACCACGGCGACGAATACGAGGGGCCGGTGGCATTGATGAAGCTGCTGCAACGCATGCCGTCGATGCGTATCGATGGCCGCCTGATCGTCATCCCCGCGCTGAACTTCCCCGCCTTCCTCAACGGCTCGCGAACCTCGCCAATCGACCGCGGCAACCTGAATCGCATGTTCCCCGGCGATCGAAACGGATCGCTGACGGCGATGATCGCGCACTATGTCGATACGGAGCTCTTTCCGCGCGCGGACATCGTGTTCGATCTGCACGCAGGCGGCGCATCGTTCGACCATATGCCGACGCTGCTCGCCGCGCTGCCCGGCAATGCGGAACGGCATGCGGAATACATCCGGCTGGTGGACGCCTTCGCCGCGCCGCACACGATGATCATGGATCTGCTCGGTGAAGACCGGACCTATGGCGCGGCGGCGGAGCGCCATGGCACGCTGTTCCTGTGCGGCGAGTTTGGGGGCGGCGCCGCCTGCAACGTCGACGGCGTGAAGATCGTCGAGGACGGGTTGCGCAGATTCCTTCATGCGACGGGGCTCACGCGCGACGACCGGCCCGAGGCAGCAGCGCGCCCCACCGCGCTGATCCGCGTTGACGGCGCCCGTCACTATCTGTTCGCGCCGCGACATGGCGTGTTCGAGCCCTGCTTCCGGCGCGGCGACACCGTGGCCGCGGGCCAGCTGGCGGGGCGGCTCTTCGATCCGCACGCGCCGTGGGAGGCGCCGCGCGAACTGCATTTCGCCGGCGATGGCATGGTGGTCTGCGCGCGTACGTTTGCACGGGTCGAGCCGGGCGACTGCATCGCGCTGCTGGCGGCCGATGCGCGCTGGCAATAGCCCGCCGCCGATTGCACTTTTTTTATTTCGCTGCCGTTACCCCTCCCCCCTGCAAAACGACATGCCGAACAACCACCCTTCTTCCTCCGAAGCCACGACGTATCGCGCCTTCTCCCATGCGTACATCGTCGGGATGTTTTTCCTGTGCTTCGCGTTCTCGTACATCGACCGCCAGGTGGTCAGCATTCTGGTTCAGCCGCTCAAGGCGTCGCTCTCGCTGAGCGATATGCAGATCGGTCTTCTGCAAGGTATCACCTTCACGATGTGCTACGCGACGGCGGGCGTCTTCGTGGCGCGGCTTGTCGACCGGTCCAATCGAGTATTGCTCAGCGCGGCTTGCGTGGCCATCTGGGCCGTTTCCACCGCCATGTGCGGCACCGCCACGACGTTCTGGGAGCTTCTGCTCTGGCGCGCGGGAACCGCCATCGCCGAAGCGGCGCTGAGTCCTGCCGCGTTGTCGATCTTCAGCGACCTCTTCCCCCCTCGCAAGGTGGCGCGTGCGAGCGGCGCGTTCATGCTCGGCCCGTATGCAGGTGGCGGCGTCGCGCTGCTCGGCGGCGGCGCGTTGCTCGGATGGATGGAGCAGCCCGCGATGTCGGCGTGGTTGACCGCGCATGACCTCCACCCCTGGCAGATGGTGTTCTTTACGGTGGGACTCCCCGGCATCGCGCTTGCCGCGCTGGTGGCCCTGACGATCAAGGAGCCCGCGCGGCAAGGCACCCGCAATGCGGACGATGCCGGCGACGCGCCCCCGCTGCGCGAGGTGCTGAGCGAACTATTCGTGCGCAACCGCTTTTGCCTGCCCTACTTCTTCGGTTATGTGGCGCTGATCCTGCTGTTCTATTCGCACGCGGCGTGGTTTCCAACGATGGTCATTCGACGGTTCGGACTCAGTGCCAGCGAAGTGGGAAAGCTTGCCGGGCCGATGTATATGCTCGGCGGGATGGCGGGCGTGATCGCTGCCACGCTGCTCGTGGGGAAGGTCACCGACCGCGGGGCCCTGCGCAAGGTGTTGCGCATCGCCGCGTGCGCGGCCACCGCGCTCGTTCCGGCGGCGTGCATCGCGCCACTGGCCCCTTCGGCAATGGCCGCCCTCGCCATGTACGGCGTCTGCGCGTTCGCCGCCAGTGTCGTGATGGCGCTCGCGCCGGTGCCACTGCAGATTGCCATTCCCAACCGGATGCGCGGCCGTTCCATTGCGTTGCTCGTTTTTCTGACCAATGCCATCAGCGGTGGCGTGGGTCCCTTCGCGGTGGGCTGGATCAACGAGCGGCTGGCCGATCCGCAGAACGGCCTTGCCACGGCGCTCGCCATCGTGGGCACGGCCGCCGCGGCGTTGAGCGCCATGCTGTACTGGATTGCCACGCGGAATACGCCGCGCGTTGAGGTGGAGGCGCTTGCCGCAGTCCAGGTCTAACTGACGGCGGCGGCGACTTTGACCCAGCGATTAATTGCATTCCAAAATCCGGGTCACGCGCGCTTCCGGGTTCGGAGATGCGTACGGGTTATCACTCATTATTGGTAATTCCCATTCAACTGTTCACGGCCGTGACCTAGACTGCCTTGGACTCGGCATGCGTGCGGCGCAGCGGTGTGGTCGCGGGTATCCGGATCTGCACCCCGTATGAAGCAGAACGCAGGAGACCCGAGTGAACGACGACGACAATGGGAGCCGGCCAAAGCTACGCAGCCAGGCCTGGTTCGGCCGGCTAGACCGAGACGGCTTCATCTACCGTTCGTGGCTCAAGAATCGCGGTATTCCCCATGACCAGTTCGACGGCCGCCCGGTCATCGGCATCTGCAATACCTACTCCGAGCTGACGCCCTGCAATTCCCATTTCCGGGAGCTCGCTCAGCAGGTCAAGACCGGCGTGTGGGAAGCGGGCGGATTTCCGCTCGAATTCCCGGTAATGTCCCTGGGGGAAACCTTGCTCCGCCCCACCGCCATGCTGTTCCGCAACCTGGCCAGCATGGACGTCGAGGAGTCGATTCGCGGGAACCCGATCGACGGCGTGGTGCTGTTGATGGGCTGCGACAAGACCACGCCGGCGCTGATGATGGGCGCCGCGTCATGCGACCTGCCGACTATCGGTGTCTCGGGCGGCCCCATGCTCAGCGGCAAGTTCCGCGGACAGGAACTGGGCTCCGGTACCGACGTGTGGAAGATGTCGGAAGAGGTCCGCGCGGGACACATGTCGCAGGAAGACTTCTTTGAAGCCGAGAGCTGCATGCACCGTTCTCACGGCCATTGCATGACCATGGGCACGGCTTCCACGATGGCGTGCATGGTCGAATCGCTCGGCATGAGCCTGCCCGGCAATGCCGCGATTCCGGCCGTTGACGGGCGCCGCAACATTCTCGCGCGCGCATCGGGGCGACGCATCGTACAGATGGTCAAGGACAACCTCGTCATGTCAACGATCCTGACCCGCGCGGCATTCGAGAATGCCATCAAGGTCAATGCGGCGATCGGCGGCTCGACCAACGCGGTCATCCATCTGCTGGCCATCGCCGGGCGTATCGGCGTGGAGCTCGACCTCGATGACTGGGACCGCCTCGGCCACGCCCTGCCCTGCCTGCTGGATCTCCAGCCGTCGGGCCGGCACCTGATGGAGGACTTCTACTACGCGGGCGGCCTGCCTGCCGTGATCCGGGAAATGGGGCCGCTGCTGGCGCGCGATGCGCCGACGGTCAACGGCAGGACGCTCTGGGAAAACTGCAAGGACGCACCGAACTGGAACCGCGACGTCATCCATGCCTTCGACACACCCTTCAAGCCCCACGCGGGCATCGCCGTGTTGCGCGGCAATCTGTGCCCGGACGGGGCTGTGATCAAGCCTTCGGCCGCAAGTCCCGCCCTGCTCAGGCATACCGGACGCGCCGTGGTGTTCGAGAACAGCGACCACATGCATGAACGGCTCGACGACGAAGCGCTCGACGTCGACGAACACTGCGTGCTGGTCCTGAAGAACTGCGGCCCGCGCGGTTATCCGGGCATGGCGGAGGCCGGCAACATGCCCCTGCCGCCCAAGCTGCTGCGCAAGGGAATTACCGATATGGTGCGCATCTCCGACGCGCGCATGAGCGGCACCGCGTACGGCACCGTGGTGCTGCACGTGGCCCCGGAGGCCGCCGCGGGCGGCCCGCTGGCGCTGGTGGAGGACGGCGACCTCGTGGAACTCGACGTCGAGGCGCGCAAGCTCCATTTGCACGTGAGCGACGAAGAGCTCGCGCGGCGACGCGCCGCGTGGCAACCGCCGCAGGCGCCGATGGAACGCGGCTGGACGCGCCTTTACTTCGAGCACGTGCAGCAGGCCAACCGAGGCGCCGACCTCGACTTCCTCGTCGGCAAGAGCGGCGCGGGCATCCCCAAGGACAATCATTAGCAGCCCATAAGTGCGAGACCACGCGAGACAAAGGAGACAGAACGCATGGCATCGGTACAGATTCGGGAGGTGAAGAAAAACTTCGGCGGCACGCCGGTCATTCGCGGGGTCAGCATCGACATTCCGGACGGGCAGTTCACGGTACTGGTCGGCCCATCCGGGTGCGGCAAGTCCACGCTGCTGCGCATGCTGGCAGGGCTCGAGGAAATCACGTCCGGAGAGGTCGCCATTGGCAACCGCGTGGTCAACCGGCTGCCGCCAAAGGAGCGCGACATCGCGATGGTGTTCCAGAACTACGCGCTGTACCCGCATATGTCCGTCTACGACAACATGGCGTTCTCGCTGAAGCTGGCCGGCATTCCCAAAGACACGATCAAGCAGAAGGTCGACAAGGCTTCCGGCATTCTTGGACTTGGCCAGTTGCTTGACCGTTATCCGCGCCAGCTCTCCGGCGGCCAGCGTCAGCGTGTGGCGATGGGACGCGCGATCGTGCGCGATCCGCAGGTGTTCCTCTTCGACGAACCGCTTTCGAATCTCGATGCAAAGCTGCGCGTCCAGATGCGCGCCGAGATCAAGGAATTGCACCAGCGGCTGCGTACCACGTCGGTCTATGTCACGCACGACCAGATTGAAGCGATGACCCTCGCCGACCAGATCGTGGTGATGCGAGAAGGCCGCGTCGAGCAGCGCGGGCGGCCCCTGGCGCTCTATGACCACCCCGACAATCTGTTCGTGGCCGGTTTCATCGGTTCGCCGGCAATGAACTTCATTCCCGGCGTGTTACGCCGCCAGAACGGCAAGGTGAAGGTGGAGCTTGCCGATGGCACGCAGTTGCCATCGCCGGAGCGGCTCGCGGCGAATGCCGGCGTTGACGACCAGCGCGTCATTTATGGCGTGCGGCCCGAGCATCTGGAATGTGGCGCGCCAGGCGAAGGCATTCCGACCAGCGTCGCGGTGGTGGAACCGACGGGTGCCAATACCGAGGTGTATTCGCGCTTTGGGGACACCGACCTCATCGCGATGTTCCGCGAGCGACATGATTTTGTAGCGGGCCAGGCGCTGCATCTGGTGCCCGACCACAAGCACACGCATCTTTTCGATGCGGAGACGGGACAGGCACTGCCCCGACAATGATTCCATGCTGCAGCAATCGCGTTATCCACGGCGGTGACATACCCATAAACATGGAGGAGACAGGCGATGAGCAATTCCGGCAACTTCACAAGACGCGATTTCATCGTGTCCACCGCGGCACTGGCAGCCGCCACGACGCTAGGCAGCCCTGCGCATGCCGCCACCGCGTTGCAGTCCAAACCCGAACCCGACGCCAAGCTACGCATCTTGCGCTGGAAGCGGTTTGTGCAGGGCGACGAAGATCTGTGGATGGCGAACACGAAGAAATTCACCGAACAGACCGGCGTGGAGGTGCGCGTCGATAACGAAGGCTGGGAGGACGTACGCCCCAAGGCCGCGGTTGCCGCCAGCGTAGGCACCGGCCCGGATATCGTCCTCGGCTGGTTCGACGATCCGCAGCAGTATCCCGACAAGCTCGTCGATGTCAGCGACGTGGCGACCTACCTCGCCGGCAAGCATGGCGGCTGGTACGACGTGTGCAAAAAATACGGCATGCACGGCGGCAAGTGGATCGCGCTGCCGCTCGGCGTCGTGGGAAATGCGCTGGTCTATCGCGAAAGCCACGTCAAGGCCGCGGGCTTCGATGCGATTCCCAAGGACACGGCCGGCTTCCTCAAGCTATGCCAGGCGCTGAAAGCCAAGGGCACGCCGTGCGGCTTCGCACTCGGCAAGGCCGTCGGGGATGGCAACAACTGGGCGCACTGGCTGCTCTGGTCGCACGGCGGCATGCTCGTCGACGGCAAGGGCAAGGTCGTGGTCAATTCGCCCGAGACCTGGGCCGCGCTCGAATATGCCAGGCAGCTGTACGCGACGTTCGTACCCGGAACGCTGTCCTGGCAGGATCCGTCGAACAACAAGGCCTTCCTCGATGGCCAGGTCAGCCTGACTGCTAACGGCATCTCGGTCTACTACGCGGCCAAGAACTCGAAGGAGCCGAAATTGCAGGAGATGGCGCGAGATATCCAGCACGCCCATTTCCCGATCGGGTCCAGCGGCAAGCCGACGGAGCTGATGCAGATCACCCAGATGATGGTCTTCAAGTACTGCAAGTACCCGAAGGCCGCGAAGGCATATCTTCAGTTCATGATGGAGCCCGAACAATACAACCCCTGGATGGAAGCCGCGATCGGCTATGTAAGCCAGCCCCTCAAGGCCTACGAGGCGAATCCGATCTGGACGTCGGATCCCAAGCACACGGTCTATCGCGACGCGGCATCGCTGATGCTCGACAACGGCCATGCGGGTCCGCTTGGCACTGCCTCGGCGGCGTCGATGGCGGACTATATCGTGCTCGATATGGTGGCGGAGGCCGCCAGCGGCTCCCGGACGCCGAAGGAAGCCGCGGCGCGCGCGGCGCAGCGTGCCGAGCGCTACTACAAGGCCTAGCCCAACAAGCCCAGCCAAGGAGAGCCATGCTGTCCCGCCTGTCTAACAACCGCAATTCGCTGGGGCTGCTGTTCATGCTGCCCACCGCGCTGTTGCTGCTGGTGTTCCTCACTTACCCGCTGGGACTCGGCGTCTGGCTGGGCTTTACCGATGCCAAGATCGGCCGCGCCGGCGAATGGATCGGCATCGCCAACTACAGCTACCTGGCTGGCGATTCGATCTCGCAGCTTGCGCTCTTCAACACCATCTTCTACACGCTGATTGCCAGCGTGCTGAAGTTCGCGCTCGGCCTCTGGCTCGCGCTGCTGCTCAACCGAAACCTGCCATTCAAATCGTTTTTCCGCGCGGTGGTGCTGTTGCCGTGGATCGTGCCGACGGCGCTGTCGGCACTTGCATTCTGGTGGATCTATGACGCGCAGTTCTCCGTGATCAGCTGGACGCTGGTCAAGCTCGGGCTCATCGATCGCTACATCGACTTTCTCGGTGACCCGTGGCTGGCCAGATTCTCGACGATCGCCGCCAACGTCTGGCGCGGTATTCCATTCGTCGCCATCTCGCTCCTGGCGGGGCTGCAGACGATTTCCCCTACGCTGTACGAGGCCGCGTCGATCGACGGTGTCACGCCATGGCAGCAGTTCCGCTATATCACGCTGCCATTACTGACGCCCATCATTGCCGTCGTGATGACTTTCTCGGTGTTGTTCACGTTCACCGACTTTCAGCTCATCTATGTGCTCACGCGTGGCGGTCCGCTCAACGCCACGCACCTGATGGCGACGCTGTCCTTTCAGCGAGCGATTCCCGGTGGATCGCTAGGTGAAGGCGCCGCGCTGGCCACGATGATGGTGCCGTTCCTGCTGGCGGCCATCATGTTTTCCTATTTCGGGTTGCAGAGGCGCGCGTGGCAACAAGGGGGCGACAAGTGAAAGCGACGACCATCGAAAACGAACAGCAAGGAATGGAGTATCTGCAGTCCATTCCGCGGCGCTGGGTCACGCTTTATATTCCCATCGGCATCTTCCTCTTCGTATTGCTGTTTCCGTTCTACTGGATGGCCATCACGGCGTTCAAACCGGACGGCGAGCTGTTGATGCAGAGCGCGAACCCGCTGATCGTGCTCAAGCCGACGCTCGCCCACTTCAAGAAGCTGCTGTTCGACACGCCCTACCCCGCATGGCTTCTGAATACCGTGATCGTCTCCACGGTGTCCACGTTCGCCTCGCTCGCCGCCAGCGTGCTGGCCGCCTACGCGATCGAGCGCCTGCGTTTTCAGGGCGCGAAGCAGGTCGGCCTGGCAATATTCCTGGCCTATCTGATTCCGCCGTCCATCCTGTTCATTCCTCTGGCCTCGATTGTCTTCCAGCTGGGGTTATTCGATACCCGCTGGGCGCTGATCCTGACCTACCCGACGTTTCTGATCCCGTTCTGCACGTGGTTGCTGATGGGGTATTTCCGGTCGATTCCGTATGAACTCGAGGAATGCGCGCTTATCGACGGTGCCACGCGCTGGGAGATTCTGGTCAAGATCATCCTTCCGCTCGCCGTGCCGGGCCTGATATCGGCTGGAATCTTTGCATTCACGCTGTCATGGAACGAGTTTATCTATGCGCTGACGTTCATCTCGTCATCGGAGGTGAAGACCGTGCCCGTGGGCATCGTCACGGAGCTGGTCGAGGGCGACGTCTATCACTGGGGCGCGCTGATGGCGGGCGCCCTGCTCGGCTCGCTACCCGTGGCCGTGGTGTACTCGTTCTTCGTGGAGTATTACGTCTCCGGCATGACCGGCGCAGTCAAGGAATAGACGCCCATTACAGGAGTCGGCGCCTGAAGCAGCGGGTCGGCGCTATCGCGCCATCGCGGCGACCTCCGCATGGACCCACTGGCGAAACGCCGCGATGGCATCGTCCTCGGCACGTTCTTTCCGGTAGAGCAGGCAGTACTCGCCGCCGCTCTGCACGCGCTCGCGCACCGGCACGATCAGGTTGCCGCTCGCCACGTCGTCGGCCACCAGCACGTCGGGGACCAGTGCCACGCCACGTCCTTCGAGCGCCGCACGCATCGACATGAAGAAGTGCCCGAAATGCAAGGCGTCCGGTTTGCGCTCGTAGGCAATGTCCTGTGCCGCGAACCAGTCGGTCCAGGCCCGCAAGCGCGAGTCGGTGTGGATCAGCGGCAGCCGCGTCAGCGTGGCCGGGCTCACCGGTAGCCTGCCCTTGATCAGTTCGGGTTTACAGATCGGCACGAGCACATCGGGGAATAGCGGTTCCACCGCCACGCCGCGCCACTCGTCCGTCATCACGAGGTCGATGCGCGGCGCACCGTGCCGCGCGCGCTTGCCCGGTGGCTTGCCCACACGGATGGCCACGTCGATCTTGTCACGGCTGAACGATACGGCCTCGATGGATGTGATGAGCCGGATCTCGATGTGCTGGTGCGTCTGGGTGAAGTTGACCAGCCGCGGCATCAGCCAGCTGGACGCCAGCGTCGGAAGAATGCTCACCAGCAATTGGCGCGAGGTGGGGCGTCCGGTCAGCTCTTCTTCCACGGCTTCGATCTGCGCAAACGCCCCGGTCACCACCGCGAACAGCCGCGCGCCCTCGGCCGTGCATTCGATCGCGCGCGTCAGCCGGTTGAACAGCTTCACGCCGTAATGCGATTCGAGGTTGCGGATATGGCGGCTGACGGCGCTCTGCGTCACGCATAACTCGTCGGCCGCAAGCGTAAAGCTCATATGCCGGGCCACCGCCTCGAAGGCGCGTAGCGATACCAGCGGTGGGAGCAGGCGTTTCATGGTCGTGGGGACGAGTGACGCATCACTATAACTCATGCGTCGCTGCATTCAAGTTGTTTGTCCTGACCGCTTGCAGCGCTGACCATTGTGCACACGAACAACCAACGATCTTGCAGGAGATAACGACATGTCGGGCGACAAGGAGCTCAGGGAATTGCGCGTGGGTATCGCGGGCCTCGGTGCGGTGGGTACCAAGCTGGTCGAGCAACTGGATCAGGGCATCCATGGCCTGCGGCTGACGGCCGTGGCCGCGCGCGACAAGCATCGGGCCGCCGAGAAGCTGCGGGGCGTAAAGGGCCATATTGCCATCGTCGACATCGCGGAGCTGGCCGAGCATGCGGACATCGTCATCGAATGCGCACCCGCGGAGCTGGTGGGCGCGATCGCCGAACCGGTGCTGCGTGCGGGCAAGACGGTCATCGTGCTGAGTTGTGGTGCGCTGCTCGACCGCATGGACCTCGTGGATCTGGCGCGCGCGCATGGCGGCCAGATCATCGTGCCGACCGGTGCGCTGCTGGGGCTCGACGCCGTGACCGCTGCCGCCGAGGGGACCATCCACTCGGTCAGGATGATCACGCGCAAGCCCGTGCGCGGGCTGGTTGGCGCGCCGTACCTCGTGAACAACAACATCGATATCGACGACGTGACCGAGCCGATCAAGATCTTCTCGGGCACCGCGCGGGAAGCGGCGAAGGGCTTCCCCGCCAACCTCAACGTCGTGGTGGCGCTGGCGCTGGCGGGCATCGGTCCGGACCGCACGCAACTCGAGATCTGGGCGGATCCGGCGCTGACGCGCAACACGCACGAGATCGAGGTGGACTCGGATGCGGCCTCGTTCTCGCTGCGCATCCAGAACATCCCCACCGAGAACCCCAAGACCGGCCGCATTACGGCGCAGAGCGTACTCGCGGTGCTGCGCAAGCTGCGCAGCCCGTTGCGCGTGGGTACCTGAAGGCAGCAGTGCTGTCAGGCATGGATCTCGCTAAACGGATGCGGGCACGGTTGTCACCCCACTCAGGAAACAGGAGCTTTCGTATGTGCATCGCATTGCCCCGCCGTACCAGGTTGCGCCAGCGTTTGCGGCTTGCCGTCCTTTGCATGGCCGCCGCCGCCTCGGGCTGGCCACTGCTGGGCGCGGCGCAGACGCCGTTTCCGTCGAAGCCGATCCGCGTGATCGTGCCGTTCCCGCCCGGCGGCATCAACGATACGGTGGCGCGACCGATCTTCCAGAAAATGGGCGAGATCCTCAATGTCAGCTTCGTCATCGACAACCGTCCCGGCGCCAGCGGCACGATCGGTACTGCCGCCGCGGCCCGTGCGGAGCCCGATGGCTATACGGTACTGCTGGGCGCGGCGAGCACCATGGCGGTGGTCCCGCATATGATGAAGTCCGTCCCGTATGCACCGATGACTGATTTCGCACCAATCGGTGGCATTGCTTCGGTGCCGAGCGTGCTGATCACGGGGCGCGGCGACAAGTATCCGAACCTCGCTGCCGTGGTGGCGGAAGCGAAAATGCGTCCCGGCAGCCTGACGTATGGCTCGGCGGGACCCGGTACCTCGCATCATGTGCAGATGACCTACTTCGATATGCAGATGGGCATATCGATGCTGCATGTGCCCTACAAGGGTAGCGGCCCGGCGATGGCGGACCTGTTGGGCGGCCAGGTGGACTTCTTGATGGACCCGCTGCCCACCACGTTGCCGCAGGTGGGCGCGGGCAAGGTCGTGCCGATCGCCATCAGCAGCGCAAAGCGGTCGCCGTTGCTGCCCAGCGTGCCGACCTTCGCCGAACTCGGCGTGCCCAACTTCGAGGTCAGCACATGGTTCGGCCTGTTCGTCCCGGCCCGGACCCCGGCCCCGGTGCTCGGCAAGCTGGCCGCGGCGCTGGATGCCGCCCTCCATGACCCCGCGATCGTGCAAACCATGAACGCGCGGGGGATGACGCCGTTACTCAAGTCGCCGGCGGAGATGACGACCTATGTCGCGCAGGAGAACACGCTCTGGAAAGACGTGATCCGCAAGAACGCCATGGGTATGGAGTGAACGTCAACCGCGACGCTTCGTCAGGTCGTGACGCGAACAACGACCTCGACGAGTCCGCCGATGCTGGAAAGCATCGCCGCGGCCGCAACGATCCATGGCGGGAAACCGGCGCTTCGGCGCGTGTGGAGAAGGACCGCGCGCGATCGATGGCGTCCACATAACCAGACACCGGACGCCGTAGCGAGACAAAGAGCGCCGAGCAGCATCAGGGGCAGTGAACCGTCGGCAAAGCCGCCGCGGAGAATGGCGAGTGCGTTGGCCAGGACAGCGGCCGAAGTTCTCGTCCATGCCAGCGCTGTCCGCTCCGGTTGCCTCCCTGGATCGGGAAGGCGCGCCCCGCCTACCGGGTCGTCCACACGAAGGTCCCGATCAACGCCGCGCCGGCGGCCACCAGGCCGATGGACAACATGCGAATGGCGGACGAAGTCGGCAGGCTCTGCTTGTGCCGCATCGCAATCTCGTTCGCACGCCACCGACGATAGGATTGAAGGCTCATCGCCATCGCCACCGCGCACATGCCGATGGATATCGCCGAGACCGTCATCGATGCGAGCTTGTTTGCAAACTGCTCGAGCAAGACCCCTCCGGCCAGGATTGCCAGCGCGGTTCGAATCCACGCAAGGAAGGTCCGCTCGTTCGCGAGGGTGAACCGGTAATCCGGGTCCTCACCCTCGAGACGCCAATCCTTCTTCCGCGGTAGCGACGGTGGCGCCGGCCGAACCGGTTCGCGTTCATGCAAGAAAACGTGGGGACGAGGCATCTCTATGGCCAGCGGTAGTGTGGGGATCCGCGGAGCGGAGTTCCGCAGACTATAGCCCTCGCTGCCGATGTCCGACATTCCCGTCGAACGTGAAAGGCATGCCTGCTGGGCATATACCACCCGCCGCTCTTACGCGAGTTCTTTTACTCGCGTTCTCTTATTCGCGTTCTCTTATTCGTGTTCTCTTATTCGATTTGTTCCGGTCGCGATCGGATCAGGATGTCGCGGAACGTCTGCATCAGCGGCGACCATTTCCCGGAAGGATGGGACAGCAGCACGAAGGTGCGTTGGATCAGCATCTGCGGCATCTGGACGGGCACGACGCGGCCGAGCCATCCCCGAAGCGCGGCCGCCGGCACCAGGGCCAGCAGGTCTGTCGCCATGATGAGCCCCATGACGGCATCGGACACATAGTCCACTTCCACGACGACCCGGGGTGACGGTGCGGCCTCGCGCTCGAAGATCTCCCCCATCAGCTTGCGCGCCACGCTTCGCCGGTTCGGCATGATCCAACCGAACTCCCGCAGATCGGCGATACCGGCATTCGACATTGCGAACACCGGATGATCTGCCCGCGCCACCACACGCATCTGGTCCTCCCCGACTTCCATCTGCGCGCAACTGAACGAGTAGCCCGGATAGGACGGCACCACGGCCAGATCCAGGTCTCCGGACTCCACGGCGACATTGAGCGCATCCGATTTGCCGATGACGAGCGACACGCGCATGCCGGGCCGCTTGCCGATCATCTCCGACAGCACGCGCAGCGGCAGGCTGTCGCTCGCGGGACTGGTGACACCGATACGCAGCAAGCCGGAATAGCGCGCACGCATTTCGCCGGCACTACGCACCATTTCGGCGTACTGGCGCTCAAACCGGTGCGCCGACTCCACAAACAGGTGCCCCTCGCTCGTCAGCCGCGCGCCATGCGCGCCACGCTCGAACAGCGAGACACCAATTTCGTCTTCAAGACGGCGCAGCGCTTTCGACACCGACGGCTGCGTAATGCCGATGTCAACAGCGGCACGGCTTACGTTGCCGTGCCGGACCACGGCGAGGAATGCGGAGATATCGGCGGGATTGAAGACCATTCTATTTGTGCATGAAGGCATGCCCGTCAAGGCATGGCCATGGGCCGGGCTCTTGCTTGATCTGAAGCGCAGGACCGGACGGAATCGATGCTGACGAAGCATCTTGCGGGCCAGCGTGCGGAGCCGGGGCCGCAGGGCACGCCGCGGACCGCCGGCCGACCGCCATACCAAAGCGAACCATGAACATGCCAACAACGAAGACAAACATTGTGCTGATCGTCGCCGACAACCTCGGCTGGGGAGAACTCGGCTGCTACGGAGGCGGTGCGCTGCGCGGGGCGCCGACACCGCGCATCGATGCTCTCGCGCGAGAGGGGTTGCTGCTGCAGAACTTCAATGTCGAGAGCGATTGCGTGCCGACACGCTCGGCGCTCATGACGGGGCGCCATCCCATCCGAACGGGCTGCCTCCAATCGGTGCCCCCCGGGCTGCCACAGGGCCTGAAGCGCACGGAACGCACGCTCGCGCAGGCCCTGTCGGCGGCCGGCTATGCGACGGCGCACTTCGGGAAGTGGCACCTCGGCGATATCGACGGCCGCTTTCCTTCCGATCGCGGCTTCGACGAGTGGTATGGCATCCCGCGCACCACCGACGAAAGCCAGTTCACATCGAGCGTCGGTTACGACCCAACCGTGGCGGACCTCCCTTACATCATGGCCGGCAAGGCGGGGACGCCCTCCGAGAATGTCAGGCTCTATGACCTCGACAGCCGGCGCACCATCGACGCGGAACTCGTGGAGCGCTCGGTGACCTTCATGCGCGGCGCCGTCGATCGCCAACAGCCGTTCTTTCTCTATCTTCCGCTGGTCCACCTGCACTTCCCCACGCTGCCGCATCCGGACTTCGCGGGCAAGAGCGGGCACGGCGACTTCGCGGACTCCATGATGGAGATGGACCATCGCGTGGGCCAGATCATCGATGCCGTCGACGCGCTGGGCCAGCGCGACGACACGATCTTCGTGTTCTGCAGCGACAACGGTCCCGAATTTCGCGCGCCGTACCGTGGCACGGCCGGACCCTGGCGCGGCACTTACCACACGGCCATGGAGGGCAGCCTGCGCGTGCCGTTCATCGTGCGTTGGCCGGGCCGGATCGCGCCCGCCATCAGCAACGAGATCGTGCATGTGACGGACATCTTCACAACGCTGATCCGCCTCGCCGGCGCCCCGTTGCCCGACGACCGCCCCATCGACGGCGTCGATCAGCGCGGATTGTTCCTCGACGGCGCGAAGTCGGCGCGGGAAGGGTTTCCCTTCTATATCAAGAACGAGCTCCGTGCCGTGAAGTGGCGCGACTGGAAGCTCCACTTCTACTGGGAACCCGAAGTCAACGAAGGAAAAGGAAAACTGGAGTCGCCGTACCTGTTCAACATCACGCGCGACCCGAAGGAGGAGACAGACGTCCTGGTGTTCAACACCTGGGTCATGGGGCCAATCCTGCGGCTGATCCGGACGTTCAACCAAAGCGTCGCCGAGTTCCCGAATACCGCACCCGGCGAACCCGACGATCCCGAGGGCAACGCGGCGCCCGCACGCCGTTAGCAAAGTGGCCAGCGCACGCCCGAATACGACCGATACGCTTCTTCTCCATACGCCATGTCTCTGAAATCTCTCGTTACCCGCCAGCTCGGCGTTGCCGTGCTCCTCTGCGCTGCCGCGCTCTCCGCTCACGCCGACGGCACCGCCTGGCCGAAAGCCAAGCCCATCACCTGGTTCGTCGGCTTCGCGCCCGGCGGCACCGTGGACGTGCTGACACGTACCATCGCCAAGACGGTTTCCGACAAGATAGGCCAGTCGATTGTCATCGAGAACAGGCCCGGCGCATCGGGCGCGCTCGCCTTGCAGGCCGCCGCGCGCGCCCCGCACGACGGCTACACGCTCGTCACGTTCCCCGGTCCCATCCTGCAGACCACGCGTCAACCCGAGATCGGACGCGAGCTCAGCGCGGTTTCGCTGATGTCGCAGGGGCCGATCGTGCTGGTAGGCTCGGCGGCCAATGCCCCGGCCACGCTGCAGGACCTGATTGCCGTCATGCGCAAGCAGCCCGGCAAATGGAGCTACGCCAGTTCCGGCACGGGGACCGGCCAGCACCTGGCTGGCGAACTGCTCAACTCGCTCGCCGGCACGCAGATGGTCCATATCCCCTACAAGGGCGGCGGCCAGGCCATCAGCGACGTGCTCGGCGGACAGGTTTCGCTCGGCATGCTCGGTGTGACCCCGGTTCTCGCGCAAATCAAGGCAGGCAAGCTGAAGGCCTATGCGGTGACGACGCGCTTTCGCATCGACAGCCTGCCCGATGTGCCGACGATGGAAGAGGCAGGCCTGAAGGGCTACGATGCTGCGCAGTTCTTCGTCGCCGCCGTTCCCGCTGGTACCGATGCGGAGATCGTGACAAAGCTCAATGCCGCGATCAACGATGCGGTACAGACGCATGAGGTCAAGACGATTCTTTCAGCGTCCGGGCAGGTGGCCGGCAAGCTGTCGCCCAAGGAATCGCAGGCATTCACCGTGACGTCGCTCGACAAGTTCAAGGCGCTCGCGCACCGCGCGAAGATTTCCCTCGACTGAGTGCAATCGCCACAGCATTGGAAGGAGCTCTCCATGACAGCGGGAACACGCCCGAATCTGATTTTCATACTGGCCGACGATCTCGGCTATGCCGACCTTGGCTGTACGGGTGCCCGCGATCGCCATGGCAGGCCCGCGGATGTGTCGCCTAATCTCGACCGCATGGCCAGCGAAGGCGTGCGATTCACGCGCGGGTACGCAAACTCCGCCGTGTGCTCGCCCACGCGTTTTGCGCTTGCGACCGGCCGCTGGCAATACCGGTTGCGCGGCGGCGCCGAAGAGCCGTTGCCCACGGTCTCGGCCGACAAGGTGCTCGGCCTGCCGCCGAGCCATCCCACGCTGGCCTCGCTGCTCGCCGGGCAGGGCTACCGGACCGCCCTCTTCGGCAAATGGCATCTGGGCTATCCACCCCACTTCTCGCCTCGCCAATCGGGCTATCAGACGTTCTACGGCTTCCACGCTGGCGGTAACGACTACTTCGCGCACTGCAATCCTCGCGGCCAGCCAGACCTCTGGCAGGACGAAACGCCGATCGACGAAGCCGGCTACCTCACGGACATGTTGAGCAGAAAGGCTGCCGCATGGATTGGCGAGCAGCCCAGGGACCAGCCATTCCTGCTTAGCCTGCATTACAGCGCGCCGCATTGGCCCTGGCTGACGCGCGACGATCATGCGGAATCGGCGCGGATTGCAGGCGTAGGCAAGCATCTGGACGGCGGCTCGCTCGAGACCTACCAACGCATGATCCATCATATGGATGAAGGCATCGGCTGGGTCCTCGAGGCACTTGCGCAAGCGGGCCTGTCGGACGACACGCTGATCGTCTTCACCAGCGACAACGGCGGTGAACGTTTTTCCAACAACTGGCCTTTCGTGGGACAGAAGATGGATTTGCTCGAAGGCGGCATTCGTGTGCCGCTTCTCGCGCGCTGGCCGCGGGCCATCGCCCCCGGTCGGGTCAGCGATGCGCCCAACCTCACCATGGACTGGACTGCGACCCTGCTTGACGCCGCCGGCGTCGCGCCGCATCCGAGTTATCCGCTCGATGGTGTCAGCCTGCTGCCCCATTTGCGAGACGGCACGGCGATGCCCGCTCGCAATCTGTGCTGGCGCATGAAGCATCGCATGCAACGTGCGTTGATCCACGGCGATTGGAAGTATCTTCAGGTAGACGGCAACGAGTATCTGTTCAACCTCGATGCCGATCCGCGCGAACGCGCCAACCTGCGGCACCTGCACCCCGAGCGCCTTGCGGCGATGCGCGCCGAATGGCAGGACTGGAACGCTTCGCTGCCGCCGATTCCCGACGACGCCCGCGCCTATCTCGTCTTTACCGAAGCCGAACTGCCTCGCGCGACGTTCTGACTTCCCTCCCCGCCGCCCGCATCCTGCATCGGCTCCACAGCCGTGCGGGATCTCCCAAACACGTCGCATCCTGCACCAATCCGATCCGTAGCGCGCGCCGCGGTGCCTGAGCGGATCGCTGCATCGCGGTGACAAGCCCGGCCGATTCTCCGAGTCCGCGCTGCCGGACACGTTTATCGGGTAGCCATCCGGGAGAACCCCGGCTGTGGATCGCAACGAGCCACGATCGTCCGCGCCCATACCGTCCAGCATGCCGGCCTCGCATGGAAGTCTCGCCGCAGAGGCATGAAGACCGGCACTGCACTCGCTTTCTCTCTTGGTATCCGGCTGACGCAGGTCAGATGCGACGCAGCACGCGTTCCCGGAATCACCATGATTGCGCACGCCGCAATCGATCCATCGAACCCCGGCGGCATAACGCCGCCCAGTCAATCAGGTGACACATGAAGTTTCTTCCACAAGCCGCGGTTGTCGGCACAGTCATCGCCGCGGCAGCCGGAGCGCATGCCCAAAGCAATGTCACGCTATACGGCGTGGTCGACACCGGCATCGAGTATATGAGCCACGCAAACGCGCGGGGCCAGGACAATGTGTACCGCGTGTCGTCCGGCAATACCGCGGGCTCTCGCTGGGGGCTCCGTGGCAAGGAAGATCTTGGGTCCGGCATGTCGGCGATCTTCGCGCTCGAAAGCGGCTTTGCCACCGATACGGGGACATCGGTGCAAGGTGGCCGGTTGTTCGGCCGTCAGGCCTGGGTTGGCCTGAACTCCGCTTGGGGGCGCATCACGCTGGGGCGGCAGGTCAACACGCTCTATGACCTGTTTCCCGCGTTCGAGCCGACGCGCTACACCACCTACGGCCTTCTGGCGCAGGATGCGCAGTTCACCAACCGCGTCGACAACGCCGTCAAGATCTGGCGCGACATCGGCCCGGTCGCCGTGACCGCGCTGTACAGCACCGGCTATGACTCGACGATCGCGAACGGTTCGGAAGTGCCCGGCAACCTGCGCGTGGGACAGGAGATGAGCGTCGGTGCGCGGTACAACGGCAATGCGCTATCGATGGCAGCCGCCTATGATCAACGGCGCGGCACTACAGCCGCGTCCGCCGGTTCCCTGGAGCGCCGCTACACGACGGCCGTGAGCTACGACTTTGCGTCGGCCGGCGTGGTCGCGGGCTATCGCTATCTCCAGAGCGACCTGACCGCGCCGCAGTATCGCGCGAATCTCTACTGGCTCGGCGGTTACTACAAGTTCCATCCCAGGCTCGTATTGCGCGGCGGCGCTTACTGGAACGACAGGCGTCAATCCGGCAACGACACGCTGAGTTATGTGCTTGCGCTGCAGTACGGGCTCTCGCGACGCACGATGGCCTACGCGAATGCCACCTATGTGAACAACCGGGGGACAGCCACCACAGGCGCGGCTGTCGGCACGCGGGTCGCAGCGGGCGCGAACCAGACCGGCGTGGTCATCGGCATCAAGCACATCTTCTGATCGTCGCTTCCCATACGAGGGGCCTGCGGCCTGCCCGCTTTCGGGCACGGCGCAGGCCGTACCGCACGGTCGACATCGACGCTCACTCGACATCAACGCTCGCATCGGCATCATGAAACACATCTTTGGCTTCGGCGCCGCCCAACACACCTATCTGGAGGATATCGTCGCGCTGCTGGTCGGCGCCATGCTCGCCGCGCTCGGCGTGCAGATACTCAAGGCGTCCCATCTGCTCGTGGGCGGCGTGGCGGGCCTTGCCTTCCTTGCGCATTACGTCTGGCACGTGCCGTTCGGCACGGCATTCTTCCTGATCAACCTTCCCTTCTTCGTCATGTCCGCGCGCCGCATGGGATGGATCTTCACCGTGAAGGCGCTGGCCGGAATCGCCACCCTCTCCGCCCTCAGCAATCTGCAGCCGGAGCTGCTGCATATCGACGCCGAGTTCCCAGCCTATGCCGCCATCGCCGGCGGGTTGCTGCTCGGCGTCGGCTTCCTGATCATCTTCCGCCACGGCTTCAGCGCGGGAGGCACCAGTATCGTCGCCATGCGCCTGTTCCAGACGCGAGGACTTCCGGTCGGACGTACCCTGCTCGTATTCGACCTGATGATCTTGCTCGCCTCGGCCTGGTCCGTCGGGGGCGCCAGCGCGGCATGGTCCTTTATCGGGGTGGCCGCGCTGAACATGGTCATCGTCATGAACTTCAACGCGGGCCGATATCTCTCCTAGAACCCTTCCGTCAGCAGCCCATACATCGTCCTCACCCCACTCGAATAATTCCCGAGCCGCAAGTTCTCGTTCGCCGCATGCTGGTTGTTGTCCGCGTTCACCAACGGCACGATCACGAACGGCACCTTCAGGACCTCGACGATCTCCGCCGTCGGCACCGTCCCGCCCATCATCCGGATTCGCACCGGATCGGGGTGGGTGCCGAACGTTCCCGTCAGCGCCGCGTACGCCCACTTGGCCACGCCGGAATCGATTGGCGATCCGGCCGCGTTGCCGCCTTCGCTCTGATACGTGAAGCTCGCCAGCTTGTCATACTTTGCGCGGTCTTCGTCGGTCGGTGTGCCCGAGACGAGGTGGTAGCCCTGCTTCACGATATGCTGCTCCACCAGCTTGCCGAGGTAGGCGGCGTCGGAATCGGGCGTCGTGCGGAGGTCCAGTTCGGCCTCGGCCTTGTCCGGGACGATGTTGGCAACCTTGTCGCCGACCGCCGCCGCGGCCATGCCGCGGACGTTCAGCGAGGGGTATTGCATCGCCTCTTGATAGTTCTTGCCGACCTTGTCCGTCTGCGCGATGCCGAGGCGGCGCTTCAGGGCGGCCTCGTCGTCGGGTACGGCGGCCATGATCTTGCGTTCGGCTTCGCCGAGCTTGACCTTGCTGTAGTAGCCCGGAATCGTGACGCGGCCCGTGTCGTCCTTCATCGAGGCCAGCAGCGTGGCCAGGCGCTGCGCGGGGTTGGGCGCGTAGTTGCCGTAGTGGCCGCTGTGCAGCGGCGACTTCGGGCCGTAGACGACCAGCCTGGCCTTGGCGGCACCGCGGTTGCCGAACACCAGCGTGGGGCGGTTCGTGGCATGCATCGGGCCGTCGTGGATCACGATCGCGTCGCAGGCCAGCAGGTCTCGGTGGGCCTTCATGACCTTGGCGATCGACGGGGAACCCTTTTCTTCCTCGCTGTCGAGAATGACCTTGACGTTCACGGCCGGCTGGCCGTTGGCGCCCTTCAGCGCGTCGATCGCGGCCAGCATCATCATGATGGGGCCCTTGTCATCGGAAGACGAGCGGCCGAAGACGCGCCATTCGGGGTCCACCGTGCCCGAGAACAGCTTGCTGGTATCGATCTCTTCCCAGTTGCCATTGGCGCCCTTCTGCTTCAGCACCGGCGTCCACGGGCTCTTCTGTTGCCATTGCGACGGGATGACCGGTTGGCCGTCCAGGTGCATATAGAACAGGACCGTCTTGCGATTGGCTTGCTTGCCGGGATACTCGGCGAACAGCATCGGCTTGCCGTCGTTGTCGAGCGATTGCGTCGTGAAGCCGCGCTTCCTGAACGCCTGTTCGAGCCACGCGACGTTGCGCTGGATATCCTCGGGGACGATCGAATCGTTGGGGATGCTCAGCAGGTCCAGATATTCCTTGTAGCTGGCCGCGGCCTGGGTCTGTGCGGCTTCTGGTGTCAGGGCTGCGGCCTGCACAGCGCCGATGGTCATGCATGACGTGGCGACCAGCATGCCGATCTGGCGGGCGGATTTGGCTCTCATTATCTTCCTTGTCGTGGTAAGCCATGGAAGCATAAGGCCAAATCCGCCCGATGCGAAGCCGCGTCAGATCTTTAACCCGAGCAATAGCGGCTATGGCGATTGCCACGGCGGGAATCGCGCCAGTAATCGTCGCGGTAATTAAAGGTCATCAGGCCCGGGCGCACATAGTCGTACGGGTCATGAAGGCCGCGGATTTCCGGCCGGTCGGCGGCCGGGATATTGAAGATATCGAATTGCCGCTGAATGGCCTGCAGATAGAACATCGATGCGCCAATATTGAAGTTATCGGTGTGGTCCATGAAGAAGACCTTGGGCTGCAACGCCTGGATATACATCGTGATATCGCGCACGCCATTGTTCGCTTCGCCGATACTCACGCCCGCGCCGAGTTCGACGTCGGTCTTCGGCAGCGTGGTGAAGAATTGCAGCAGCGCCGGCGCCTGTTCCTTCAGCGGACCGGCCGTGTCGTGCCATGTGAACGTGAAGTCCGATCCGCCGACCGTGAACTGGTACATGATCGGAATCGGGCCGCCTACGCCCGCGTTGGTACGCGTATCGAGCGCGGGCGCGGGATTCGGTGGGAACAGCGTGTCCACGCGCGGGTCGCGCACGGGGTTGATCGGATTCGGCGGGTAGGCGGGGTCCACGGGCACCGTCGCGGAATGGACGTGCTTCCACGCGGTGATGCAGAGATCCGGCGCGAGCGGCCGCAGCGTCTTGACCTCGGCGCCCGGCGCGGAACCGGCCGTCGTGATGGCTTCGCACTTGACGGTGGTGCCCGCGCCGAAGATGCGCGCGGCGTCGCCCTTCATGGCATCGCAGTGCTCCGCGGCACCGTAGATCGTGGCGCCCGTGAGCTTCGCGATATAGGCGGCGTTGTCGGCATGGTCGCCATGACCGTGCCCGAGGAAGATGAATTCGGGGCGGACGTCGACCAGATCCTGCACGGTCGCCGGGACGTAGGCGCGCTTGTCCGCGAGCCGATAGATGTACGAGTCGAGCAGGAAGACGCGGCCTTTCGCGGCCACGGCGAACGACGCCACGCTGAACCACGAGAAGATGACCTTGTCTTCGCGGACCTTGCCGGTCCGCTCGTCGACATTCTCGGGGCCAAAGAAATGCTGTCGCGCCTTGACCATCGCGGCCAGCTGCGCGGAGTTTCCTCGTCGGAACGACGACGCGTCGTCGTTGCCCTGCGCTACCCCGATGGAAGGAAAAATCGCCGCCATGATGGCCGCGCCAATCAGTCCAAGCTGGAATGCTCTCATCGCTTGTCTCCTTGAAAGAACGTCCCGCGAGCCGTTGGTTTGCTCGCGGTACGAAGCATAGGAATCGAACGCTGATTCGCAAACGTATGGACATTACGTCGCGTCATGAATTGGTGCAGTGCAGGTTCAGTGCACTGTCATTACCTTGGCCGCATTCGGAGGGCGGCCTTTCTCGGGGATGGGGATGTGGTGAGCGCGGTGGCGCGTCGATTGCTCTACCCCGGCTCCACCCCGGCTCTACCCCGCGCGAACAAATTTGCGCGGTGCGGTGCAGCACGTCAGCCAGACGCCGGCTCCGACGTGAAGCGCTTGAGATAGTCCCTCGGGCTGATGCCCACGCGCCGGATAAACGCCTTGCGCAATACGTCCACGCTCTGGTAGCCATGGCGCCGCGCGATGTCCTCGATCGTTCTGCCGCCCATCTCCAGCGCCCGGCGGATGGCCTCGATGCGGACTTCTTCCACATACCGTGCCGGCGTGGTGTTCAGCTCCCGCTGGAACAGCCGGATCAGGGTCCGCACGCTCATGGCGGACCGGCTGGCTAGCGCTTCCACGCTCAAGTCCGCGTTCAGGTTCTCCGCAATCCAGCGGCAGAGCCGTTCCAGAGTCGAGCCCGGTGTGTTCTGCGAGCGCAGCGTGGTGCTGAACTGGGCCTGCCCGCCTGGGCGGCGCAGATAGAGCACGAGCTCTTTGGCGATGGCCAGTGCGATCTCGTCGCCAAGGTCCTCGGCCACCAGCGCGAGGGCGAGATCGATGCCGGCCGAGACCCCGGCCGAGGTGTAGACGTTGCCGTCCTTGATCCAGATGGGCGTGGGGTCTACGTCGACCTTGGGATACCGCTCGGCCAGCCGCTGTGCGGCGCCCCAGTGCGTCGTGGCCTTGCGGCCGTCGAGCAGGCCGGCCTCGGCCAGCGCGAAAGCGCCGACGCAGATGGCGCACATGCGGCGCACCGTTGTTGCCCGCTTCTGGATCCATGCAATCGCCGCGGGGTCGGCGGCGCCGATCGCGCTGAATCCCGTGGCGACGATCAGGGTGTCGATCGGCCTGGCGGCCCTGCGCTCCTGATCCAGCGTTCGGTGGCCCATCAGCGCGATGCCCGTTTCGCTCTCCACGCGTGTCTCGTCGTTCGCGGAGACGAGCTCGAGCACGTATGGCGGCTTCCTGGCGTGATGGATGCGGTTCGCGTTGGCGAAGACCTCCGCCGGGCCGATCACGTCCAGTGCATCCACGGGTGGCAGGCCGAGGATGACCACGCGTCTGGGTTGTGCTGGGGACGGCATGTTGAAGCGGGTGGCGACGAAGGGTTTTCATTCTGGCACAAATCGACCGAAAACAGTCATTTGTGTCATGACGGGCATGCCTACACTTGCTCTCATCAAATTCGTATCGAGCGTCAACCGTGAACACCATTGCCACGATCGGCGGCGTGATCGCCCCGGACTCCGAACTGTCTCGCAAGGCCGCCGCCCTGGCCGAGCGCGTGCATTCGCGCGTCATGCTCAACCATGTCCATCGCACATGGTGGTTCGCCGAGCTGCTGGGGCGCAAGCGTGGTCTGTCCTATGACCGGGAGGCGGTCTACCTCGCGTCGCTGCTGCATGACCTCGGATTGACCGAAGACTTCATGGCCGACCAGCGATTCGAGGTCGACGGGGCCGATGCGGCCAGCCGCTTTTTGCGTGCCAATGGCTACGCCGATGCGCGGGCGCAACTGGTTTGGGATGCCATCGCGCTGCATTCCAGCGCGGGCATCGCCGACCGGCGCGAACCCGAGGTGGCGCTCGTCAATCTGGGCGCGCACGTCGACGTGATGGGGCTGAACCTCGACGAGCTCGCGCCGTCGCTCGTCGATGACGTATTGCAGCTTTATCCGCGGCTTGGTTTCAAGGCGGCCTTTCAGGAAGCGCTGGCGGAGGTCGTGAGGAAGAAGCCGCATACCGCGATTGGCACGGGGCTGGCCGATATCGGCCGGCGCCACGTGCATGACTGCGCGATTCCGGATGTGTGCGACCTGCTCGACCACGCGCCGTTCGAAAGCTAATGCATGACCATCAACGAGTGGAGTGAAAACATGACGAAGTTCTCCGAATACGAATTCCGGACGCAACCGTGGTTCGATGCATCGTGGTTCGCGCCGGACAGCACGGACCGGTTCAACCAGTTCATCCCGATGAAGACCATCGTGATCCACTGTTTCGATCCCCGCGCCGCGGAGATTCCGCAGGCGGTGGCCGACTATTTCGGCGACGAGGTCTATCCGGGCGAAAATATCCTCGACGAGGCGGGCAACCGTATCGGCAACACGCGCACGTTGTTTGCCGTGTCCAACGCGGGCGGCAGAGCCATTGCGGCACTGCAATCGGTGGCCACGATGGATTACCTCTTCCGCGTGCAGAACGTCGTGGTCGTTCATCACTCGTTCTGCGGCGCCACGGCCTTTACGCCGGACACGCTGATCGGCGAGTTTCATGACCATCATCACGCCGATATCGAGAGCCTGTTCGATCACGACAGCCTCGCGATCGGGCACTACGAAGACTCCATCCGGCATGACGTCAAGCTGCTGCGCGCGAGTCCCGCCGTGCCGAAGAACGTGAAGCTCTATGGGTTCTTCTACGAGATGAACTCGGGCAAGCTGACGGAGGTGGTGCGGGACGTTCCGGCGGAGCGCGGTACGCCGTAACGACGGCTTGCAGCGTTCTTCCGCTATCGAAGCGTTTTTTCCTGAAAGGCTGCCGGCCTGCGGTCGGCTACTTTCGGAACATCGATAGCCCGCTTTTATCGCCATGACCTCGGATCAGACCGCCCCCACCTGCCAACTCGTCCGCCCCGGTGCCGAATTCGTCGGCAAGCAGGGCCTTCATTACGCGGTGGGTATCTCCGCGGAGACCGTCGGCGCCCGGCATATCCACTTCCAGCTGGCGACGATTCCGCCCGGCGCGCGCGCCAAGGCGCATATGCATGCCGAGCACGAGACCGCGATCTACGGCATGAGCGGTGCCTCGGGCTGCTGGTATGGGGACCGCCTCGAGCATCATGCGGTCGTGAACGCTGGCGATTTCTTCTATATCCCCGCCGGGGTGCCCCATCTGCCGTACAACCTCAGCGCCGACGAGCCCTGCGTGGCGCTGATCTCGCGCACCGATCCCAACGAGCAGGAGAGCGTGACGATGCGCCCGGATCTCGATGGTTTGCCCGATTGGTCGAAGGTGCAGCGATAAACGTATGCCGTACGCGGCACTTATTAGGGTTTTCACCTAGCGTTTCTTCGTGGTGGGGTACAATCTGCGCAACTTTGAACAGTGAAGCCCCCTATGACTCAGACGGACAACAGCACGGCCGCGACGCGCGGCCGTGAGCCTTTTACCCGGCGCAAGTTCCTTGGCGCAGCGATAGGCGCCGCGGCGGTATGGGGCGGATATTCGTACTTTTTCGGTAGCCAGTACCGCGCCGCAAAGGCCGATCGTGGCGTCGATGTGCTGCTGATCGGCGGCGGCATCATGAGCGCGACGCTCGGCGTCTATCTGAAGGAACTGGAGCCGAACTGGACGTGCGAAGTGTTCGAGCGCCTGGACAAGGTGGCCGAAGAAAGCTCCAACGGCTGGAACAACGCCGGCACCGGCCACTCCGCGCTGTGCGAGCTGAACTACACGCCGATGGACGACAAAGGCAACGTCCATATCGCCCAGGCCATCAATATCAACGAGAACTTCCAGATCTCCCGCCAGTTCTGGGCGCATCAGGTCCGCAAGGGCGTGCTGGGCAATCCGCGCGAATTCATCAACTCCACGCCGCATATGAATCTTGTCTTCGGACAGGAGAATCGCGAGTTCATCCGCAAGCGCGTCGAAGCACTGAAGGCTTCCCCGCTCTTCGCCGGCATGGAGATGACGACGGACCCGGCGAAGATCGCCGAGTGGATTCCCATCATGATGGAAGGCCGCAAGCCCGACGAAGTGGTCACGGCCACGCGCTCGCCGCTCGGTACCGACGTCAATCTAGGCGAGATCACGCGCCAGTTCTACCGGCACCTAACGGGCAAGTCGGGCGTGAAGGTCACCACCGGCTATGAAGTGCGTTCGATCACGCGCAACGACGATGGCACATGGCGTGTCTCGGCGTTCGACGTGAACGACGGCACGAAGATCCAGACCGTGGATGCGCGCAACGTGTTTATCGGCGCGGGCGGCGCGGCACTGCCGCTGTTGCAGCTGTCGGGCATTCCCGAAGCGAAGCAGTATGGCGGCTTCCCCGTGGGTGGCGAGTTCCTGGTCACCGACAAGCCCGAGCTCGCGGCACGCCATCTGGCCAAGGTCTACGGCCTGGCGGATACGGGCTCGCCCCCGATGTCGGTGCCCCATCTGGATACGCGCGTGCTCGACGGCAAGCGCGTGATCCTGTTCGGACCGTTTGCCACGTGGTCCAGCAAGTTCCTCAAGAACGGCTCGTACTTCGACCTCCCCAAGGCGGCAACGCCGTCGAACATCGTGCCGCAGTTGCAGGTCGGCGTTCACGAGTTTGCGCTCGTGAAATACCTTGCGCAGCAGCTGGCGCTGTCACGCGAGGAAAAGATGGCGGCATTGCGCCATTACATGCCCGAGGCGAAGGACGAGGACTGGCGCCTGTGGGAAGCGGGCCAACGCGTGCAGATCATCAAGAACGATCCCGAGAAAGGCGGCGTACTGAAGCTTGGCACCGAGGTCGTGGTGTCCGCCGACCGTTCGGTATCGGCGCTGCTGGGCGCATCGCCGGGCGGCTCGACGTCCCCGGCGATCATGCTGTCGCTGCTGGAGCGCGTGTTCCCCGAGCAGATGAAGACGCCGGCGTGGCAGCAGAAGATTCGCGAGATCGTGCCGAGCTACGGCAAGAAGCTCAACGAGAATCCGCAGATGCTGGCGACGGAATGGGCGACCACGGCGGAAACGCTGCAACTGGCCATCGCACCGCCGAGCCTCGACGGCATCGTCCCCGCCACCACCCCGATCGCGAACCCCGGGGTGGTGAAGAAGGTGCCGGATATCGCGCTATAAGGGCAACGTTGCGCCGGGGTCGCCCTCCCCGCGCAACGCTTCAGGAAGCTAAAGGCCGATGAGTTGAAGCAACTCCGCCAACGCGGGCTCAACCCGCGCGATGCGTTGAAGTGCCGCAGCATGGATGATCTCGGAGAGCTCCTGAGCAGCCATGTTCTTGCGGTACCGAGGCCACTCTTTGAGCAACGCGCGTTCTGAAGCGACAGTAGTTGGCGGTTTCATATTGTGGCAATTCTCGAGATGACGAAGAAGTAGCGCCTCGTGACAAGGGTCCTGCCAAATAAGGCGGAATCCGTATTCAGCCGCCGACTTTTCGATCCGCTGATCTCGATCGGGTGCTCGCCCCAAGAGGTCGCGGTCCAACAGGATGAACTTCGCAACGAACGCGTCTCGCGCCAACTGCCGCTCCTGTCGCAAGGCCTTGATAGCCGCTTCGACAATCGCCAACGGGTCTCCTCCATTCAGCACGGGCGTGACCAGATGGTGACGAGCGTTCAACCCCAAGATTCGCTGCAGTACCGTGACATAGCTGCGCTCGCTCTCCCCCTCGCAGCCCACGAACACGCGCTTTCGTTGTGCAAGCTGTCTGGGCATGGTCAACCGAGGCTAGGGACCGCGCCGTAGACGCCGCCCATGTACTTGCGATAGTAGTTGTCGACTCTTCTGACCCCCTGGATATCCGTCAGTCCATAAACTGCCGTGGCTCCCTGGTTGTCTTTCTCGCAAAAATAGATCTCCTCTTTCGCAAGATATTCAAGAAGAGAAGCATTTTGGCAACTGATCCAAAGCTGCGCTTCGTGAGGGTTGCGATCGGCGTCGTAGAACCATCGGAGTATCTCCGGCAGTACCAGTGGATGAATGGCCAAATCCATTTCATCGATCACCGCGATACCCCCGAATTTGAGCGCAACGGCGATAAGCGGATAAATCTGAAGAAATTGCCGCGTGCCATGACTCTCCAGTTGCAGAGGCACCGGATGAATGAGTCCTTCATGCTCGAACAAGGCCCTCGGCCCATCGTTCGCCATAGTGATGGACATCGAACGGATACCAAGATCGATGCGCGTCAGGTCCTTGTTGACCCCGCTCAAGATGTCCGGATTGTCCTGATATAGCCGCAGCATGGCGGCGTCGTTGATGACCGTCTTCTCGATGAAGATATTCGAGATGATGCGGGAGGCTGCGTCTCTGAGCATCAGTGACGGCTTGTGTTCAAGCTGTGCCAGTGTGGCGACAACACTTGCGTTGTCGCGCAGTATCTTTCGGAGAACGGGACCATGCCCCGAGAGCTGAAAATCTTTCCCTGCGACGACCTCCGAGTCCTTGCGTTCGAACAGCCTCACCTTTCGAGCCGCCGACGAAGGCCAGAAATACAACGACTCGGCCAGCACGACCCGCCGCCGATCCAGGGTGTGAAACTGGACCTCGTAGAAATAGCGGCACTCCTGAACGTCCTCGTCTCCCGCCACCGCATTGGCGATATCCGCGGGACCGCTGAATTGGATCGCGATTCGAGTGGGACGAGTGGCGTTGTCCGCCGTCCATGAGGGCTCTGCGAGAATCCCCGCGTTCGGCGCGAGCTGGAAGCTATGCTGCGTGAACCAGCTGAGAAGCGCCAACGCCCTGAGAACGGTCGACTTCCCCGAAGCATTCGGGCCGAACAAGGCAACTACCTTCGGTACGCGCTCTTTCGCACCGCGCCAGGCGCTGGCAAAGCGTTCAGGCGTGTCGTCCACGTTGGCGGGGACGCGCAGATCGATGACCTGCGTGTCGCGGATGGACATGTAGTTCTCTATTTCGAGATGGCTCAGCATAAGTGGCGGCTTCGAGGCGGGACAAAAAGCCCTGTTCTTCGAATTTCGACAGAATTTTGTCGAAATTTGGCGCCCATCTTATCCTCAACTCCCTGACTAGGCAATTCGCGCGTCGAAGATGCGCTGGAAGTTTGCCCCGAAATGATAATTTCGAGGCACTTTTCTTATATTTTTTTCGGTCACCGCAGATAGCCGATCGCCTGTACGGCCAGCGATACGACCGCTAGCGCCAGCCCACCAAATGCCGCGAAGCGCAACCCCGCGGACTGCGTCGTCTGCTCCGCGCGCACACTGTCGACGATCGACTTCGACGCACTGGCGAACCGGTCGTTCATCTCGGTGAGCAAGCCTGCATGGCTCTGGGTCATCTTCGCTTCGGCCTGCTCCACGCGCTGCACGCATCCGACGAGCTTCATCGCCTGCTCCTGCGTGAGGCCCTTGGCCTCCATCAGGCCTTGGTTGGCGGCGTTGATCTGATCCTGCTGGGTGGACAGCTGCGCTTGCTGCTCGAGGATTTTCGTATTCTGAGCGGCCAGCGCGTCGGCCTGTGAACGCAGGACCTGTTGCTGGCGCAGCAGGGTTTCCTGCTGGTCGCTCAGTACCTTCGAGATGGCCGTGTTGATGACCAGCAGTTCGGCCGAACGTTGTGTCAGGCTGCCGATCGACTGGCTCAGGTCGAGGCTCGCACTCTGGATGCGGTCGTCGAGGTCGTTCCACCAGTTGGTGACGAAATTGCCGTCGGCCTTCTCGCGGCGCAGGCGCGACAGGCGCGCCCCGTCGTCGTCGATCTCGCTGCGGGCATCCGCCATCCGCTGGATCAGTTCGGGAATTTTTCCCGCGGCGAAGATCTGCTGCGGCAGCTCCACCGTGGAAAATGCCTCAACGATCTGCAATTCGTGTTTGCCAGCGTAACTCATGCTTTGAATACCTGTTTATCGGTTGTTCAGGAAGGTTTCGATGTCGACCTGCGTCGATGCTATGTAGGCGACCGTTGCGTCGCTGCGTGCGATCTGCTCGCGTGTGGCCTGGTTCGTACTCTCCAGGCTAGCCAGCGTGGCGGCGGCGGCGCGGCCGGCGGTGCCGTAGGCTTCCCCGATCTCCACGTAGCCGCGAATGGCCTGCGCACACTGCTCGAAGGCGCGCAATGACAGCACGTAGTTCTCCTGCAGCGCATCGGCCATCTTCGCGCGCGATTGCGCGTCTTCCATCAACTGGTCCAATGCCCGTTCGTTGAGCGCGTGGCGGTCGAACGCCGAGTCGATCACGAACGCGAGGTAGGCCGACAGCAGGCCCGTCAGAATGCCGACCAGCGCGGGTGCCACCACGTCCGCAAATGGCGCCAGGAACGGCACGCTCATCATGAACGCTGCCACGCTCTCCGTGAGCAGTACGCCTGCGACCGTGGTGACGGCCGTCGACAGGATCTTGAGCGCCTCCTGCATGGCCTCGCGCGGCGTCATGTCGGCGGGACGCATGGCCACCATCTTGAACGCGCGATAGAGGCTTAGCAGCACCTCACGGAGCGCCGTGACGATCCGCTGCGCGGTGGTGACGAACGAATTGATCAGGAACGTCAACAGGTTGCTCATGAATCCGCTCACGCCGCCTTCCAGCAACTGGCTCATCGCGTCCGGCAGCTTCGCCGCCACGCGCTGGATGACACGCGCCAGACGTTCCTTGATTTCCTCGAATAGCGATTTGCCGGCCGCGACACCGCGGCGGATCAGCACCTTGAACTCGTTGAACAAGCCATTGACGAGCTCGGTCAGAAGCAGGCCCAGTGCCTGCCGTACGGCCATGCGGCCCGCCTGATCCAGACCCGTGCTCAGCACTTCACCAGCCTGCTTCTTGAGCAGGCTCCTGTCGACGGTCGTGTCGATGTTCTTCTTCGCTGTCTGGTAGGCCTCTTCCAGCTTCGCTTCGTCAACACCATAGTGCTCGGCGTTGGTCTGGCCATCGCCGCCGGCCTTCTTCGCGGCCGCCCACTTCATGGCATCGAGATCCCGCTTGGACGAGTTCAGACTGCCATCGGTCATGACGAGGTTGCTGTCGTCGTTGACCATCGCTTTGATCCTGCCGACGTCAGCCTTGCCATCCTTGACGTCGCCCAGCGACAGGTGGGTCTTTGCGTCAGTTGCGATCGACTTCACCGGCATGATGTGGTCGAGGTCGCTATCCTCGGAGAGCGTTTGCCCCGTATAGCCGTCGATGCCCGACGCGCTGTGCTTCGCGCGCCGTGCCTGCCAGTCTTTGTCGCTGACCTCGTACGCACCACGGTCGTATGCGTCGGCGCTTTGCCGGTAGCGGTCGTAGCGCACCTTGTCGTCGTCGCTCGCCACCACGCCCTTCGCGAAATTCTGCGTCGTGGTGACGCTACCGCCGGTCTTGTCGTCGAACATCGCCATGGACAGGCCGAATGGGCCGATCACCTGCTGCAGGACCTGCCGCTGACAATCGTCGAACAGACGCTGCAGCCGTGCCTCGCGCATTTGCGTTGCGGTTTCTCGCATGAGTCGCCTTGTGTGCCTAGTACCGTTGCGCGACAGCGTGCGTGAACCATTCGGCGAAGCTGTGCGCGACCCGCGTGCGCTTGCCGTCGTCATGCCAGAGCGTGATCACTTGCCCCACCGTGCCGCCCGGCGCGGGGGACATATCGACGCAGAGATGGTCGCCGGCGCCGTTGTATGTAAAAGGAATCCATCCGGGATGCCACCAGGTGGGCAATATCCCGTCGTCGGCGATCGCCGCGACCTCGCTGAGTTCGCCGCTCTGCCAGAGGTCGTGCCAGATGCTCCATCGGCGCATCACGCGCGAGGACGAGAGAAGCTCGCCCTCCGGGAACAGCCACGGCGTGTTGGCGGCCTGCCCGTCGTGCAGACGGAGGCTGTCGACATAGTCCTGCGGCAATGCGATGGCCACATGCCGCTGTAGCTGTTCGATGGCTTCCATCGTGGCGGGTGGATTGAGCGGGCTGCTACCGTGCATTGCCAGCGCGAGTTCCAGCGCGCGCCATGGCGCGTCGATCGTCTCTATATGCATGTTCTTGTTCGACGGTGACATCTATCCCTCATCGTCCGCAGCCGGGCAAACTTGAGGCGATCGATACCCGACATCGGAGGGATAGCCAGGCCGCCCCATCGTTGCCTAGATTGGCAGCCGCTTGTCTTGCCTCACTGTCTTATGTCTCTGACCGAATTCGATTACCTCACCCTCAAGGTCCTGCGCGTCCACGAAGGAAAATGGCAGCGCTCGGGCGATCTGATTCGCGAGGTCATCGCGCGGGATAGCAGTGCGTATCCCAAGAAAGTGACACGTGCATTCGAGCGCCTCGAGCGGCAGCGGCTCGCGGAACGGCGCGGCGAGGATATCCATCGGGAATGGCGCTCCGTATCGGGGCTGTCCGTCAACAAGGACGCGCTGCGGCCGCCCGTCGATCTTGCCGTGGCGTTGCTCAAGCTGCGTCAGCTCGCGAATCGCCATGTGCCCGCCACGATCGCGAGCGGACTCGAGGACTACTTCGATGGCGCGGTGCGCGTGCTGCGGGAAAGCGCCGCCGCCACGCCGCTGAGCGCGGCCAATGCGTGGCTCGGCAAGACCACACGCATCGAGGTGGGCTATCCATTGATCGCGCCAGCGATCGAACAGAACGTTATCGATGGCGTGCTCGATGCCTTGTATCGCGATGCCTGCATCACGGTCGCGTATCGCAGCGCGCGGCTGGACAGCGGCGCGTCGCAGTTCGATGTCCTGCCGCTGGCGCTGGTCGAGAAAGGGCCTGTGCTGTTCCTGGTGGCCGATCGGCCGCGGCGTGCGGGGGGCACCAAGCGCTATCTGCTTCGCCTGGACCGAATCGGCGCCGTCGCCCCCTGCAATACGGTACTCGCGCGCGACCCGGCGTTCTCGCTTGACACCTATATTCGCGAGGAACGGATGTTCGCGTTTTTCTCCGAGCCGCCAGTGGAACTCGTACTCCGTGTGCGCGAGGATGAGACCGTGCAGAGTCCATTCCGCGAATTGCGATTCGCGGACGATCAGGCCATCGTCGAGGAAGATGGCGGCTTCCTCCTCACGGCAACGGTCGTCCCCTCCATTGCATTGAGGAACTTGCTGATGGAGCGGTCGGAGTCGGCGGAGGTCCTCGCGCCGGCATCCCTTCGCGCCGATATCGCCAACCGCTTGCGTCGCGCCGTCGCCGCCTATGGTGTGACCGGCTGACATGCTCACGACGCGTCAAAGGTGACGTGCGGCGCAGCCAGTTCCAGGGCGCGACCGCGCCACGTTTCCCCCGCAGACTCGTAACCGGTCAGGATCGCGTCGAGCAGCGTTCGTACTGCCGGGGCAAAGTCCTGCGTGCCCGACACGATCCAGCAGCCCAGGCGAGATGCCGGCAACTGCCACACGTCTCCCCTGCAGAGCGCGACGACCGGCGTGCCCGCGCGATGGGCATTCCGTAGAGCGTGAATGGGGCCCATGACGTTCCACGGGGCCGCGTTGGTGCTCCCAACCAGAGCGCGGATATCCACAAGATGCACGATAAGATCGGCAGGCTGCCCGGACCGGTGGCTGACCCATGCGACCGCTGGATGGGTCGCATTGAGTCCTCGCAGAAGATCGGGGATATCCGTTTCGCGGATGCCCCAGCGTTCCACCGCGATGCGGAAGCGAGCGGGTGCCTGGGAGGTGCAGGAATCGGTGGCAGTAGCCAGAGCGTGCATGAATGTCTCCTGTCTCGATGACGACATTCATGAGTCTGTCCGCCGAAGTGGACGGATGCTGTCCACTCCGGATTCATACGCAAGGGCAAGCTGCTTTACACCGCCGCCTGCAGCACCTTCCGGCTGACATCGAGGGAGATGTCGCCGTGCTCGCCGAGCGCAGTCATCCCGTGCTCGCCGAGCTTGGCGACGATGTCGCCGATGCTGCTGCCGTCGATGCCGTACGCGGACAGTCGCGTCGGGGCGCCCATGCGTTCGAAGAACGCGCGGGTGGCGTCGATGGCCGCGGTGATGCGCGCGTCTTCGCTGCCCTCACGGATGTTCCAGACGCGCTCCGCGTATTGCAGCAGCTTCTCGCGCTTTTGATCGCGGCGGGCGTTCAGTAGCGACGGCAGCACGATGGCCAGCGTTTGCGCGTGGTCCAGGCCGTGCATGGCCGTGATCTCGTGGCCGATCATGTGCGTGGCCCAGTCCTGCGGGACGCCCGCGCCGATAAAGCCGTTCAGCGCCATAGTGGCCGCCCACATGATGTTGGCGCGCGCGTCGTAGTCCTCGCCGTCGGCCAGCACCTTCGGACCGTCCTCGATCAGCGTCTGCAGGATGCCTTCGGCCATACGGTCCTGCACCTTGGCGTTCACCGGATAGGTCAGGTATTGCTCGGTCGTGTGGACGAACGCATCGACCACGCCGTTGGTGGTCTGGCGTGCCGGCAGCGTGAACGTCGTCACGGGGTCAAGCACCGCGAAGCGCGGGAAGCAGTGCGGCGAGTGGAAGTCGAGCTTGTCGCCGGTCTCCCGGCGGCTGATCACGGCGCCGGCGTTCATCTCTGAACCCGTGGCCGGGAGCGTGAGCACCACGCCGAACGGCACGGCCGATTTGATCTTCTGGGCACCGGTGCCACGCTTGGCGAGGATGTCCCACGCGTCGCCGTCGTAGTGCATGGCGGCCACGATGAACTTCGTGCCATCGGCCACGGAGCCGCCGCCGACCGACAGCACGAAGTCCACTTTTTCCGCGAGGCCGAGTTCCACGGCCTGCATCAGCGTGGCGTAATCGGGGTTCGGTTCGATGCCGCCGAATTCGAAGACGACGCGGTCGCCGAGTGCCTTGCGCACGGCTTCCAGCACGCCATTCCGCTTGATGCTGCCACCGCCGTACGTGATCAGCACGCGGGCGTTCGCCGGGATTTCCGCGGCGATGCCCGCGATCTGGTCCTTGCCGAACAGGACTTTGGTGGGGGCATGCAGGTTGAAGTTGAACATGGGGATCGTCCTTTCTTGAAAACTCCGTGGAATATAAGAGCTACCGCCCCCATCCAGAAGAGCGATCTTCGTTGAAGGACTGAGAAACCCCATTTCATAATCGCTACATCACGACCCCACCGTCACGAAGATCGGGTTCGAGTAGAACCACAGATCGTTGTAGTTGCGCGCGTTGATCGCATTGAAGCGGGCTGTGTCCTCGGTCACGCTCGTCTGCAGGTCGGGCAGCGGATTGCCGTTCGACGTCTCGCCCGGTACGTTCATGCCGAGGTTCGTGCCGCGCAGGCGGAAGTACTGGCTCCTTGCCGCCTTGTACGTGAACGTCATCGTGTTGTAGCCGTCCGCATCGAGCTTCCAGTCGGCCGACGTGAACGTGGCGACGACCTTCGTCGAGTCGTTGGTTTCCTTGCTGTACTCGGCCGTGCCCGAGGCCGCGCGCGGGGTGACGTCGCCGGCAATCAGATCGACGTGGTTCACCGTGGGACGCACGTTGACGTTGACGCCGCTGTCTAGCGGGAACTCGAAGTTGTTGCGGTCCGGGCTCTTGAAGCGGATGGTCACGGTCACGGTCTCGCCGGCCTTGACCTTCAGTTCGCCGCCCATCTCGCTCTTGGCCGTACCGTTGCCGGCGTTGAAGTCGAGCGCGTTGATCAGGTCACCGAACACCGAGAACATCTTGCCCGAGCGCATGCCTTCGAGTACCGCCTTCACGCCCGTGTACTTGTTTTCCAGCCACACGTAGGTCTTGGCGTATTCGCCCGGGAAGTAGCCGCTGCTGTTGGCACCGATGACCTTGAAGTGGTGATCCGAGTCCGCCACGTTCCAGAAACGGCGGCCATCGCCGAGCAGTGCGTCCCAGATGCCGCCGACCTGCGCGACCACGTAGTCCACGCCGCCATAGACGCGGTTCTTGAGGTTGGCGTCGACGTACGCGGCCGTGTAGCCGCCACGGTTCGGCTCCATCTGGTTGCCGACCATGCCCTCCACGCCGAACGCGATGTTCGGCGCTGTGTCGTTGAACTCGCGGTAGTTGGCGGCGGTGTACATGCCGACGTTGCGCGACGGGTGGTTGATCAGCGCGTAGCTGGTGTCGGGGAAGTTGTCGCGCAGCCAGGCGAACGCCTTGACCGCGTCCGCGTGCGTGGTGAATGCGCGCGGGCCCTTGGCGCTCCATGCGGTGACGTCCACCGCGTTGAATTGCGCGACGTTGCGGTTCGTGAAGAAGTATTCGAACTCGTTGGCGGCCTTGGTGGCCGTGGCGAGCGGCGTGCCCGTGAAGATGCCGACGTTCACGTGGTCATGCGTCGGCATGTCCCATTCGAATGCAGAGAAGATCAGCTTGTTGGCGTAGCGGCCGCTGGCCTGCAGTTGCTTGACGGCGGGAATCTCGTAGGTGGCCATGGCCTGCGAGTACGGCAGCGGACCGCCGGCGATCGCCACGCCGTCCTGGTCGCGCGAGGACGTGCGCAGGTGGTTCGAGATCGCGGTCCAGTCCAGACCGAACTTGTCGAAGGTCTGGTCGAGCACCGTGGACAGCTTGTCCTGCGCGTCGTCGGACTCGATCGTATGCATATGCAGATCGCCCGTGGTCCAGCGGCCCGTGGCCTCGGCCGGCTTGGCGGGGTCGGCTGGCGTGGCTGGATTCGTGGGGGTGGTCGGCTGGCTGGGCGAAGACGGGCTGGCCGGCGTGGCCGGTGCATCGTCGCTGCCGCCGCAGCCATAAAAACCCAATGCCACGACCAGACCGGCCGCGACTGCGGTGATGGTTTTGCTGTAACGCATGAACTTCCCTGTTGGCGCTGATTTCTCGATGACCCTGATTGGCCGGTACACCGACTCTTGTGGGCGCCGATGATGCCGGGCGTTCATGACAGGAAAGTGATGCGCAGGTGGATTCTTGCAGGTTGCTTGCCCGCCTTCGTCTGACAAATGAATCAGAACAGGCCGGCTTTTACGGACAGGGCCATCTCGGGGAATCTAGTACAAGGCACTTTCCGAACCGCCAAACCTACAAAACTCTGGGAGTCATGATGAAACGTACGCTCGCTCTTGCCCTCACCGCTGCTTCCATTTCGCTTGCTCCGCAGGCCTTTGCCCAGGTTGCCGGGCAAGCTTCGCTCGGGGTTTCCGTCGAAGAACTTCGAATCGTTATCCAGGGCGCAAGCGTCAAGAAGCAGATTCTCGGAAAACCCGTCTATAACGAGAACAACGACAAGGTTGGCAATGTCGTCGATCTGATCGTTGCGCCGAATCGCGCGGTGTCGTTCGCGATCATCGGCGCGGGCGGGTTCGTCGGCGTGGGACGCCACGACGTGGCCATCCCTGTGACCCAGTTCGACCTGTCGGGCGACAAGATCGTGTTGCCGGGGGCGACCAAGGAAGCGGTGAAGGCGCTGCCAGAGTTCGAGTACGCGAAGAAGGCCAAGCCGGCCAAGTAATCCTTGGCCCTGTCGAGATCATCAACCAGCGAGCCGAGGCGCCATGGAACAGCCATTTCACCCGTTCTCCCAACTGTTCGCGCAGCTCGGGCTGTCTTCTGACGAGTCCGATATCCGGGCCTTCATTGCGGAGCATTCGCCGCTGCCGGAGGACAAGCAGTTGTGGGAGGCGCCCTTCTGGACGCCGGCTCAGGCCACGCTGCTGCGCGACGAACTCGTCGAGGATGCCGACTGGGCCGTCGTGGTCGATCAGTTGAATCTCGCGTTGCGCGCGCCGGCCTGATTCCTGGCGGCCGACGCTTTCAGACAAACACTGACGCCAAGTTAGCCACGCAGGCGGCATCGGTTATCTCGCCTGCTGCATAGACTCATGTGTTGTACGGGGGCGAGAAATATTCCCGCTCCTGTTCCCCGACGGCACCGCCGGCGCCTGTCTCACGACGCAAGCGCTGCCGGTGCCCCCCGCGATCCGATATGGAGGAAAGAACATGAAGACGCCATTCATCTTCGCCATCGCCGTGGCAGCGCTCGCAGGCTGCGCCGCCTCACCCTACACCCCGCCGCCGACGTCGGCGACCACCGCCGTCGGTGAAAGCAAGCTCGCGCCCAAGGCCGCTGCGCAATGCATCGGGCAACAGTGGGCCAACAGCAGCAACCAGACTGTCATGATGCAGTACATGCTCGCCAACGATCAGGCGTTCGACGTGTACGTGCCGGGCCAGCAGCCGCCGAATGGCTCGGCCGCGATCGTCCGCAAGTCGGCGAACGGCCCGGGATCGTGGATTGGCTTCCGCGGCAGCGATACCACGGCATCGGGCGCGATCAGCCAGTGCCAGTGATCGTGTAGCCAGGTCTGCCTGAATCAGTCTGACGGGGGACGCGCAGGCGTGTGCTGGCGTGCCAGTACCGCCGAGCCGGGAGGCGCGCGTCCCCCGATTTGCATTATTTCGCGACGAGCATTCGCCGGGCTTCCGCCACGGCCGCATCCATCTCCGATTTCTCGTCCTTCCCCCGCGTCACCACATCGGGTGACACGCCCACCTTGTCCACATTTCGCCTCGATGGCGGGTACCACTGCGCCGCCGTGAACCTGATCGCGAGGCCGGGGCCGACGCGCTGGATGGTCTGGATGGACGCGCGGCCGAAGGTCGTGTGGCCGACGATGCGGGCGCGGCGGTTGTCGCGCAGCGCGCTGGCCAGGATCTCCGCGCCGGAGGCAGTGCCCTCGTCGACGAGCACGACGATCGGCATCTCGCGGAACGCGGCGGGAATATCCGGGATCGGACCCGTGCCGCCATAGCGCGTCACGTCGGCCAGATAGACGTTGTTGACGCTCGCCAGGCGGCCTTCCGTTTCCGCGACCATCGCGTTGGGTGGCAGGAACAGCGAGGCGACGCCCACCGAGGCTTCGAGCAGGCCGCCGGCGTTGTGGCGCAGGTCGATGACCATCGCGCGGAACGGACGGCGTTGCCACTGCGCCGACAGCGCCGTGGCGATCGTTGCGGTGGTATTGCCCGAAAAAGCCGGCACGCGTAGCACTGCGACGTCGTCACCCGCGATGGATACCTCGGCACTACGTGGCTGAATGCGGCCGCGTTCGATGCGCAGCGTGCGGACGCCTTCCACGCCGATCGACCGGATACCGACCTCCACCGTGCTGCCGAGCGGGCCGCGCAGCGCCTTGACGGCCCATGCGGTACGGGTGCCCACCGCGACGCTGTCGATGGACACGAGCACGTCCTTCGGGTGGATGCCCGCGGCCTGCGCGGGGCTTCCCGGCAGCGGCGCCACCACCATGACGACGCCGTCGCGCGCGACCATCTCCAGTCCCACGCCACCGATGGTGTTGGTCGCGGACGGCGTGGCTTCCATCTCCGATGGGATGAGCACATCGCCGCCCTCGGGATCGATCTCGCGCACCATGCCGCGGATGGCGGCCTGCAGCAGTTCTTCCGCCGATACCGGCTTGACGTACGAGCGGCCCAGTGTGCCGACCGTATCGACGAAGGCACGCAGCGTCTCGGGTGGCAAGGGTCCGGCCTGCGTCTGTATCTGCGCGATGGCGGCAACAGGTGCGAGGGCAAATGCAAATGCAACCGGCGCGGCGCTTGCGATCAGGCGTCGGCGGGTCATTGCGGCCGGAACGACAACGAGAGCTTGGGCGGGACGCTGCCGTTATCGGCGGGCGGGAATGGCGCCGAGCGCTGCACCGCGCGCAGCACCGCGGTATCCCATGCGGTGCTGCCGCTGGCCTTCGCGAGCGTCGCGGCACGCAGCGTGCCATCGGGCGCGAGTTCCAGTTGCACGACGGCGACGGGGTTGCCCTCGAGCGGGCCATCGGCCCGTACGTTGGGCAACACGTGACGGCGAATGCGTTCGGCGTAGCTGACGGCCCCATCCGTCGCCGCCGCGCCATGGGTCAGGGCCTGCAGCCTTGCCAGCTCCGCCTTGCGTTCGCGGTTGGCGGCCGCTTGCGGGAGCAGCCCGCCAAGTTCCTGGAGCGAGACCGTCGGCGCCGTGGCCGGTGCGGGCGGTGCGGGCGGTGCGGGCGGTGCTGTCGCGGGAACCGGTCGCGGACGGTGCACGACAGGCGACGATGTCGCCGCGGGTGTAGCGGACGGCGCGTCACCAGTCGCCTGCTCGAGCCGCTCCCCGCGTCCCAGCGGAACGCTCCGGCAGTCCGCGCCTTGCATCAACGCGTCGTCCTTGAGGCTGTTCGACAGGTCGATCGCAAACACGGCGCCACGTTCGGCCAGCGTAATCACGGTGCCACCACGGCCGAACTCGAAGCCGCCGCGCCAGACCGCGCGCCGCTGCGCGATATCGCGAAGCGTGGCGCTGTAATGGATAGAGACGCGATTGCCCGCGGGCATCATGACCACGCCGCCGCCCTGCGCGATAAACAGGACCGTATCGGCGTTGAACTGCGTCGCGCGGTTCGCGATCGTCCGCTCCAGATCGAGCTCGAGCCCGCTCACCTCCTCGAACGTGGTGACGATGCCGCACTGGCTGCCGATCTCGCTGAACTTCTGCTGGAACGCATCGCTGAACTCGGGACCCCACCCCATGCCCTTGCCGGCAATCACGAAGAGCCGTTTGGGCGTGCCCGTGTAGTCGGTGGCGCGATTGGTCTGCTTGACCGTTGCCGGCGCGCAGCCGGCCAGCGTTGTGACGATAAGCGCGACGGCCGCGCCGACCGTGAACCACCGGCATCGTGGTGCGCGGCTTGCCATAGGTGCTGTCATGTCTTGTTATTCTGCTGACGTTTTTTTGTGCGACGCCAGCGTAGCAGCACCCCGATCGCCCCGCAGGCCCCATCAGGGGGATGTTGTGACAGCACAACGACGGGGTCCGCCTGTCCGCAGTGGCCTACCCTCGCTCGAGCACGATCTTGCCCACGGTCTTGTTCGCTTCGAGCGCCGCATGCGCGAGGCGCAGATTGGCCGCCGTCATCTCGCCGAAATGCAGGCCGACGGTCGTGGTCAGCACGCCTTCGTCGATCAGCGCGGCAACGCGTTCCAGGAGCCTGTGCTGTTCGGCCAGATCCGCGGCACGATACATCGATCGCGTGAACATGAACTCCCAGTGCAGCGAAATGGATTTGCGCTTGAGCGGCATGGCGTCCAGCGTCGCGGGATCGTCGATGAGCGCCAGTTGCCCCTGCGGCTTGAGGAGTTCGACGATCTGCGCGTAGTAGCTGTCCGTATGCGTGAGGCTGATGACGTGATCCACCTGCGCGAAGCCCGCCGCCGCGAGCTGAGGCTGCAGCGCGACACTGTGGTCGATCACGTGGTGCGCCCCACGCTCGCTTACCCACTGCCGCGTTTCCGGACGCGATGCGGTACCGATCACCGTCAGGCCCGTGAGCTTCCGCGCCAGCTGGACGAGGATGGAGCCCACGCCTCCGCTGGCGCCGATGATCAGCAGGCTCTGCCCCTGCCCGCCGCCTTCGGGAATGCGCAGGCGATCGAACAGCAATTCCCATGCGGTGATGGTGGTCAGCGGCAGTGCCGCGGCGTCCGCGGCGGACAGCGTCCTGGGCGCGTGGCCGGCAATCCGTTCGTCCACGAGCCCGTATTCCGCGTAGCTGCCCTGCCGCGTGATATCGCCGGCGTACCAGACCGCATCGCCGGCCTTGAACCATTCGACCTCGGCACCGACGGCTTCCACGATGCCCACGGCGTCCCAGCCCAGCACGCGCGGGCCCGGGGGCTGCACGCCGAGCCGAAGCTTGCTGTCCACGGGGTTGACCGCGATTGCGTCGATCCTGACCAGCAGATCGCGCGCGCCCGGCTCCGGCCGGGGCAATTCGGCGTCGTACAACGCGCGCGGATCGTCGATGGAGAGCCCTGCCTTGTCGTAGACGACTGCTTTCATGATGTTGCCTTTCATCGCTGAGGAGATCAGGCAATATCATTGCTGCTTGGCGCGAATTCTTCGACGACGTTTACCGTCGCGTTTTCGGACACCCCCGCGTGGCTCGCTTATTTTTGGCCCGAGGTCACGGCAGACAGGGCCAGCATATCCGCCGAGCGGCGGAATACCTTGCGCGGGCTGGACGTCAGCAGCGCATCGAGGTCGGTATAGCCCCATGCCACGGCGCCGAACGATACGCCCGCGCGCGCTGCCGCGACGGCATCGCGGATCTCGTCGCCGATATAGATGATCTGGTCCCGGTCCACCTGCGTGGTCTTGACCACGCGTTTGAGGCGATGGGCCTTGCCGAACAGCGCGGCGCCGCACTCGACCGCGAGGAAGCGCGCCATCAACTGGGCGCCGAGCACCGACTGCACGTTGTCCGCGGAATTCGACGTGGTGACGGCGACGGCCACCCGCGCGTCGAGCATCTGGTGCAGGACCTCCTCGATACCGGGAAAGAGCCGGACCTCGCCGATGCGCGACTGCATGATCGCGCGGTAATCCGCCATGACCGCGGGCACCTTCCACAACGGCAGCTGCAGTTCGCGCAACACTTCCTGCGCGCTGAGCCGGCGCAGGCCCGGGCGCTCGCCCTCGGATACCTCGCGGAAGCCGTGCTTGCGCGCAAGGCCGTTCAGCACCTCGGAGAACAGCGGGTACGTATCGGCAAGCGTGCCGTCGAAGTCGAAGATCGCGAGGCGGACAGACATGCATCGCTCCTGGGCAGGGGAATGGGCAGAATCTGCCCCCAGTGTATCGCCGCCCCGGACCCTCGACAAACGCCCGCGCAAACGAGCAAACGGGGGCCCCGCAATGGTGCAGGCCCGCCGTGTCAGCCGCTTATTCCGGGACCACGCCGGCCGCCTGAATCACCTTGCCCCATTTCGTGACCTCCGCGCGCTGGAACGCCGCGAACGCATCGGTCGTCTTGCCCTCGGGCTCCACGCCCAGCGTGCGCAGCCGCTGCTGCACGGCCGGCGAGGCCACCACCGCGGCAATTTCCTTGCCCAGCTTGTCGACGATCGGCCGCGGCGTGCCCGCCGGCGCGAAAATGCCCTGCCACGACTGCATCTCGAAGCCCTTGATGCCCTGCTCCGCCAGCGGCCGCACATCGGGCAGACTCGGCAGCACGTGCGTCGACGTCACGCCCAGCGCGCGCACGCGCTTGCCGTCGAGCATCGGCTTGGCGGCCGCCACGGTCTCGAACACGAGGTCGATCTGGCCGCCGATCAGGTCCGTCATCGCGGCCGCGCCGCCCTTGTACGAGATCTGCTGCAGCTGCGTGCCGGTAATGCTCTGGAACAGCTGACCCGACAGCTGCTGCGAACTGCCCGGTCCCGCCGTGCCGAACGTCAGGCCACCCGGCTTGGCCTTGAGCGCGGCCACGATCTGCTCGACGGACTGGTACTTGCTGTCGTTGGCCACGACCAGCACGTTGCTGACGGTACCGACGAGGTTCACGGGCACGAAGTCCTTGACCGGGTCGTAGCCAAGCTTCTTGTAGAAGAACGGATTGACCGCATGCGTCGTGATCGTGCCGCCCATGATCGTGTAGCCATCCGGCTCCGCGCGCGCGACGGCCTGCGTGCCGAGAATGCCCGACACGCCGGGCTTGTTGTCGATGACCACGGGCTGGCCCAGTCGCTGCGACAGGCCTTCCGCGACGATGCGCGCGGTGGCATCCGAAACGCCGCCCGGCGAGAATGGGACCACATACTTGATGGGTTTCGATGGCCACTGGTCGGCCGCATGGCATGCCATGCCCGCGGCCAGCCCCGCGATCGCGAGGATGCTGCTGAGTGTCTTCACTGTCGTCTCCTGATGTTGTCTTTTTGGGGTGTGCGGGGTCGCGCTAGTACGAGAGGCTGCCTCCCGCGCGTCCGGCCGTGGCGGCCTGGCGAAACGCCGCCGTGATCAGGCTCGTGGCCACGGTCGCGAAATAGCGCGCACCCATCGCGCGATAGTGCTGTTCGTCCTCGGCGGTCAGCGCAAGCACGCCCGGGCACTTGCCAGCCCGATCGACCGCGCGCAGCGCCTGCTCGATGGCGGCGGCTACCTCGGGGCGCTTCCAGTCGCTGCCGAACCCCATCGCGTGGGACAGATCGTTCGGCCCGACGAATACCGCATCGATGCCCTCGACGGCCGCGATGGCCTCGGCATTGGCGACACCCTCGGGCGACTCGATCATGGCGATCAGCGCGATGCCCTCGTTGCTGCGCTCGGTATGCGCGGCACCGGGAAACGCGCCATATCCAGCCGCGCGGCCGCTGAACGCGCTGCCGCGCCGGCCAACGCCGGGATACCGTACGCGTTGCACGAGTTCGCGCGCGTCGTCAGCGGTTTCCACCATCGGAATCTGCACGGCACTCGCTCCCATGTCGAGGATGCGCGCAATGTTCTCCACGAAGCAGCGCACCACGGGCACGATGCCGCTGGCCCGCGCGGCGCGTAGCATGTGCTCGGTAGTCTCTAGCCCGGCCGCGCCGTGTTCGTTGTCGATGATCACGAAGTCGAAGCCGGCATAGCCGCACATCTCGACGATCGCGGGGCTGGGGAGCGCGCTGAAGATTCCGCGCAACGGGCTACCGCCGCGCAGCATCGCCGGCAGGCGGGTATCGAGGGGGTGCTGGATGGTCATGTCTCTCTTCGTTATCTGAGCGGCTCATGGGGGGCGGCCGGTGGAGACATTCTCGCGACGGCTGGATTATATTTCCAATATTACTTTTGTATTGGATTTATACAGGCCCTGTATATGTACAGTCCGCTGGAATTCCGCGTCCTCACCTCGTTTCTGGTGCTGGCCGACGAACTGAGCTTTACCCGCGCGGCGCGCCGCCTGAACATGACGCAGCCGCCGCTGAGCCTGCAGATCAAGCAGCTGGAGGCGCAGCTCGGCACGCCGCTGTTCGAGCGCACCAAGCGCAGCGTGCGGCTGACGCCCGCCGGCGCGGTGCTGCGCGCGCAGGCCGAGAAGCTGTTCGATATCGAGCACCGCACGCGGCAACTGGTCGTGCAGGCCGGACGTGGCGACGACGTCGGCCATCTGGCGATCGGCCTGACCGCGATCTCCGCCATCGCGCTCGTGCCGAATATGCTGCGGCGCTTTACCGCGCGCATGCCGGGCGCGCTCTATTCGCTGCGGGAGGTCAGTTCGGAGGCGATGCTTGAGGCATTGCTGCGCAACGAGCTCGACGTGGCGATCCTGCGTCCGCCCATCACCGATGCGCGGCTACAGGCACGCCGGCTGATGCGCGAGACCCATGTGCTGGCCGTGCCCGAGGGGCATCGGCTCGCCACGCAGCGCAGCGTGGGCGTGCGCGACCTGCATGGCGAGAGCCTGGCCACGCTCGAACGGCGGCACGGCCAGTATGCGCACGACCTGATGCTCGGCTGGCTGGCGGAGCACAACGTGGTACCGCTGCGCATCCACGACGGCGCGCGCTATCACGCGATGATGGCGCTCGTCACGGCGGGCATCGCCATTGCCGTGATTCCCGCCTCGGCCGCCGCGCAGCCTGTGCCGGGCGTGGTGTTCCGCAGGATATCGGGCAAGGACGTGCCGGCGCTCGAACTCTGGATCGCATTCCACAAGGAGATCGGCAATCCCATGACGCTGCCGTTCGTCGAGGATGCGCTGGCGGCCGCGGCACAGTACAAGGTGCGCGCGCCCGCATAGCGCAGATCAATAACGCTCGACAGCCTCGACCACCGCGGTATTCCCCTCGATCTCGGCCGGATGCGAGGGCTCGAATCGGCCGCCGAGATGCGTGGCGAGGAAGGTCTCGATGATCGTATTGAAGCGGATCGAATTGGCGGGACGCAGGAAGCCGTGCCCCTCGTCGGGGAACACCACGTAGGTGAACGGAATGCCCTTGGCGCGCATGGCATCGATCATCTGCGTGGATTCGGCCTCCTTGACGCGCGGGTCGTTGGCGCCCTGCCCGATCAGCAGCGGCTTGGCAATGCGCGCGGCATGGGTCAGCGGCGAGCGCTCCTTCAGCAGCGCCTTGCCCGCCTCCGTGTCGGGGTTGCCCACGGCGCGGTACAGCGTCGAACGGAAGCTCTCCCAATACGGCGGAATGCTGGCCAGCAGCGTCTCCAGATTCGATGGACCGACCACGTCCACGCCGCACGCGTAGCGCTCGGCATGATGCGTCATCGCCCATAGCGTGGCGTAGCCGCCGTAGCTCCAGCCCATGACGGCCACCCGCGCCGGATCGGCAATACCCTGCGCGACCGCCCAGTCGACGGCATCGCAGAGGTCATCGTCCATCTTCGCGCCCCACTCGAGGTCGGACGCGCTGAGGAAGCGCTTGCCGAAGCCCGTGGAACCGCGGAAGTTGACCGAGAGCACCGCATAGCCGCGATTGGCGAGCCACTGGTGCAGCGGGTTGAAGCCGAACGAATCGCGCGCCCAGGGGCCGCCGTGCACGAGCAGTACGGTTGGCACGGGGACACGGCTCGTCAGCGGCTTGCCGCCCTCGGCGAGACTCGCATCGGCATGAACAGGGATGGTCACGTAGGTCACGAGGTCGAGGCCATCGCGCGAACGGATCGTCGTGGACTGCATGCGCGCGAGAGAATGATCGAGCAGCGTGGGGCGCGTGACGTAAAGCCGCTCCAGCGCGCGCGTCTGCCTGTCGAACAGCCATGCGGCGCCCGGCACGCGATCCGATGCCGCGCCGACGATCCAGTAGCGGTCGTCCTCGCTGCGGCTGACCAGGCCCCACTCCCCATCCACGCCACCGAGCCTGCCATCGAGCAACGCCACGTCGGCGCGCAGGCTTTCCGCGAGCACGACCAGTTCGCGGCGCTCGTGCTCGAGGCTGTAGGCGAGCGGCTCGTAAGTGAATGCATCGAGCAGCGCGCCGCCGATATCGGCGCGCGCGTCTTCGGCGATCACGGTCGGCACGGCCGTGTCCCCGGACTCGGCCGCGAGCGGAATCGAGACGAGCGCCGCGGTGTCGCGGCCGCGGCTGTCGTAGACATAGAGCGTGCGGCCGGTGACATCGACATGCGAGGCATGCGTGGTGCGCGCATCGTCGGGCGAGACCGACAGCCACGGCTGCCAGCCCTGGCCGCCGGGGGTCGCGTCGGCGGTTGCGTCGGCGGTCGCGCGGGGTTTCAGATAGCGCGCGCCGCCGTCGTCCAGCGTTTCCACCGCGAGCAGCACGCGGAAATCGTCATCGGTCAGAAAGCCCGCGTAACCGGGATTCTCCTGCACGAGGGTGAGTTCGCCCGTGGCGATGTCCGCCAGATACAGGTCGTGATAGCGCGGGTCGCGCTGGTTCACGCTCAGCAGCGCCTTGCCGCGCAGCGCGGGCTTGTGGCTCAGCGCCGCCACCGAGGCGCGCACGCCGTCAAACGGCGTGAGGTCGCGCGGCTTGCCGCCTTCGGGCGAGATGGCGTAGACGTGATAGTTCTCGTCGCCGCCGACGTCCTGTACGTAGAGCAGATGCGCGCCGTCGTACGACCACCAGCTCGTATAGACGCCGCGCAGGCGGTCCTGCGTCAGGACCCTGGCCTGCGCGGGATTGTCGCGCGGCGCGACCCACAGGTTCATGACGCCCGCATCGGGCGCGCTCCATGACAGGTAACGGCCATCGGGACTGATGCGCGCGCCGGCGCGCACCGGATTGCCGAACAGTTCGACGCGCGGGATCAGCGGGGTATCGGATAGCGAATCGGAGAGCGAGGTAGGTGCGTTGGGCATGCGGAACCGGTGTAGGCGATGTTGGCAAGGAGCAAGCTGCAAGGGTACTCCAGCCCCGCTCCCTGCGTTCGAAGCTCGCCATGTTGTCATAAAAACGTCACAATACCCGCAACCCTCGCCGCAGAGCGAGACGACACTCAGAGGAGCACAAACCATGACGCCTTCCCGCGCCAGCCAGCCTTCCCATCGCCGCCATCGCACGATCCGCCGCCAGCTTTTCGCTACCCTGCCCGCGCTCGCCCTCGGCACGCTCGCGGTGCTGGGTACGTTCCTGCCCGCCACGGCGCAGGCCGCCTACCCCGACAAGCCCATCCGCATGGTCGTGGGCTTTCCGCCCGGCGGCCCCGTCGATACCCATGCGCGCATCCTCGCGGAGAAGCTTCAGCCGATTCTCGGCCAGACCGTCGTGCTCGACTACAAGGCCGGCGCGGCCGGCAATATCGGTTCGGACAACGTTGCCAAGTCGCCCGCGGATGGCTACACGCTGCTGATCGCGAACACCGGGCAGATGTCGATCAACAACTCGCTGTACCCCAAGCTGCCGTACGGCATGCCGAAGGACTTCGCGCCGGTGGCCCGTACCGCGCTGATTCCGCTGGTCATGGTGGTCAACAACAACGTTCCGGCGAAGAACCTCAAGGAGTTCATCGCGTACGCGAAGGCCAATCCGGGCAAGCTGAACTTTGCGTCGGGCGGCAATGGCGGCATTTCGCATCTGATGCCCGAGATGTTCAAACAGGCGTCGGGCACGTTCATCGTGCATATCCCGTACAAGGGCAGCGCGCCCGCGCTGACGGACGTCATGGGCGGGCAGGCGCAGATGATGGCCGACTCCATTCCGCTGTTCACGCAGTTCATCAAGTCCGGCAAGGTCCGCGCGCTGGCCGTGACCTCGCACGCGCGCTCGCCCGCGCTGCCGGACGTCCCGACCATGGAAGAGGCGGGGCTCAAGGGCTTCGAGGTTGTCGGCTTCTACGGCGTGCTCGCGCCGGCCGGCACGCCGAAGGACATCGTGGACAAGCTGTCGGGGGCGCTGCGCACGGTGCTGGCCGACCCCGACACCAAGGCCAAGTTCGAGCAGCAAGGCGCAGAGCCGGCCTGGCAGGGACCGGAGGCGTTTACCGCGACGATCCTCAGCGAGCAGAAGCGCTGGGGCCAGACCATCAAGCAGTCCGGCGCGAAGATCGACTGATCGCGGCGCCCGCCGTTTCGCGACGATTATGTCTGGGCCGATCAGTAATCGACGGTCATCGATACCTTGAACGTCCGCGGATTGCCGATGGTAAGCACGTTGTTCGACGTGGAGACGGCCGCCCAGTAGTCCTTGTTCGTGACGTTCTCGACAAACGCGCGCACCGTGTAGCGGACCTGCGATGCCTTGAAGGTGTAGCGCGCGCCCAGGTCGATACGGTGCCACGACGGCAGCGAGATCGTGTTCTGCGGATTCGCGTTCTGGCGGCCCGTCTGGATAAAGCGGCCCGTCACGGTCGAACCCTGCAGGAACGGCAGATCGTATTCCGCGCTCGCCGTGGCCGTGTAGTTCGGCACGCCCACGCCCTTCTTCCCTTCGGTCGCCGGATTGCCGGTGTTCTGGTATTCCGAATCGATGACCGACACCCCGCCCAGCAGCCGCAGGCCGCGCAACGGTTCGCCGAAGATGCTCCATTCCACGCCGCGGTTACGCAGGTCCTGCAGGCCGAACACGTTGGTCGCCGTGGACGTGGTGCCGATCGGCTGCTCGATCTGGAAGAAGGCCAGCGTCGTGCCGAAGCTGCCCGCATCGTACTTCACGCCCGCCTCGTGCTGCTTCGACTTGGCCGGCGGGAACACTTCGCCACGGTTGACCGCGGTGTTGCCGGCGGTCGGACCCTGCGCAAGGCCCTGGATGTAGTTGTAGTACACGGACAGGTTCTGCAGCGGCTTGACCACGAGGCCGAACATCGGCGACGTGGCCGACTCGCTGTACGCCGTGGTCTGCGAACCGGTCGCCGTCGCGTAGCCGCGCACGTTGATCACCTGCTGGCGCACGCCGGCCGTCAGCAGCACGCGGTCGTTCAGGAAGCCCAGCGTATCGGACACCGAGACGCCGTTGAGGTTGACCCGTTGCGTGGTGAACGGATCGTTCATGTTGCCCGTGGTGGGCGCGGCCGGATAGGCGACCGTCGGCGCGTTGTAGAGGTTGGTCGCGAAGCTGGGGGAGCTCTGGAACGCCGTGCCCCGGCGTTGCTCCAGGCCCGACCAGCTCGCGTTGACCGTATGGCTGACCGGACCCGTCACGAACCTGCCGCGCACGCCGAACTCGCCGCTGTAGGTGGTCTGTTCGAACGGCACGGTCAGGCGGGTCGCGGTACCGAAGCCCGTGTTGCCCACCGTGGCGCCGCTGTACGAGCCGAACTCGTTGGTCTGGTGCGCGCCGAACGCGGCGTACGCGGTCCAGTTCTTCGCGATGTCGTACTCGGCGCGAATCGTGCCGTAGATATCCTCGAGCGAGGAATTGGTCCACGGCTGCGCGAAGTTGGTGGAAGCGTTGGGCACCGGCGGCAGCGCCGTGCCGTTCAGCGTGATGGTGCTGCGGCCCTGATAGATGCGCTGCTTCTGGTAGCCGAAGTCCGCGTTCACGCGGAACTTGTCGCCCTGGTAATCCATGCCCAGCGTGAACAGGCGCTGCTGACGGCTTTCGTTGTCGATCGCCGTATCGCCGCCGCGCGCCATCGCGTTGACGCGCACGCCGAATTCCTTCTTCTCGCCGAAACGGCGGCCCACGTCGATATGGGCACCGGCCTGGCCGTCGCTCGTGTAGTCGATCGTGCCTTGCGTGATCGGCGCGGCCGTCGCGTACTTCGGCACGAGGTTGATCGAGCCGCCCACGCTGCTGCCGCCCGGCGACACGCCGTTCAGGAATGCATTGGCGCCACGGAACACCTCCACGCGCTCCAGGCCTTCGGTCGAGGCCAGCTGGCGCGGCGCAATGCCGTAGAGGCCGTTGTAGCTGATGTCATCGGAAGTCAGCGTGAAACCGCGCACGATGAACGTTTCCGAGAAGTTGCCGAAGCCCGAGCTCACGCGAATGGCGGGATCGTCGGCCAGCACCTGGCCCACGGTGCGGGCCTGCTGGTTCTGCATCTGCTCCGCCGTGTACGACGTGATGCTGAACGGCACGTCCATGAAGTCCTGGTTGCCCAGCACCCCGATGCGGGCACCGCGCGCGACCTGGCCGCCGGCATAGGCGGGCGGCAGCGCATCGGTGCCGGCGTCGGCGCGTACCGTCACCGCGGGTAGCGTGGCTTCCTGCGCGAATGCGAGGGTGGGCAGCGTGCCAGCCGCCGCAAGCGCGGCAACGAGGCAGCACAGACGCGGACGCGCCGGCAGACGCGTCGCGGAAGACGATGGGTTGGTGTAAGACAAGGTGTTGCTCCCGGTATCTGATGTCTTTGTTTCTGGATAAAGCAGGCCGAGCGCGTCCCCCTTCGCAAGGCGGCGAAGGACGTCGTCGACGGTGTGAACTGGCTCCGCGTCTTGGGCGGAGCATCATGGGATTACGTACGCATGAGGACTTCGGCGCTCAGGGCACCGATTGCCGCGAGCACGGCGAGGCCGACCGCGGCAAGCGCGATGCGGCGGACAACGCGGGGGGCGCAGGCGAACGTGGCCACCGCTACCCACGCGCAGATCGAGAGGACGCCGATCCAGTACACGAAGCCGAACGCCCAGCCCTGTGCCATCACGCAGGCGGCAAGAGCCAGCGCGAGCGCGAGGAAGCCCAGCAGCCGCAACCGCACGACCTGATCGCGCGCGGGTTCGGTGCCCCGGCCGTGGATATCGGCATGATGGCGGCCGATGGTCAGGCCGAGCCACGAGAAACCGCCGAGGGCGAAGCCAAGGCTGGCGAGTGTGGCGGCGGTGGCAGCGAGGACGCCGGCGTTCATCGCAGGTCTCCGGCCATCTCGCGCGCCGGCGCGGTACTGGCCACCGCGGACGCAGCGGGCTTCTTCCCCGCTTGCTTCTCCGCTATCTGCTTGTCCGTAATCTGCTTGCCTGCGGCCTTCTTCCGTCCCACGAGCCAGGCCGCAAGCCCAAAGCCCGCGCCGAGCAGGAACACGACGGCGTCGAAGGCAAGAACCGGCAGCGGCAGCTCGCCGAGCGAGGCGGGCGTGGTCAGCATGTCGAGCACCGGCAGCAACGCGAACATCGCGGCGGCGGCCGACAGCAGCACGCGCCACGTGCCGCGCGTCGGCCGGATCTGGCCGATCAGTGCCACCGCGGCCCAGGCGATAAAGAACGCGCGGGCTTCCATGTCGGGCCGCTGCGCAAGCTCGGCCGGCAGCAGCCGGTTGGCCCAGAAGTACGCCGCCATCGCGATGGGCACACCGGCAATCGCGCCGATGTTCAGCGCTTCCACGAGGCGCAGGCCGAACGGCGTCCGCCCCGTCTGCGCAATGCGCCTGGCATGATGCTGGCGCGTCTTCACGGCCCACAGCAGCGCGCCCGTCGCCACCATCAGGCAACCGGCCAGGCCCGAGACGAAGAACAGCCAGCGCATGGCGTACGGCGCAAAGTTCGCGATATGCAGGCCCACCATCACGCCGCGCGTCTGGTTGGCGGCCCTGGGGTCGTCATTGAGCACGCCCACCTGCTTGCCGGTGGTCCCGTCGAAGACCACGGTCGGGGCCTGCGAATTCATATTGCGGCCCGCGTCGCGCACCACCGCCACCTTCGCGCTTGCGTCGTTGGGACGCTCGATCGAAATCCGCGCGGGCGTCGTGCCGTCCCAGTGCGCCATTGCCTGCCGGATCATCGGTCCCACCGGGGCCAGCGGCGCCTCGATGCCCGAGGCCTTGACCTGCCGGTCGCGGAAGCCGAGGTCGGTGAAGAAGGTCTTCTCGTCGCCCGGGTAAGCGGCCTGGATGCCGAACGGCATATACATGAACAGCAACGTGACGATGCCCGTGTAGGTAATCATCAGGTGGAACGGCAGCGCGAGCACCGCGGCCACGTTATGGCCATCCAGCCACGAGCGCTGGCCCTTGCGTGCCCGGAACGTGAAGAAGTCCGCGAAGATGCGGCGATGCGTGATGATGCCGCTGATGATCGCGACGAGCATGAACATCGTGCAGACGCCGACGATCCAGCGCGCCCATTGCACGGGCATGTAGTGCAGATCGAAGTGCAGGCGGTACAGGAACTCGCCGCCGCGCGTCTCCCGCGCGCTGGCGAGGGGCTCGCCCGTGGCCGCATCGAGGTTGCGGCGCTCCAGGCGGTCACGCGCGGGCGTGGCCTTCTCGCCTTCCTTCGGCTTGCGCGTCCAGAACATCGAGAGAATGGGACGGCGGTCCGTCGGCAGCTGGATAAACCAGCGCTCGGCGTCGGGGGCGTTCTTCTTCAGATAGGCCACCGCGTTTTCGGCGGCCTGCTCGACGGGCACCGGCGCGGCCAGCTTCGCGTGCCAGTCCGGTCGCATCCAGACCGTGATCTCTTCCTTGAAGTAGGCGGCGGTACCGCAGCAGTAGACGAGGAACAGCACCCAGCAGACGAGGAGGCCCGACCACGTGTGCAGCCAGGACATCGACTGGCGGAGGCCCAGCGGTTTTCCGAGTTCGGTCATGCCTGCCCTCCCATCGCCCACCAGCCCAGCGCGAAGATCGCGCACGGTATCGCGAGGCCCACCCACGCGCGCCATGCATTGCGCGTGGCGAACACCCAGATCACGGCGAGCACGTACCAGACGAACGCGAGCAGCGTGGCGGTGACCACGGCCTCCGACCGCGGCATGCCGGTCCAGCGGATCAGCACCAGGGAGAGACAGCCGGCGGACAGGGCCGCCAGTCCATAACCGCCGAAAATGGCGGCTAGCGCGCGCGACGCCACCGCGAGGCGGTAGCGGACCGTGAGGGCCTGGGTCATGCTGAAGCGTCACCTGACGTCTAATTGCAAACGCATATGATAATGGTTCGCATCAGCATTGTCGTCAGTTGTCTTATGTCAATAAGGGATACGAATAGAGACATTTGCAGACATGTAGCGAAAACGCTAAATGCTCTTGCGGGTTTTGCGCAGGTGACGTCCCTTGGCACGCGCGTAGAATGGTGTGGCCTCAATCCCTATTACAACGATCCCGAGATCGATGGAGACGCAGTAATGAAAGTCATGACTCGACGCGGTGCGACCGCGCTACTCGCGATGGGCGCCATCGCCGCGACCGCCGCACTGGTGGCCTCCCCCGCCGCGCAGGCACAGGAAGCATGGCCCAGCAAGCCGATCGTGCTGGTTTCGCCGTATGCGCCGGGCGGCACGACCGACGTGCTGGCGCGCCTGCTGTCCACGCGCCTCGGCGAAAAGCTCGGCCAGCCCGTGGTCGTCGAGAACCGCGCCGGCGCGGGCGGCAATATCGGTACCGCCTACGTCGGCAAGTCCAAGCCTGACGGCTATACCTTCCTGCTCGCGGCCAGCGGCCCGATCGTGATCGCCGGCGCGCTCTATCCCAAGCTCAACTACCGTCCCGACGCGGACTTCACGGCCGTATCCCCGCTCGCGCGCACGAGCTTCGTCGTGGCCGTCAACGCCAAGTCGGGCCTGACCTCGCTGAACGACATCATCGCCAAGGGCAAGGAAGGCAAGCTCGCCTTCGGCTCGGCGGGCTCCGGCACGCCGCAGCACATCATCGGCGAGATGTTCAACGTGGCGGCCAAGACCAAGATCCAGCACATCCCGTACAAGGGGTCGGGCCCGCTGCTGAACGACCTCGTCGGTGGCCAGGTGCCGCTCGCGTTCGAAAACCCGCTGCCGATCATGCAGCAGGTGAAGGCCGGCAACCTCAAGGTGCTGGCCGTCACCGGCGCGCAACGCTCGCAGGCGCTGCCCGACGTGCCGACGCTCGCGGAAAGCGGCATCAAGGGCTTCGACGCCCAGCCGTGGTACGGCCTGCTCGGCCCGGCCGGCCTGCCCCAGGCGATTACCGACCGCATGAATACCGAGGTACAGGCCATCCTCGCCTCGCCCGACGTCAAGGCCCAGCTGGCCGGCCTCGGCGTGGAACCGATGGTCATGAAGCCGCAGCAGTTCCAGCAGTTCATCGCCACGGACATCACCAAGTGGGGCGCCGCGGTAAAGGCATCGGGCGCGACGGTGGATTGAGGGGTATCCTCTCGGTCTTTCCCGTTTGCGTTTGACTAACCGCCGGGAGCATCGCTCCCGGCCGTCTCTATGCCTGCCCTGCTCGATTACCCTGCCCTGCTCGCGCTTGCCCGCGCATCCGATGCCGTGACCGCCGACTGCGCGTGCGCGAAGTCGCTCACCGCGGCGTGGGAGAGCCAGCCCGTCTCGTTTCCCGACGAACAGCTGAAGGAAGCCGGCACGTTGCGCGAGTCCGACGACGAGCCGACGTTCGACGAATATCACCCCGAGCGCACGCAGTTCTGGTCGCCCGAGGCACCCATCGCGCCGCGCTACTACCCGTATAACCGTTGCGATGTGTGGGGCTGCACGATTTGCGGCCGGCATTTCCTGCGCTATGTCGAGGGTGGCGGCTATTTTGTCGATCGCCGGATTCGCCGGCTGTCCGCCGCGCTGCTCGTGGACGCACCGCGCTGACGTTTGGCTGCTCGGCAGGGCTTCATCCTTACCCGGCACTGGCGCGATACCGCGGCAGGCACCGAGGTCGAGTTCTGGCTGGCCACCGATGACGGGCCGCGCCTCGTGCGCCTGCCCGTCCAGACCTCCACCGCCTTTATTCCCGAGGCCCAGCGCGCGCTCGCCGAGCCCGTGTTGCGCGACGAGCGCGGCGTGGAACTGCGGCCGCTGCAATTGCGCGACTTCGAGCGGCAGCCCGTGCTTGGGCTGTATGTCCAGCAGCACCGGCAACTGATCAAGCTGGAGAAGCGCCTGCTGCAGGCCGGCGTCGATGTCTACGAGGCCGATATCCGGCCGCCCGAACGCTACCTGATGGAGCGCTTTATCACCGCGCCGGTGTGGTTCGATGGCCGGCCCGGTGCCGATGGCGTGGTGCGCGACGCGCATCTGAAGCCCGCGCCCGACTATCGCCCGCCGTTGCGGCTGGTATCGCTCGATATCGAAACCACGTCGTTCGGGGAGCTGTACTCGATCGCGCTCGAAGGCTGCGGGCAGCGGCAGGTCTACGTGCTGGGCCCGCCAAATGGCACCCCCGACCCCGATGCGGACTTCGCGCTCGAGTATTGTGACTCGCGCGCGGCGCTGCTCGAAGCGCTGAACCAGTGGATCGCGCGGCATGATCCCGACGCGATCATCGGCTGGAACCTCGTGCAGTTCGACCTGCGCGTACTCCAGGAACATGCGCGCAAGCTCGATGTGCCGCTGCGGATCGGCCGCGGCGGTGCCGAGATGGAATGGCGCGAGCATGGCAACCGCGAGCAGCATTACTTCGCCGCGGCCGCGGGCCGGCTCATCATCGATGGCATCGAGGCGCTGCGCTCCGCCACATGGAGCTTTCCGTCGTTCGCGCTCGAGGCCGTCGCGCAGACGCTGCTCGGCGAAGGCAAGGCCATCGGCACGCCGTACGACCGCATGGACGAGATCGACCGCATGTTCGCGGAAGACAAGCCCGCCCTCGCCCGCTATAACCTGCAGGACTGCGTGCTCGTCACGCGCATCTTCGAGAAGACCGAACTGCTGCGCTTTCTGCTCGAACGCGCGAGCGTGACGGGCCTGCCCGCCGACCGCAGCGGCGGTTCGGTGGCCGCGTTCACGCATCTGTACATGCCGCTGATGCACCGGCAGGGCTATGTGGCGCCGAATCTCGGCGCGCGCGAGCCCGAAGCCAGTCCGGGCGGCTTCGTGATGGACTCGCGCCCGGGGCTCTACGAGTCCGTGCTCGTGCTCGACTACAAGAGCCTGTATCCGTCGATCATCCGCACGTTTCTGATCGATCCGATCGGGCTCGTCGAAGGCATGGCCGACCCCGACCCCAGGACCGCGATTCCCGGCTATCGCGGCGCGTTCTTCTCGCGCGGCACGCATTGCCTGCCCGCGATCGTCGAGCGCGTGTGGCAGGGCCGCGAGGCCGCCAAGCGCGAGGGCAACAAGCCGCTGTCGCAGGCGCTCAAGATCATCATGAACGCGTTCTACGGCGTGCTGGGATCGAGCGGCTGCCGCTTCTTCGATCCGCGGCTCGCGTCGTCCATCACGCTGCGCGGGCACGAGATCATGCGGCAGACGCGCGCGCTGATCGAGGCGCAGGGTTACGACGTGATCTACGGCGACACCGACTCGACGTTCGTATGGCTGCGGCGCGCGCATGACGAGGCCGAGGCCAGTACCATCGGCAAGGCGCTGGTCGCGCATGTCAACCAGTGGTGGCGCGACCATCTGCAACGCACGTTCGGCATCGCCAGCGCGCTCGAGCTCCAGTTCGAAACGCACTTTCAGCGCTTTCTCATGCCGACGATCCGCGGGACCGACCTCGGCAGCAAGAAGCGTTATGCCGGTCAGGTGCGCCGCGCCGACGGGACGACCGATATCGTCTTCAAGGGGCTGGAGACCGTCCGCACCGACTGGTCGCCGCTGGCCCAGCAGTTCCAGCAGACGCTGTACCAGCGGATCTTCGATCGCGAGCCCTATCAGGAGTATGTGCGCGACATCGTGCGGCGCACGCTCGCGGGGGAGCTCGATGACCAGCTCGTGTACCGCAAGCGGTTACGGCGGCAGCTGGACGACTACCAGCGCAATGTGCCGCCGCACGTGCGCGCGGCGCGCATGGCCGACGAATACAACGAGAGCCAGGGACGCCCGCGCCAGTACCAGCATGGCGGGTGGATCAGCTATGTGATGACCGTGGCCGGGCCGGAGCCGATGGAAGCGCGCCGCTCCCCGATCGACTACGCGCATTACGTCGAGAAGCAGCTGCAGCCCGTGGCCGATGCCATCCTGCCGTTTCTCGGCGACGACTTCGATACGCTGCTGACCGGGCAGCGCGATCTGTTCGGGGGCTGAAGCCATGCTGCACTGCTAGGTTCGGGCGGCGCGGCAAACCGGTACACTGCCAGCTATCTCCGCCAGCCGCGCCCTCCCCATGCCTCCCTCGCCGTCCCCCGCAGCGTCTGCCTCCCCTGCCTCCCCTGCCTCACCCAAGGCCATGCGCAAGGCAGCCAGCGTGCTCGTGCTGCGCGACGGCCCCCGCGGCATGGAAGTGCTGCTGATGCAGCGCCCCGAACGCAGCGACGATCGCAGCAGCGGCGCGTGGGTGTTTCCGGGCGGCACGCTCGACCCGCAGGACGCCGCGCTCCACCCGCTCTGCGTGGGCCTCGACGCGGACGGCGCCAATGCGCGGCTCGAGGTGGAGGACGGCGGTCTCGACTATTACCTGTGCGCGATCCGCGAGGCATTCGAGGAAGCGGGCCTGCTGTTCGCGCACGATGCGTCGGCACCGGCCGGCACGGCGCCCCTGATCAAGCTCGATGCGCTGGAGACCGCCACGCTCGACGCGCTGCGCGACGCGGCACGCTACGGTGGCAAGGGCCTGACCCATGTCTGCGAGACGCTGAACCTGCGCATCGCCGTGGACCGGCTGGTCTACGTCAGCCACTGGCTGACGCCGCCGGGGCTGCCCAAGCGCTTCGATACGCGATTCTTTCTCGCGCACGTGCCGCCGGGGCAGACCGCGACGCACGATGGCGTGGAGGCCGTCGATCATCGCTGGATCCGTCCCGCCGAGGCGCTCGACGCATCCAGCGGCATGTCGTTCGTCAACGTCACGCGCAAGATGCTCCAGTCGATCTCGCATTTCCGCGGGGCGGAGGCGTGCATTGCCTATGCGCGCGAGCAGCGCAGCATCGTGCGGATCATGCCGCGGCTTGCCAACGGGCCCAAGGGTGTGCGGCCCGTGATGCCCGAGGAAGCCCCGTATGCCGAGATCGGACGCATCGATCCCGATGGCGCGGTGAGCGGGCGTTATGCGCTGGAGCCCGACGTGCCCGTCAGGCTGTCCGATCGCGTGATGCGCGTGACGGCCAACAATGGCAACGTGATGACCGGCCCGGGCACCAATACGTATCTGCTCGCGGGCGCGGATGGCCAATGGGCCGTGCTCGATCCGGGCCCCGACGATGCCGCGCACGTCGACGCCATTCTTGCCGCCGCGCCGGGTCCCATTCGCTGGATCCTCGTCACGCACACGCACCTCGACCATTCGCCGGCCACCGTGCGGCTGCGCGCGGCGACGGGCGCCACGGTGCTGGGGCGCACCACGCCCGTGCAGGACCGCCAGGACCCGACGTTCGCGCCCGATCGCACGCCGGACCATGGCGAACGCATCGAACTCGGGCCGGACGTGACGCTGCGCGTGGTCCATACGCCCGGGCATGCGTCGAACCATCTTTGCTATCTGCTCGAACAGGAGAAGCTGCTGTTCACGGGCGACCACGTGATGCAGGGCTCGACCGTGGTCATCAATCCGCCCGATGGCGATATGCATGCCTACCTCGGCAGCCTGCATGCGCTGCTGGACGAAGACCTCGAATGGATCGCGCCCGGCCATGGCTTCCTGATGCCAAAGCCGCACGATGCGATTCGTCTGCTGATCCGGCATCGGCAACAGCGGGAGGCCAAGGTCGTGAATGCGCTGCGCGCGCTGGGGCCAGCGGATATTTCCACGGTGCTGGCCAGCGTCTATGACGACGTGCCGGAGCGTATGCATCCGGTGGCGCAGCGGTCGTTGCTTGCGCATTTGCGGAAGCTTGTTGTGGATGGGGTGGCCGTGGAGAACGGAGTGCTTTGGGGGCTGGCGCCCCCGGCGTGAGGGCGGGTTATTCCAGCCACCCCTCCAACGCCCCCACCACCCCCTTCGCAAACATCGCAAACACCGGCTCGCTCACAAAGCCCATATGCGGCGTCACCAGCAGGTCAGGCCGACCCCGTAGCGGGTCCGCCGCCGGCACCGGTTCCACATCGAACACGTCGAGCGCGGCCAGCCCCGGGCGGCCGCGGTCCAGCGCCTGCGGCAGCGCGGCCATGTCGATCAGCGCCGAACGCGACGTGTTGACGAGGATCGCATCGGGTCGCATCAGCGCCAGCCGCTCGGCATTCATGAGCCCGGCCGTGGCCGCCGTCGGCACCAGATGCAGGCTGACCACGCGCGACGTCGTCAGCAACGCCTCCAGGCTCACGGCGGTCACCCCCTCTTCCGCCGCGCGCTCCGGCGTCATGCGCGGGCTCCACGTCACCACCTCCATGCCGAACGCCTTGCCGACCCGCGCGACACGCTTGCCGATCTCGCCGAGGCCGATCAGCCCCAGCCGCTCGCCATGGAGCACACCGGGCAGCGGCAGGCTCTGCGCGGGCCGCCAGCCGCCGTTACGCATCGTCGCCACCTGCGCCTCCAGCTGACGCGCGGCGGCAAGGATCAGCGTCCACGTCATCTCGCACGTGCTTTCCTTCGACGGGCCCCACTCCGTATTGGCTACCGGAATATCGCGCGCCTTGAGCGCCTCGAGGTCGAGCGTGGTATTGCGCGTCCCGGTAAACACGACGAATCGCAGCTTGTCCGCCAAGGCAAGCGTGGCCGCATCGAGCGGCGTGCGGTCGCGCACGAGCACCAGTACCTCGGCCTCGCGCAGGACCGCCGCCAAAGCCTCGCCGCGCACGGGCGCGTGGTGGAAGACCACGTCGGCGCGTGCCTCGATCGCCGACCAGTCCGCCAGCCGCGCGAGCGCGCGTTCGTAATCGCCCAGAACGACGATTCTCGGCCCGGTCATCTTACGGACGCGCAAGCGCGGTAAGGGTCCGCACGTCGGCCGCGTCCCCCAGCCGCCAGCACGCACCGATCAGCTCGCGCACGCGGGCTTCGCCGAGAATCGGATCGGCCAGCGCATGGAACTTGGCATCGAGGTTGGCATCGGTCATCGGGCGCTGCAGCGAGCCAATCGCATGATCGACGCGCACGTTGATCTCGCGACCATCCTTGAGCACGGCCTTGACCAACGCGGCCGCCTCATCGACGCCGCCATCGGCCGTGGCCACGACCTTGCGGCGCAGCGCCACCACGTCGTCGCGCGTGACGATATGGTCCGAAAATTCTTCCTCGGCCGCGCGGCCGAAGATCAGGCCGGCCGCACAGCCGTGATACACGCTGAACTTGGCCAGCAGGCCGTCGGTCGGCTCCTTCTTGCCCGTCAGTTCGAGCACCAGCGGATGCACGGTCAGCTCGATACGCTCGACGTTCTCCGGCGTGACGCCCTGCTCGCGCAGCTGCACGCACGCGTCGATGCTCGGATGGATAACGATGCCGCAGGCAAACGGCTTGTACGTGTTGAACGAGATCTCGAAGCGCGTGCCGAGCTCGTCGGTAATCTCGTTCCAGTCGGACTTGGCGGAGATCACCTGCATGAAGCCGCGTGGCGCTTCCAGGGCCTTCGCGCTCGCGGTGTAGCCATGCCTGGCCATCAGCGCCGACATCAGGCCGGCACGCGCTGCGCCGCCCGGGTGGAACGGTTTGGTCATCGTGCCGAACTGCTCGCGCAGGCCCACAGGCTGCGAGGCGGCGATGCCGAGCGCCATCACGGTCTTGTCTTCGTCGAGGCCCATCAGGCGCGCGCACGCGGCGGCCGCGCCGAGCATGCCCGTGGAACCGGTGATATGCCAGCCACGGTCGTAATGATCGGGGTACATGGCGTTGCCCACGCGGCAGGCCACGTCGATGCCGAGCACCAGCGCGTCGATGACCGCGCGGCCGCTCGCGCCCGTATGCTCGGCCAGCGCCAGCACGGCGGACGCCACCGGGCCGGCCGGGTGGATGATGGTCTTCAGGTGCGTATCGTCGAAGTCGAACGTATGCGACGTAATGCCGTTGACGAGCGCGGCGCTGGCCATATCGACCTGCTGCGCGCGGCCCAGCACCGTGGCCTGCGCGGCCGGCTGGAGTTCGGCCACCGCGGCCAGCGCGGCCACGGCGGACTCGTGCTGCGCGGCACCGACCGCGCAACCGAGCCAGTTCATGAACGTGCGGTGCGCTTCGTGATCGACCGCATCGCTCCAGCCGCGCGACGGATGCGTGGCGACGTACCTGCCGAGAATGCGGGTCACCGGCGGGGCGTTGTGGTCTGCGGCGACGTGGGTATTGCGGGCCATGAATCGTTTCCTTGAATAAGAGTCGTGGGGGAATGGAGAGATCAGGTATCGAGATGGATGCCGCGTTCGCGCGCGAGCTTGCCCCAGCGCGCCACTTCGTCGGCGATATAGCGGCGGAACTGGTCCGGCGACATCGGCTGCGGCTGCAGCGCCTCCGACGACAACTTCTCCGCGAGGTCCGGGCTCTTGAGCACCGTGTTCAGCGTGCCGTTCAGTCTGGCCACGATATCGGGCGGAATGCCGGCCGGGCCCACCACGCCATACCACTGCATGGCGTCGAAGCCCTTGAGGCCGGCCTCGTCGAGCGTCGGCGTGTCCTTGAGCAGCGGATGGCGCGCGTTGCCCGTGACGGCCAGCGGCTTCACGCGGCCCGAGCGGATATGCGGGAGCGCGGCCGAGAGACCCGGGAACATCGCCTGTGTCTGGCCGCCGATCAGGTCGTTGAACGCGGGCGCGATGCCGCGATACGCGGCGTGGGTCATCTGTGCCTTGATCTGCTGCGCGAACAGTTCCATCGTCAGATGGGTCAGCGAGCCGGGTCCGGCCGAGCCGTAGTTCACCGCGCCCGGATGCTTGCGCACGTAGTCGATGAACTCGCCGAGGTTCGACGCGGGCACGTTCGCGCCGATCACCAGCACGTTCGGCGTGGCACCGATCATGCCGATGGGCGTGAAATCCCTGACCGGGTCGTACGGCACCTTGCGCGTGGCCGGGTTCGTGCCGTGCGTGGCCACATAGCCCTGCATCACGGTATAGCCGTCGGCCGTGGCCTTGGCCGTCATCTGGCAGGCGATCACCCCACCGCCGCCGGCCTGGTTCTCCACCACCATCGACTGGCCCAGCGCGCGGCCCCAGCGGTCCGCGACGGTACGGCCGATCAGGTCGGAACCGCCGCCCGCGGATACCGGCACGACGTAGCGCAGCGGCTTGTTGGGAAAGGGGTCCTGGGCCTCCGCGAGGCCAGGGACGGCGAACAGCATCGCGCTGGCCTTGAGCAGCGTCCGGCGGGTCGGGTTCATGTCTCCTCCATTGCGCCTCGGTTCGGCACCGGGCGTGTTTTCTTGGATCCTGCTTTCGAGTCCGTATCATCCACGCCCGGTGATAAACTGTGAATTGCAACTTTTCTCACGATTGATGCAAGGTTTGCATGAATTTCAATCTCTCCGATCTGCGCGCGTTCGTCGCGGTGGCCGAACTCAGCAGCTTCCGCGCCGCGGCGTCCGAACTCCATCTCTCGCAGCCGGCACTGTCGCGGCGTATCGAGAAACTCGAGGACGCGCTCGGCGTCCGGTTGTTCGATCGCACCACGCGGTCGGTGGAAATGACGGCCGTGGGCCGCGAGTTCTCGCGCAAGGCGCGCGAGTTGCTCAATGGGCTGGAGGAATCGCTGCTGGGTATTCGCGACGTCGCCACGCGCATCACGGGCGAGGTCACGGTGGCCTGCGTGCCGTCGGCGGTGCGCTATTTCCTGCCCGCGGTGCTGCGGCAGTACCACGCGCGATATCCGCGCATCGTGGTGCGGCTGATCGACGAGGGGGCCAACGAGGTGCTCAATATGGTCGTGCGGAACGAGGCGGACTTCGGGCTCAACTACATCGGGACGCAGGAGCCCGACGTCGAGTTCGAACCCGTGCTCAAGGAACCGTTCGTCGTGGCCTGTCCGCCCGATCATCCGCTGGCGCGCAAGCGCAAGGTCACGTGGTCCGAGCTTGGCCAGTACGACTACATGACCGTCGGCAAGGCCAGCGGCAACCGGATGCTGCTCGACCTGGCGCTGACCGACGTGCCCGTGCGGCCGCAGTGGTATTGCGAGGTGCGGCACGTGTCCACGCTGGTGAGCCTCGTCGAGGCCGGGCTGGGCGTGGCGGCCGTGCCGCGGCTGGCGATGCCGCCGGGCAAGCACCCGACGCTCAAGAGCGTGCCGCTGGTGGAACCGACCGTCACGCGGACGGTGGGGCTGATCCGGCGGCGGGGACGGTCGCTGTCGCCGGCGGCGGCGCAGTTGTACGAGATGCTGCAGAAGACCAGTGCCGAGCGTCGCAGGCCGTAAGCGTTACAATGCCGCTTTTCATTTGCCCCCTCCGTACACCGCCATGACCACGCTCGGAACTCCCCTCTCCCCCTCGGCCACCAAAGTCATGCTGCTCGGCTCGGGCGAGCTCGGCAAGGAGGTCCTGATCGCGCTGCAGCGGCTCGGCGTCGAGACGATCGCCGTCGATCGTTACGAGAACGCGCCGGGTCAGCAGGTTGCGCACCACGCGCGCACCATCGCGATGACCGATGGCGACCAGCTGCGCGCGCTGATCGAGGCCGAGCGGCCCGATCTGGTCGTGCCGGAAATCGAGGCCATCGCCACGCCGACGCTCGAGGCGCTGGAAGCGGCCGGCGTCGTCCGTGTGATCCCGACCGCGCGCGCGGCGCGCCTGACCATGGATCGCGAAGGCATTCGCCGTCTGGCGGCGGAAACGCTGAACCTGCCGACCAGCCCGTACAAGTTCTGCGATTCGCTCGAAGAACTGCAGGCCGCGATCGACGGCGGTATCGGCTACCCGTGCGTGGTCAAGCCCGTGATGAGCAGCTCGGGCAAGGGCCAGAGCAAGATCGACGGCCCGGCGGACGTCAAGGCCGCGTGGGATTACGCGATGGCCGGCGGCCGCGTGAGCCATGGCCGCATCATCGTGGAGGGCTTTATCGATTTCGACTACGAGATCACGCTGCTGACGGTGCGCGCCAAGGGTGCGGACGGCGATGTCGAAACCCATTTCTGTGAGCCGATCGGCCACGTGCAGGTCAGCGGCGACTACGTCGAAAGCTGGCAGCCGCATCCGATGCACCCGAAGGCACTGCAGACCGCCCAGCATATCGCGCGCGAAGTCACGGGCAACCTCGGCGGGCAGGGCCTGTTCGGCGTGGAGTTGTTCGTCAAGGGCGAACAGGTCTGGTTCAGCGAGGTCAGCCCGCGTCCGCACGATACGGGCATGGTGACGATGATTACCCAGTGGCAGAACGAGTTCGAACTGCATGCGCGCGCGATCCTGGGCCTGCCGGTCAGCACGGCGCTGAAGAGCCCCGGCGCCAGCGCGGTGATCTATGGCGGCGTGGATGCGACCGGTGTGGTCTTCGATGGCGTGGCCGATGCACTGACCGTGCCGCAGACCGAAGTGCGGCTGTTCGGCAAGCCGGAGAGCTTCACCAAGCGCCGGATGGGTGTGGCGCTGGCCTATGCGGAAGACGTGGAAGTCGCGCGCGAGCGCGCGAAGGACGCGGCCAGCCGCGTGAAGCCGCGCGTGGCCTGATCGGCAGCGCCCTCTCCCGCCCGGAGAGGGCGACCGGCCCTATCCGTGCGGCGCGTACATCGCCATCAGCTGTTCGTCCGAATACCCCCACTGCCGCGCGTCCTCGAACGCCACGACCGTCTCGTCGCTGTGCATCAGGTCGATCAATTGCGGCGCCTGCGCGACCGATTCCGATACCGAGTAGAACGCCATGACCCGCGGCCGTAGCGGTTCATCCTCGTTCTGCCCGCAGACCACCGCCAGCCGGTTCGACCGCAGCCGCAGCACGGTGCCGATCGGATAGATCCCCACCGTGCGCGTAAATGCCTTGAACACGCGCCGGTCGAACAGCGTATCGACCCGCACCGCGATATATTCCATGGCCCGCGCCGGCGACCACGGCAGATGTCCGGGGCGCGGCGAAGTCAGCGAATCGTAGGTATCGCAGATGGCCGCGATCTTCGCGTGCACGCTGATCTCGTGCTCGACCAGGCCGAACGGATACCCGCGCCCGTCCACGCGCTCGTGATGGTGGACGCAGACGTCGAGCGGAATATTGGTATAGAGCCGCGCCTCGTTCAGGATCCGGTATCCCGCCGACGGATGCCGCCGCATGGCCTCTTCTTCCCGCGGCGTGAGGTCCGGCCCCTTCTGCAGGATCGATTCGGGCAGCGTGAGCTTGCCGATATCGTGCATCAGGCCCGCAATCCCGAGTTCGCGCACTTCGCCATCGGGCAGCTTGAGCGTACGGCCGACGGCAATCATCAGCACGCAGACCGAAAACGCATGCAGATAGGAGTAGTCGTCCTTCTCCTTGAGCCGCGACAGCGCGATCAGCGCCTGCGAATGCCGCGTCAGCGAATTGGATGCGGCGTCCACGAGCAGCAGCGCGCCCTGGCTTTCCAGCGCGCGCCCCATCCGCACATCGCCGAACATGTTGCCGACCAGCTGCCGCGCGGACTTGATCAGTTCGCGCGCGCGCTCGAGTTCGTCCTCGAACTCGGTCCCGTCGTCGTCCGCGACGTCCGCCTCCATCGCATCCGGCGTGGCGGGCGTGGGCAAATTGCGGCCCTTGAGGATGTCGATCCAGACATCCTGCACGTTGGCCGCCTGGATCTGCTCGACCTGCTCGTCGCTCGTGACGAGGAAGCGGGAGCGCCAGAACGGGTGGTTGATCCAGGGTCCGCCGAGCCTGGCAACGAACATTCCGACCTGCAGCTGCTCCGCCTTGATTCTTCTCAGCATGCACTTAGCCCTTTGAGATGGGCGCGATATCTTTCGCGATCCCGGAGAGGAAGCTCTGACGTGGCTACCTTCATCGACGCCATATCGACCCCGCGTGGCCCCCGGCGTCTGGCGGCACGCCTGCCGCTACGCTCTGCAATCAATGAGAACCCACGTCGCCCGCATTAACGGCAGATCCACGCAACTCTTTAGGGCGCCCGGAATGGTTAGCGCGCCGGCCCACCCAGACCAGCAGCCACCCGCCGAGCGCGACGGACCATGCGATCAGGCCGGCACCGGCCACGCGCTGGTCGCCCATCAGGTAGCTGGCGCAAAGCCGGGTCTCGGCGTCGAGGAAGAGCATGCCGACGGTCAGCCCCATCCAGACCATATTGCCGCCGAAGAACAGCACGAGCGGCCAGGCGCTGACGCGGCAGGCGACATAGGCGGCCATGCCGGCGGCCAGCACGGTGGCGTATTTGGCGAGGTTGATGGGGCCGGAGAGCCGGGTGAGATCGAGCGCGATTGGCAGCATCCAGGCGCCGTAGCCGACGGTGGCGACCACGAGCAGCGCGAGCGCGGCGGGCCGCAACGTTGCGGCCAGTTGCCCGCGGGTGCGGGGCGCGAGGAAGCCGGGCAGCAGGAAGCCCAGCGCGAATACGGCTGGCAGAAGCACCAGCATCTGCAACGCCATCGAGCCTTCGAGCACGGTGCGGATGGGGGGGAGCGCGAGCAGGCCGGCGGCGGCCAGCCATGCGGCGCGGGGCAGCATCGGCCCGCGCATCACGGCGCCCCGCCGTTGACGTTCGCCGCGCCGGCGGCCGGCAACGCGGCGCGCGCGAACGCGTACGCGTCCTGATACGCCTCGAGCGTGAACGTCCCGAGGACACGACCCCGTGCATCCACTACATGCAGGCCGCCGTTATGCTCGAAGCCCCCAAACCCATCCGGAATGGCAATCACATCCGCCTCCCGCAGCAGCGCCCGCATGGCCGTGGGATCGACCGCGGTGGCCACGGCCCAGTCCGGCAGCCGCGCACGGTGCTCGCGCCCATACCCCGCGAGATCCGCGACCCCGTCGCGCGGGTCGAACGACAGCGATCGCAATCCGATGCGCCCCGACAACCCGTCGGCCGCGATGCGGGCCTGCAGTTGCGCGAATTCGGCGCCCAGCGCACGACAGACGGTCATGCAGCGCGTGTAGATGACATCGACCAGATAGATCGCGTCCTGCGGGGAGGCCTGCGCCGGGGGCGACGCGGCGGCCCCCAAACGGGCATCGGGCAGATCGCTGGCGTCGGCGCCGAACCACACCGCCTCCCGCCCCTGCTGGTCCCAAACCGCCACGGCCGGCAGCCGCATCGCCCCCGCCGCGATCCGGTTCTCGCGCCGCTGATCGAGCGTCCACGCGGTCAGCCCGTCCGTCAGCGCATAGAGCCCCGCGCCGCTCAGCGAAATGACAAGCAGCAGCCATACCACCGGCCAGCGCGGTCGCGCCCCGGCATGGGAAACGACGCTCGCCCCGCTAGCCACCCGGACTGCCGAGCGCCGCGTCGCCATCGAACGGCGCCTTCATGTCCGCGGTCTCGGCCCGGACCGCCGCCACGGTCTCCGCCGTGACCGGCGGCGAGGTATTGCCCCACTGGCTGCGCACATGCGTCAGCACGGCCGCCAGCTCCGCATCGCCGAGCTGGTCCGCAAACGGCGGCATCGCCCCGTTGTAGGCCGTCCCCCTGACGGTCAGCTTGCCGTTGACTCCCCGCAGCACGATGGCCGCGAGCCGGGTGTCCTTGCCATTGACCCATTCCGACGCGGCCAGCGGCGGAAACACGCCGGGCAGGCCCTGCCCCGTGGCCTGATGGCACGCCACGCAGCGGCTCTGGAACACCGCCGCGCCATCCACCGCGCCGCCGGCCGGCCTGGGCTTGCCGACCAGATCGGCGGTCGTGCGCGCGTCGCCGAGCCCCGACGGCACGTTGATCGGCGCCATCAGGATATAGATCGCGCCAAACGCGATCAGCCCCGCAATCAGCGCGAGCACCGCCCTGGGAATCGGCGCCCTGCCCTCATGCGGGTCGACGTTCTCGCGCGCCCGTGCCGCCGCGGCCTGCTGGGTTTCGGATCGTTCATCCATCTGCGAGGCTCCGTGCTTATTTCGGGGACATGCCGCCGTCCGGCGGCAATACCGCGCCGGTCCGGTTCAGCGACTGCAGATAGGCCACGAGGTCCAGCGCCTCCGCCTTCGGCACCACCACCTTGTTCGGCGGCGCATAGCCGGGCGGCAGCGCCACGGGCTTGTCGCCGGGCTCGGCCGCATCCTTCACGTCGAACAGGTACGGATAGCTCGGCATGATACTGCCGCCCACGTACGCGCGCGGCTGGTACAGATGGCCCAGGTGCCAGTCCGCGCTCGGCTGCCGCACACCGATATTCATGAGGTCCGGCCCGGTCCGCATCGTGCCGAGCAGATGCGGATTGTCATAGTAGTAATCGCCGGCCACCGAGACCCGGCCCCATCCACGCCTGGCATCGGGCGCGAAGCTGCTGTCGCGCGGCTGCTGCGAATGGCAGTAGATGCAGCCGTTGGCGATATAGACCTCGCGCCCGCGCAGCTGCGCGACCGTGTACGGCTTGATACCTTCGGTCGGCTTGATGTCCTTTAGCTGGAGGTACGGAATCACGACCAGCGCGCTCGTGGCCAGCGCCAGCATGGTCATGCCCCCGGCCAGCAGGGCGCTTTCATTGTTCACGGTTCAGACTCCCTGCGCGGGGTTTCGACCCTCATGGCCCTCGCGTCCCTGATGGAACAGGGCCGGCCGGTGGCGATTGGGACCGAGCCCGAAGATCGCGCTGACGAAATTGGCGGCGAAGAACAGATGGCTGACCAGCATCATCGCGCCGCCGATCGACCGGGCCTTGAGGTACGGAATGGTCAGCGTCACCGAATCCATGAACGGCCGCGAGGCGTCGAGCATGGCGAGCCCCTGGTACCAGCCGCCGATCGACAGGCCGACGAAGTACACGCCGATGCCGCCGGCGGCGAGCCAGAAGTGGCAGTAGATCATCCAGCGGTACGGCCATTCGCGGCCGATCACGCGCGGGAGGATGAAGTAGATCGCGCCGAAGAACGCGAAGCTCACGAACGCATAGAGCCCGATATGCGCGTGCGCGACCGTGTAGTGCGTGAAGTGCGTGATACGGTTGACGGCCCGCAGCGCCTCGAACGAGCCCTGCGCGGAACTGACCGTGTACATCATGCTGCCGAACGTCACGAAACGCAGCGTCGGCGAGTCGATCAGCCGGCGGAAGTTGCCCTTCAGCGTCTGGTGCAGGTTGATCGAGAACGCGATGACCGGAATCAGCATCATCATGCTCTGCACGATGGACAGCGTGACGAGCCAGCCCGGCACCGGACCGCCCACCAGATGGTGGCCGCCAACCTGCCCGTAGAAGAACGCCAGCGCCCAGAAACCGAGCAGCGACATGCCATACGACCTCACGGGCTGCCCGATGATCTTGGGCAGGCAATAGTAGATGGAAGCCAGCGCGAGCGGCGTGTAGAACAGGCCCAGCACGTTGTGGCCGAACCACCAGTTCATGGTTGCCTGCTCCACGCCGAAATGCAGCCCCGGGAAGTTGGCCACGAGGAACAGCACCGGGAACCAGAACAGCGCGCACCCCATATACCAGACCGAGACGTACAGATGGCTGACGGTGCGGTTGACGAGCGTGAGCACGAGCGGAATACCGACCAGCGCCCCGCCCGCGACGAACAGGATATCGACCTGCCACGGAATCTCGAGCCATTCGAGGCCGTCCGAGATCCCGGCCCCGATGCTGCCGATGCCCGCGATCAGCGCGGCATTCCAGATCGCGGCGCCCACCACGGCCCAGCGCCCCCCCACGAGCGGCGTCTTGAGCAGCCGAGGCAGCAGGAACAGCGCGATGCCGAGCCCGGCCATCGGCGCCCAGCCATAGGCCACGGCATTGAGGTGGATGGTGCGGATGCGGCCGAACGACAGCCACGGCACCGATGCGAACAGATCCGGCTCGTGCAGCTTGATGGAGGCCGTCAGCCCGGCTGCCGACGCGACCACGAGCCAGACCATCGCGCAGCACAGGAACAGGAACACGACCTGCGCGGACGAGCGGTCGGCCGCATCGCGCGACGGATCGACGATGCCCTGGCCGCCGTTCGGCGCGGAAGGATCTTCGGGGTGACCGGTCTCGCCTTCGGAGAAGATCACGCGCGCGGCGTCCGGCGAGGTATCGAACAGGCCGCGCTGCATGGCCCAGATGAATGCCAGCAGTGCGAACACCGACAGCAGAAAGGCCGATAGCAGGATAGCGATGGTATTCATGGCAATGGCGGTGATGGACGGACGCGTGCCGCGCCGGGCGGGCAGGCCCGACATTGCGGAATTTACGGCAGCGACTGGATAACCACACATAGCCACTTCCCTCGATTTTGGGGTGACCACCCGAACACCCGTTTGACGCGGTGCGGCAGCGTCCCGTACGCTTCTCCGGTGCGCGGGCCGCATGACGACAAATAAGTTGCACCGATAATGCATCTTTTTTAGAATTGCCCGGCAATGCACGGAACCGCCTTGGCGATGGTGCCCACCGGTATCTAGAATCAAGCTCGCTTCCGATGTGTGACGTGACCACTAAAACCAAGCACCGAACGTCCTTCATCACCATGAACGTGCACTTGACGATTCACGGCCGCCAGGGGTTGGCGGGACAGATCTACCGGCAGTTGCGCGCCGGGGTCATCGACGGGCGCCTCGCGCCGGGGGAGCGGCTACCCTCCACGCGCGAGCTCGCGATGCAGCTCGGCGTCTCGCGCAAGACCACGCTCGACGTGTTCGAGCGCCTGATTGCCGAGGGCTACCTGCGGTCGCGCACGGGCGACGGCACGTTCGTGGCCGACGAAATGACGCGGCTGGCGCCGAAGCCGCCGCGCACGGCCATGCTGCAGCCCTCGGTCGAAATCTGGGAATCGTTGCCCGATGTGCTGCCGGTGCCCTCGCGGGAACGGCCGCCCGAGTTCGACTTCATCGGCGGCGTCACCGACAAGGCGCTGTTCCCGTTCGACCAGTGGCGCCGGTGCGTCAGCCACGCATTGCGTGTGCTCGCGCGCGCGCCCGGTGGCTACCGCGACGCCGCCGGCGAGCAGGAACTGCGCCTCGCGGTCTCGCGCTACCTCGCCTTCAGCCGCGCCGTGGTCAGCAACTGGCAGGACGTGATCATGACCCAGGGCGCGCAGCAGGCCATCGACCTGCTCGCGCGCGTGGCGCTGCGGCCCGGCGACATCGTCGCGGTGGAGGACCCCGGCTATCCGCCGGCGCGCACCAGCCTGCTCGCGGCCGGCGCGAACGTGGTGCCGGTGCCCGTCGATGCCGAAGGGATCGTCGTCGACCGGCTCCCGCCCGAGGCGCGCATCGTCTATGTGACGCCGTCCCATCAGTTTCCGCTCGGCATGCCGATGAGCCTCGAGCGCCGGCTTGCGCTGCTGGACTGGGCGCAGCATCACGGCGCGCTGATCGTCGAGGACGACTACGACGGCGAGTACCGCTTCGAGGGACGTCCCGTCGAGTCCCTCAAGAGCCTCGACAAGGCCGGTGTGGTCGCCTATGTGGGCACGTTCTCCAAGACCATCTTCCCCGAATTGCGCGTCGGCTACGTGATTCCACCCGCGCCGCTCGGCGTGGCGATGCGCAAGGCCAAGCAGATCGGGGACTGGCACAGCTGCACGATGACGCAGACCGCGCTGGCCAAGTTCATGCTCGACGGCTACTTCTCCAAGCATCTGCGGCGCATGCACAAGGAGTACGCGGCGCGCCGCGCGCTGCTGCGGCATGCACTCGAGCACGAGCTGTCGCCCTGGCTAGTGCCGCTGCCCTCCTCGGCCGGCATCCACCTCGCGGCCGAGATCCGCGCCACGGACCCCACGGCGGAAGCCATGGTCATCGAACGCGCCACGGCCGCGCGCGTGGGCGTCTACGGAATCTCGGGCATGTACGTCGCGGCGCGGCCGCGGCCGGGGCTGCTGTTCGGCTACGGCGGCATCGGCACCGACCGCATCCGCGCGGGCGTGGACCGGCTGAAGACGGCGCTGGAGCGGCGCGCGAACTGAGGTGCGCGAACCGAGGCACCCGATCGAGGGACAAGCTGGGGGACAAGCCGGGGGACGAACCTGCGGCCGTGCGTCTGCCTCCCCACATTCGGCGACTTCCCAACCCCTTCAGGAACGGCGACACTTCAAAATTCGGCCAGCCTGCCGTTAACACGAGCGGGCCACTCCCGGCCTTGCCGCCCCCTGTTGATGCACACCCATTACGACAACCTGAAGGTTTCCCGCGACGCGCCGTTCGAGGTCATTCGCGCCGCGTACAAGTCGCTGAGCCAGAAATACCATCCGGACCGTCATGCGGACGGCGACGAGGCCAACCGCATCATGCGGCTGATCAACGCCGCCTACGAAGTGCTGAGCGACCCGGTCAAGCGCGAGGAACACGACCGCTGGATCGCCACGCAGGAGAAACTCGAGGCCCAGCGCGGCCGGCGGCCCGCGGCGGCCCGGCCCGGCACCGCTGCCGGTACTGCGGCCGGTACCGCGCCGCGCCCGCAGGCGCCACCGCGGCCGCAGGCCCAGCCCCAGCAGCCGTCGCAGGCACAATCGGCGCGGGAACGCGCGCGCAAGGCCGAAGCCGAGAAGGCGGCAAGGGCCGAGAAGGAGCGGGAGAAAGCGCGGGAGAAGGCACGGGAACAGGAGAAGGAACGCCAGCGGGAGCGGGAGCGCCGCGAGCACGAGGCCGAACAGCAGCGCCGCGCCGAGCGCGCCGACCGGGACCGCCGCGAACGGGAGCGTGCCGACGAGCGCGAAAGCCGCAACAGGCGCCGCGAGGAACGTCCGATGCGCGAAGATGGCTTCCAGCCCGCGCGCCTCTCGGGCCGGTCATGGTCGTTGATCGTGTATTCGCTGGCCGCGACCGCGATCCTCGTGCTGCTGAGCGACTGGGTACCGGGTGCGAGCATCGAGACGGCCGCCGCCAATGCCGCCACGGACCCGGCGCCGGCGGTCACCGCAGCCGCCGCGCCCCCGCCCTCGCCACCCTCGCCCGCCGCCATCGCGTCGAGCATCATCTCCACCCGCGAAGAGACGCGCTATATCCGCCCGACGCTCACGCCGAAGGGCGAGCCGTGGCCGGAACGCTCGGGCTATGTGCCCGGCTATCCCGTGCTGAACACCGACGGCCTGTCGATGGTGACGATCGACAATACGCGCAACAAGTTCGACGTGTTCCTGAAACTCGTGTCGATGGACAACACGCGGCCGTTGCCGGTCCGCACGAGCTACGTGCGCAGCGGCACATCGTTCACGATGGAGAATATCGCGCCGGGCAGCTACGACGTGCGATACCGGAGCCTGGACACGGGCGAAATCTTCCGCTCGGAGCGATTCGACCTCAAGGAGATCCAGGAGGCCACGGGCACGAGCTTCGCGAAGAACATCCTCACGCTGTACAGCGTCGAGGGCAAGGCGCGCAACGTCAGCATTCCGGAACGCGAATTCCCATAACGTGCCCGCGGCAGTGGCTACCTGAAAATACGCGAAAGCGGTCATTTCGGAAAGCCACTGTCCTGCCTACTCTTGCTCCTGTCAACCGTATCCACGCGATACCCATACCGGAGCAAACCATGGCACCCCGTCTCGATTTCTACAAGGCCAGCCCCGCAGCCATCAAGGCGATGATGGGTCTGGAAGACCGCATCGGCAAAAGCGGCCTCGAACCGTCGCTGATCGAACTCGTGCGTCTGCGCGCCTCTCAGATCAACGGGTGCGCGTTCTGCATCGACCTCCATACCGCCGATGCGCGCAAGGGCGGCGAAGACGACCGCCGCCTGGCCACGCTGTCCGTCTGGCGCGAGACCCCGTTCTTCTCCGCGCGCGAACGCGCGGCGCTCGCCTGGACCGAGGCCGTGACGCTGATCGCGCGGGACCACGTGCCCGATACCGTCTGGGAAGCGGTCCACCCGCATTTCAGCGAGGCCGAGATCGTCGACCTCACGCTGCTGGTGGCCACCATCAACAGCTGGAACCGTTTCGCGATTTCGTTCCGCAAGACGCCGGTCTGAACCGGTTCGCGGGAGTTTAGGAAAAGCTTGATGGCGAGGCGCGCCCTTGCGGCATAGGGTCAAGGCGTGTCCGTCTTGCCACCTCGCCATGCATGCTCCGTCTTGCCCGCCGCCGTCGGCGTATCTCGCTCCCGTTCTCCTGACGGCCGCCGTCTTCACCATGGAGAGCGCGCGGGCAACCGCCTCGCAGGGCGCGGCACTGCCGCCGCGCACGGCGGATATCGCCATTCCCCGCTACCACTGCGCGGCCGCTATGGCGACGGCCGCGATGTACCTGCTCGATATGTCCTGCGCGCCAGCCTGGGACGCCTGCCCGCGCGATACCGATGCACCGGCGGACAGCGCGCGCATCCGGCGGGACCTCCCCTCCGCGCTGGTCGCCTGCACGGTGCAGATCGCGCTGGCCGTCGCGCTGTATCGCCGGGTCATCGCCTCGATCTCGCCGACCCAGCGGTGGGATATCGCGCAGTTCGACTTTGCCTACACGCAGGCGGTCCGCCACCACGACCTCGGCATGCCGCGCGCGGACCCCTATATGGCGCGCGCGTTTGTCGAGGCCGTGACGCACGACGCGCACCCGGAGCCCATATCGGGCGAACTGCCGGTCATCCGGCAGAACCATCCCACCGCGCCGCTCCCGCCGCTCGCACGCATCGGGCTGCTGGACCTGGAAGCCGCGGCCACCCGCGCGTGGCCGCAGGACCGTTCGGCGATACTGCCCGCGCCGCTGCGCGCCGACAACGTGCCCGAGGTCCGCACCCATCTGCCGGGCATGCCGTGGCTCGGCATCTATGGCTGGCGCCTGCAGGATCGCCCATGGCCGGCATTTCCGACGCCGCTGCGCCGGCAACGCGGAAGCGGGCGCTGGGCGCTCGACATGCAGGCCTCGCTGACGGCGGAATTGCTCGAGACACGGACCTCCGGGGCCAACGACATGGCGCGCCAGCAACTGGAACAGTTGCTGATCGGCTGGCGCGCGCAGTACCGCGGCCACGTGCTGGCGTCGGAAGACCAGCTGCGCGTGGCCAGCCACGGGCTCCATGCCGTGGAAAGCACGATCGCCGCGTTGCAGATTCCCGCGTACTGGTCGACGGTACTGGTGGCGGTGCGGCATCGCGGCCGCGTGGTGGCCGTGCTGCATGGCAGCCTTGGCGCATTCGGCCGCAGTCTTGCACGCATTCACGCGGTCGCGATACCGGCCACATCGCTGCTGCCGCCCTATGGCGACGATGCCGTGCGTGGCGCGATCCCGTATGCGATCGGCCGGTTCGCGAACTACGCGCGGGCGATGAATAGCCAGTACCTCGTCGCGATGATCGAGGACGATCCGGCAACGCAGCCGCCGCTGCCGGCACCGGTCGGCGCAGACACCGACGCGCGCGACGGGCCCAAACGCAAGGGGGACGCGGATCGCGACCTGTTTGTCCGCTAGCGCCATGCCGGCGCGCGGCGGAACGCGATCCCGAACCGGTTCAGCGCATTGATCGCGTTGACGAGCAACGTCAGATCGACGAGTTCGCGGTCCGAGAAATGCGGCCGCACCGCGTCCCACGCGGCATCGGGAACGTGGTCGGCCAGTCGCGTCACGGCCTCGGCCCATGCGAGCGCCGCGCGCTCCCGATCGGTGTACAGCGCGCTGTCGCGCCACGCGGGCAGCAAGTCGATGCGCGCATCCATCTCGCCCGCGCGGCGCGCGCGCGTGGTGTGGAGGTCGATGCAGTACGGACAGCCGTTCAGCAGCGACACGCGCAGGCGCACGAGGTCCGCCAGCGAATGTTCGAGCCGGTAACCGTCACTGCGGCGGTCGAGCCGCAGCAGCAGGTCCATGGCGGGACGGTTGGCCTGACAGGCATCGAGCCGAAGGGGCATCGCTTGAGCATCGAGGTGGATATCCCACCCACGATAGGCCGCCTGCCGGTCCCGGCCAATGACCACTTGCGACGGATTTCAGGTAGCCACCGGCTCCCGGAGCCGCCGCCACAGCGTCGTGGGACTGATACCCAGCAAATGGCACGCGGCCGCCCGATCGCCGCCGCATTCGACCAGCACGCGGCGGATATGCGAGGCCTGGCTCGCGCGGGAGACCCCCGCCAGCGACCGGCTGCCGCCGGCGGCGAGACCCGCCGCCTGCCCCGGCTCCGGCATCGTTGCCGGCAGCGGCGCGTCGCCGGCGTCGATATCCGTTCCCACCGTCGCCGGAAACAGCTCCGGCACCGCGGCCTGCAAATCCCGCAGCAGCGCGGCCCCATCGAGCTTCCGCCCCGCGATCATGACCGCGATGCGTTCGGTCACGTTCTCCAGTTCGCGAATATTCCCGGGCCACGCATAATCGGCCAGCCGCTTGCGCACGGGCGCCGGCAACGGCGTCGGCCGCGCAATGGCCAGCCGCTCCTGCGCGCGCCGGTACAGCAGCTCGGCCAGATCGGGCAGGTCCTGCGCGCGCTCGCGCAGCGGCGGCATGTCGATGCGCAGGATATTGAGCCGGTAATACAGATCCTGCCGGAACGACCCTTCGCGCACGAGCGCGGACAGGTCCCGGTGGGTGGCCGCAATCACGCGCACATTGACGGGAATCGCTTCGAGCCCGCCAATCGGCAGCACCTGCTTCTCCTGCAGCACGCGCAGCAATCGCGTCTGCAGCGCCGGCGGCATGTCGCCCACCTCGTCGAGAAACAACGTGCCGTTATGCGCGGACTCGAACAGGCCCGCGCGCCCGCCCCGTCGCGCCCCGGTAAACGCGCCCTCCTCGTAGCCGAACAGTTCGCTCTCGAGCAGGGTCTCCGGAAACGCCGCGCAATTGACCGCCACGAACGGAAACGCCCGGCGCGGACTCGCATCGTGCATGCCCTGCGCGAGCACTTCCTTGCCGGTCCCGCTCTCGCCGCCGATCAGCACGGTGGAATCGACCATCGCATACCGCCGCGCCAGCGCGCGCAGATCGGTCATCGCGGCGGACGCACCGGCCAGGTCGTCGAGCGTATAGCGCACGCCCGCCCGCCGCGCGCGGCTGCGCGAGCGCAGATTGCGGTCCACGCGATGGATCGCATTGGCGTCCTGGATCGTCAGCACCGCCCCCGTGGTACCCGCCTCCCCGACGATCGGAATCCGGTTGACCACGACCATGCGGTCGCCCAGCCGATGAATCGCCTCGAGCTCCTGCGTGCCGCTCTGCATCACGCCTTCGAGCCCAAGGCCCGGTGCCACCGCCGCCAGCTTGCGCCCCGCGGCGGCGGGTGCCGTAATGCCGAGAAACCGCTCCATGGCCGGGTTGAACGACTGGATGCGCCCCTCCACATCGACGGCCGCCACGCCCTCGTTGAGGTGCGCGAGAATCGTGTTCACATAGTCGCGCCGCGTGGCCTCGATGCGCCGCAGCCGCGCGGCCTCGATCGCATCCTCCAGCGCGAGCCGCACCGCATTGCCCGAGTACAGGAACACGCCGACGAGCCCATACCGCTCGGCGAGGTCGGTCACCATGCCGGGGCCGACGATCACGCGCACGCCCTCTTCCTTGAGCGCGCGCACGCGCGCGGTCGCATCGTCCTCGGTCAGGTACGTGTAGGTGGCCACGGTCAGCGAGAACGCGCGCAGGAATTCATCGACTTCGGCGTACGTCGAGGCATGCGTGACCAGCGCCACGTGCGGCGAGATGCGCCGCGCGGTGGCCAGCGCGCTCATCACGTCGAACCCCGTCACCTTGACGAGCACCACGGGCACATCGACGTGCTGGCGCAGATACGCGCCGTTGGACCCGCCGGCGACGACGACATCCACGCGGCCATCGCGCGCGATCGCGCTCGCGGCGGCGTCGTAGCCCTTGTCGAGGATCCGGAATTCGGCCTGCGCGGTATAGGACGGGATCAGCTCCGCGAAGGCGCGGGTCAGGCGGCTGATGCCGACGGTCCAGATGCGGGGCCGCCCCGTGATGGGCGCCGGTACCGCCGGCGCGGGTTGCTGTGTCGTCATGGGGCGGGCGTATATTGGATTGGCATCATTCTGCGCCGGTCCACTCGATATTTCAATTCTGAAATTCAATCGCATTTCAATATTGAAATCCGGCGACCACCAAAGTGCTATATGCTTGGCCCCATATCGGAGACACAAGATCAACTAATCCCGCTAAAGCATTGATTAGAAACAGGTTATGCGATACGCCGCACGAGCGTTCGAAATCCCTGTCAAACATGGCACATCCCTTGCGCCTGTCAGCAGTTGCCCAACTCACAGCGACCTCATACCTCATGACCTTTTCCGCCGCCGATCTCGCCCGCTCCGCCGGTGCCCGCTTCCGTCAGGCCCTCGCCGATGAACGTCCGCTGCAGATCCCTGGCACGATCAACGCCAATCACGCGCTGCTCGCGAAGCGGTCCGGCTATCGGGCCATCTACCTGTCCGGCGGCGGCGTCGCGGCCGGTTCGCTGGGCATGCCCGACCTCGGCATCTCGAATCTCGACGACGTCCTGACCGATATCCGCCGCATCACGGACGTCTGCGACCTGCCCCTGCTGGTCGATGTCGATACGGGCTTCGGCTCGTCGGCCTTCAACGTGGCGCGCACCACGCGCTCGCTGATCAAGTTCGGCGCGGCCGCCATGCATATCGAGGACCAGGTCGGCGCCAAGCGTTGCGGCCACCGTCCGAACAAGGAAATCGTCACGCAGGACGAGATGGTCGATCGCGTCAAGGCGGCCGTCGATGCACGGACCGACGAGAACTTCGTGATCATGGCCCGCACCGACGCGCTGGCCGTGGAAGGCTTCGATGCCGCACTCGCGCGCGCGGTAGCCTGCGTGGAAGCCGGCGCCGACGCGATCTTCCCGGAAGCCATGACCGACCTCGAGATGTACCGCCGCTTCGTCGATGCGGTGAAGGTGCCGGTCCTCGCCAATATCACCGAGTTCGGCGCCACGCCTTACTTCACCCGCGACGAACTGGGCTCGGTCGGCGTGTCGATGGTGCTGTACCCGCTGTCGGCCTTCCGCGCGATGAACAAGGCCGCGGAGAATGTCTTCGAGGCGATTCGCCGCGACGGCACGCAGAAGCACGTCGTCGATACCATGCAGACCCGTCAGGAACTGTATGAACGCATCGGCTACCATGATTACGAACAGAAGCTGGACGCCCTGTTCGCCAAGGGCAAGGGGCGTTGATGGCACGCCGCCCCGCCACCACAACATCGACCAGCACCAGCACAACACAGGAGACCCCCATGTCCGAAGCACAACCGCTCGCCACGCCCAAGCCCAAGAAATCCGTCGCGCTGTCCGGCGTGGCGGCAGGCAATACCGCGCTCTGCACGGTGGGCCGCAGCGGCAATGACCTCCACTATCGCGGCTATGACATCCTCGATGTCGCCGACACGTGCGAGTTCGAGGAAATCGCCCACCTGCTCGTACATGGCAAGCTGCCGACCAAGGCCGAACTGGCCGCGTACAAGGCCAAGCTGAAGTCGCTGCGCGGCCTGCCCGCCAACGTGAAGGCCGCGCTCGAATGGGTGCCCGCCAGCGCGCATCCGATGGACGTGATGCGCACCGGCGTGTCCGTGCTCGGCACGGTGCTGCCGGAGAAGGACGACCACAACGCGCCGGGCGCGCGCGATATCGCGGACCGCCTGATGGCCAGCCTCGGTTCGATGCTGCTGTACTGGTACCACTACAGCCATAACGGCCGCCGCGTGGAAGTGGAAACCGACGACGACACGATCGCCGGACACTTCCTCACGCTGTTCCACGGCAAAACGCCGTCGAAGCTCTGGGAACGCGCGATGCAGACCTCGCTGAACCTGTACGCGGAGCACGAGTTCAACGCCTCGACGTTTGCCGCGCGCGTGATCGCGGGCACGGGCTCGGACATGTACTCGTCGATCGCCGGCGCGATCGGCGCGCTGCGCGGTCCCAAGCACGGTGGCGCCAACGAGGTCGCGTTCGAAGTGCAGAAGCGCTACGACACGCCGGACGAGGCCGAGGCCGATATCCGCCGCCGCGTGGAGAACAAGGAAGTGGTCATCGGCTTTGGCCACCCCGTGTACACGATCGGCGACCCGCGCAACCAGGTCATCAAGGAAGTGGCGCGCAAGCTGTCCAAGGACGCGGGCTCGATGAAGATGTTCAATATCGCGGAGCGTCTGGAAACCGTGATGTGGGACGCCAAGAAGATGTTCCCGAACCTCGACTGGTTCAGCGCGGTGAGCTACCACATGATGGGCGTGCCCACGGCGATGTTCACGCCGCTGTTCGTGATCGCGCGCACGTCGGGCTGGGCCGCGCACATCATCGAGCAACGCATCGACAACAAGATCATCCGTCCGAGCGCCAACTACACGGGTCCCGAAAACCTGAAGTTCGTGCCGATCGAGAAGCGTTAAGCTTCCCTGCCCTCACCGCCCTCACCCCGGCCCTCTCCCCGACGGGAGAGGGCGTACAACGAAGGGCCCCACATCATGAACACTGAATATCGCAAGCGCCTTCCGGGTACCGACCTCGATTACTTCGACACGCGCGCCGCGGTCGAGGCCATCGAGCCCGGTGCCTACGACAGGCTGCCCTACACCTCCCGCGTGCTGGCCGAAAACCTCGTGCGCCGCTGCGACCCCGCCACGCTCACCGCGTCGCTGCGCCAGCTCATCGAACGCAAGCGCGACCTCGACTTCCCGTGGTTTCCCGCACGCGTGGTCTGCCACGACATCCTGGGCCAGACCGCGCTCGTCGACCTCGCGGGCCTGCGCGATGCCATCGCGGATGCCGGCGGCGACCCCGCCCTCGTCAATCCCGTGGTACCGACGCAGCTGATCGTCGACCACTCGCTGGCCGTGGAGTGCGGCGGCTTCGACCCCGATGCGTTCGCGAAGAACCGCGCCATCGAGGACCGCCGCAACGAGGACCGCTTCGACTTCATCAACTGGACCAAGAAGGCGTTCCGCAACGTCGACGTGATCCCGCCGGGCAACGGCATCATGCACCAGATCAATCTGGAGAAGATGTCGCCGGTGATCCATGCCGACAACGGCGTGGCCTATCCCGATACCTGCGTCGGCACGGACAGCCACACGCCGCACGTCGATGCGCTGGGCGTCATCGCCATCGGCGTGGGCGGCCTGGAAGCCGAGAACGTGATGCTCGGCCGCGCGTCGTGGATCCGCCTGCCCGATATCGTCGGCGTGGAGCTGACCGGACGCCGCCAGCCCGGCATCACCGCCACCGATATCGTGCTGGCCCTGACCGAATTCCTGCGCAAGGAAAAGGTCGTCGGCGCGTATCTGGAGTTCCGGGGCGAAGGCGCCGCGAGCCTGACGCTCGGCGACCGCGCGACCATCTCGAACATGGCACCGGAATACGGCGCCACCGCCGCGATGTTCTTTATCGACGGCCAGACCATCGACTACCTGAAGCTCACGGGCCGCAGCGACGAGCAGGTGGCGCTGGTCGAGACCTACGCGAAGACGGCCGGCCTGTGGGCCGACAGCCTCGCCCATGCCGAGTACGAGCGCACGCTGCACTTCGACCTGTCGACGGTCGTGCGCAACATGGCCGGCCCGTCGAACCCGCACAAGCGCCTGCCCACGTCCGACCTTGCCGCGCGCGGCATCGCAGGCAAGTGGGAGGAAGTGCCGGGCCAGATGCCCGACGGCGCGGTGATCATCGCCGCCATTACCAGCTGCACGAACACGAGCAACCCACGCAACGTGATCGCGGCCGCGCTGCTTGCCCGCAATGCGAACGCGCGCGGCCTCACGCGCAAGCCGTGGGTCAAGTCGTCGCTGGCGCCGGGATCCAAGGCGGTGGAGCTCTACCTCGAAGCCTCGAACCTGCTGCCGGAGCTGGAGAAGCTCGGCTTCGGCATCGTCGCCTTTGCCTGCACGACCTGCAACGGCATGTCGGGCGCGCTCGACCCGGTCATCCAGAAGGAGATCATCGACCGCGACCTGTATGCCACGGCCGTACTGTCCGGCAACCGCAACTTCGACGGCCGCATCCACCCGTACGCGAAGCAGGCGTTCCTCGCCTCCCCGCCGCTGGTGGTCGCCTATGCGATCGCGGGCACCATCCGCTTCGACATCGAGCGCGATGTGCTCGGTCATGACGCGGACGGCAAGCCCGTGACGCTCAAGGATATCTGGCCGAGCGACGAAGAGATCGATGCGATCGTTGCGCAGAGCGTCAAGCCATCGCAGTTCCGCGCCGTGTACGAGCCGATGTTCGCGCTGACCGTGGACAACGGCGAGACGGCCGATCCGCTGTACGACTGGCGTCCGCAGAGCACGTATATCCGCCGCCCGCCGTATTGGGAAGGCGCGCTGGCCGGCGAGCGCACGCTGCACGGCATGCGTCCGCTGGCGGTACTGGGCGACAACATCACGACGGACCACCTGTCGCCATCGAACGCCATCCTGCTGAACAGCGCGGCCGGCGAGTATCTGGCGAAGATGGGCCTGCCCGAGGAAGACTTCAATTCGTACGCGACGCACCGCGGGGACCACCTCACCGCACAGCGGGCCACATTCGCCAACCCGACGCTGAAGAACGAGATGGTCGTGGTGGACGGACAGGTCAAGGCCGGTTCGCTCGCGCGCATCGAGCCCGAGGGCAAGGTCACGCGCATGTGGGAGGCCATCGAGACCTACATGGAGCGCAAGCAGCCGCTGATCATCATTGCCGGCGCCGACTATGGCCAGGGCTCGTCGCGCGACTGGGCGGCCAAGGGTGTACGGCTCGCGGGCGTGGAAGCGATCGTCGCCGAAGGGTTCGAGCGCATCCACCGCACGAACCTCGTCGGCATGGGCGTGCTCCCGCTCGAGTTCAAGCCCGGCACCAATCGCACGACGCTCGGCATCGACGGCACCGAGACCTTCGACGTGATCGGCGAGCGCAAGCCGGGCGCGGAACTCACGCTCGTGATCCACCGAAAGGACGGGGAACAGCTGAAAGTCCCCGTGCAATGCCGCCTCGATACCGCCGAGGAAGTCTCGATCTACGAAGCGGGCGGCGTGCTGCAGCGCTTCGCGCAGGACTTCCTCGAATCGGCGCAGGCCGCCTGACCGGGGCACAAAGACAAGGACGCAACATGGCACACGCACCGCAAATCAAGATTCCCGCCACCTATCTGCGTGGCGGCACCAGCAAGGGTGTGTTCTTCCGCCTGCAGGATCTGCCGGAACGCGCGCAAGTCCCGGGCGCCGCGCGCGACAAGCTGCTGCTGCGCGTCATCGGCAGCCCCGACCCATATGCCAAGCAGATCGACGGCATGGGCGGCGCCACGTCGAGCACGAGCAAGACGGTGATCATCTCCAAGAGCACGCGGCCCGATCACGACGTCGATTACCTGTTCGGTCAGGTATCGATCGACTCGCCGTTCGTCGACTGGAGCGGCAACTGCGGCAACCTGTCGGCGGCGGTCGGACCGTTCGCGATCAGCAACGGCTTTATCGAGGCCAGCCGCATTCCGCGCAACGGCACCGTGACCGTGCGGATCTGGCAGGCGAATATCGGCAAGACCATCGTCTCGCACGTGCCGATCACCGATGGCCAGGTGCAGGAGACCGGGGACTTCGAACTCGACGGCGTGACCTTCCCGGCCGCCGAAGTGCAGCTCGAGTTCATGGACCCGGCGGCCGACGAACCCGACGCGGGCGGCGGCTCGATGTTCCCGACCGGCAATGTGGTCGATGACCTCGTGGTGCCGGGCGTCGGCACGCTCAAGGCCACGATGATCAACGCGGGCATTCCGACGATCTTCATCGAAGCCGAGGCCATCGGCTACAAGGGCACCGAGCTCCAGCGCGATATCAACAGCGACCCCAGGGCGCTGGCGATGTTCGAGACCATCCGGACGGCGGGCGCGCTGCGCATGGGCCTCATCAAGGACGCATCCGAGGCAAAGACGCGCCAGCACACGCCCAAGGTGGCGTTCGTGGCGAAGCCCGCGAGCTATGTGGCATCGAGCGGCAGGAACGTGGAAGCCGGCGACGTCGATCTGCTCGTGCGCGCGCTCTCCATGGGCGTGCTGCATCACGCGATGATGGGGACGGCGGCCGTGGCGATCGGTACCGCGGCCAGCATTCCGGGCACGCTGGTAAATCTGGCCGCCGGCGGTGGCGAGCGCGAGGCCGTGCGCTTCGGGCATCCGTCGGGCACGCTGCGCGTGGGCGCCGAGGCAAAGCGCGTGGAAGGCGAATGGGTCGTGACCAAGGCGATCATGAGCCGCAGCGCGCGCGTGCTGATGGAAGGCTGGATCCGCGTGCCGGGGGACACCTTGAACTAACCGGTATCTTTCCTCTATAGTGCTCCCTCCAAAACCCGGAGGCACGGCTTCACGAGAGTGCGTGCCTCCGCTAACAAGGAGGGGACCATGAACCGCAAGACCCGCAGTATCCGTCGCACCATCCATCTCTCGCTGCTGTCCGCAGCCCTGCTGTCCGCAAGCCTGCTGACCGCACCCGCCCACGCGCAACTCGCCCCGGCACCCACCGCGACGCAAGCCGCGGCGCAACCGGGTGCCGAAGCCCGCAAGGCCAATATCGTCATCATCGGCACGGGCGGCACCATCGCCGGCGCCGGCGCATCGGCCACCAACACCGCCGCCTATCAATCGGCCGTGGTGCCCGTGGACAAGATCATCGCGTCGGTACCCGAGATCTCGAAGGTGGCCAACGTCAAGGGCGAGCAGATCTTCCAGATCGGCTCGGAGAGCTTCAACAACGAGCGCCTGCTGAAGCTCGGCAAGCGCGTCTCCGAACTGCTCAAGCAGCCCGACGTCGACGGCATCGTGATCACGCACGGCACCGATACGATCGAAGAGACCTCGTACTTCCTGAACCTCACGCTCAAGAGCGACAAGCCGGTGGTCGTGGTCGGCTCCATGCGCCCGGGCACGGCGCTCGGCGCCGACGGCGCGCTGAACCTCTACGACGCGGTGCTGGTGGCGTCGAACCCCGCCTCGCGCGGCAAGGGCACGCTGGTCGTGCTCAACGACGAGATCCAGACCGGCCGCGACGTGACCAAGAGCAACACGTTCAAGACCGAGACGTTCCGCTCGCCGTTCGGTCCGCTCGGCTACGTGGTGGAAGGCCGCACGCTGTACTACCGCCTGCCCGCGCGGCCGCATACCACGCAGACCGAGTTCGATATCGACCGGATCGACAGCCTGCCCGAGGTGGCCGTGGTCTACGCATACGGCAACGTCAATCCGGCCAGCATCGATGCCGCGGTGAAGAACGGCGCGAAGGCCATCGTCTACGCGGCCACGGGCAACGGCAGCGTCGGCGACTACATGGTCGAGCCGCTCAAGGCCGCGCGCGCCAAGGGCGTGCAGATCGTGCGCGCCTCGCGCACGGGCAGCGGCGTGGTCATCCGCAATGGCGAGCAGCCGGACGACAAGTACGACTGGATCGTCACCGACGACCAGCTGCCGCAGAAGGCGCGCATCCTGATGGCGCTCGCGCTCACGCGCACCAACGACGCCAAGGCCCTGCAGCAGATCTTCTGGAAGTATTGATCGTCATCGTTTGACGCCCCCTCCCGCGCGGGAGGGGGAAGATTTCGCGCATCGGCGATTTCGCTTCGTCCGGGGCGGCGTTAGTTTGGATCCATCCAGACCCGCCACGGACCGATGCGACGATGATCCGCCCGCTACTCCCCTGCTCAACCGGACGCTCAACCGGACGCTCAACCGGGCGATCAACCGAACGCTCACCCGAACGCTCACCCAGACGCCTTGCATGGCTGGCCGCGCTGGCCCTGTGCACGTCCTATGGCCCACCGGCATCGGCCGAAGCCGCCGGGGCGACCGAGGCCGCCGACTTCGGCGAGCTTCCCGCCAAAAGCTGCCTGATCGCCAGCGATACGGGCTTCTACGGCGCGGGCGCCGGCACCCCCGCCCGCATCTGCCTCGGTGCCGACGAGAGCGTGGATCTGTCGATGGGACATCCCGACACCGCGCATCCCTATCCGGTCAACCGCGTCGAGGTGGCGCCCGGCCAGGACCTGATCGTCACCGATGCCACGCACTTCGACGGACGCATCTGGCGCCTGCGGCGGTCCCTGCAGGGCCCCGAACTCCGCGCACAAGGCATCCAGCGACATACGCTGGCGTCGGCGCGCGTGGTCCAGATGGCCTGCTTCCACGAACACGACGCGTTTGCCGGCAAGGCGCAGTGCCTCGGGCCCGGACCGCTGCGCAGGCGCCTCGCCAGGCTCGATTCCTCGGTCTCTTCGGTGCGTGTGCCGCCGGGCTACAGTGTCGCCGTGTTCCGGAGCGACAGCGGCATCGGCAAGTCGGCGTTGTATCGTGACGATGTCGATGCGGACATGCTGCGGCGCGACGGCCTCCACGACGCGATTCGCGCGGTCCAGGTCCTGCGCACGCGCCCCGCGTGCACGGCGCGGTGTGCCGTGGCGGCCAGCGATGCGTGGGATCTCGATGCCGTGCGGGGCGCGGCGCCGGGCACGCCCGGCCATACGCGCCTGACGTTCGTTCTGGCGGCAGGCCGCAGCTTTATTGTGGACTACGGCGGCGTGCTGCGGCTGGATATACGCAATGGCCGCATGATCGTGTCGACCGGCCGCCCCCGTCGTGACGAATACCGCCGCTTCGACGCGCGCACCCGCTATCTCACGCTGGAGATCGGCGCCACGGCGGGCGGTACCGATCTGCTGGCCCAGATCATCCAGTCGGACAGACGCGAGACACCGATCGCCACGCAACTCGTGCAGGAGCCAAACGCCGCGCCGGCTCACGCGTTGCTTTCGGTGCGGAACACGGCAAAGGGCGCGCTTGCGCTGGCGCCGGTGATCCATCGCTTCGAATGGAACGCGCTGGTCTCCTCGGCCCCACCGCCCCCATCGGAAGTTTCCGATGCGCCCTGACGCCATGCGCGCCGCCCTGTTCGCACTGATCGTCATGGTACTTGCCGTGCTGCCCACCGCGAGCCATGGCGAGGCCTGCCTGTACGAGACCGAGGCGGCCACCGACCCGTATCTGTGCGTACCCGACGACGGCATCCTGCGGGCGCGGCACGCAAGATTGCCCAAGGCGCCGGGCCACTACCCGATCGGCAAAATCGAGGTGGCGCCGGGATCCGTCGCCTACGTGTCCGACGAAGAGACCTTCGACGGCGCCATATGGGCGTTGCGGGGCACGCTCGGCGAGTCGGCGCTACAGGCGCGCGGCATGACGCCGGCGTCGGCCACGGTACTGGCCGTATTCCCGGCCGCCTGCTTCTATCGCGGCACCCGGCTCAGGAGCAAGCGCCTGTGCTTTCCCCCGGGGCCGCTGCGCACCTACACGCCGGACCTCTTTGCATTCGCGTCCTCGATGCGCATCCCGAGTCAGCTCACCGTCAATGCGTTCACGGATTTCCGGGGACGTGGCGCCATGGCGACGTTCCGCGGCAGCCTCGATGGCAAGGCCCTCCAGCGCGCCGACATGCTCCAGCGCATCCGCTCGGTCCATGTCGCGCGCATGAAGCCACCGCCGGTGCTCGGGCCCGTGGTCATTCCGGCCGGCGACGCCTACGACCTGGCATCGATCTTCGGCCCGCATATGTTCCCGGGCAATGGCAATCCGTATGTGATGATGCTCTTCGACGCCGATCCGGGCCGCGATATCGAGGTCACATACGGCGCGCGCATCTCGGTGCGCATGCGCAAGCAGTCCGCCGTGGCACGCATGCTCGATCCCATCGCCCCGATGGCGTCGCTCCCGTCCGACAAACGCACGCGCTACTACGCGTTCACCATGGAACTGCGGCCCGGACATACGGCCTCCGTGATGGTCATGCAGTTGAGCGCGGAGTACGCCCTGATCGGGGCCACACCGTGGCTCGATGTCCCGTGGGACGAGCCCGTGGATGCCGTGCTATCGGTCCGCAATGCGTCGTTCGCCAAGGCCGTGCGGCTCGAGAACCTGCTGTTCGAGGTCGGTCCCTTCCATGACCGGGGTGTGCGCGCGGCGCACTGCGAGCGAATCGCCCTCAAGCAGTGTCATGACGCGGCCAACGACACGACCAACGACAGCGCCAACGACAGCACCACCGAGCCGTCGCAGCCCATCGCGCCGTTGCCGGTGCCGCCGACGCAGACGGCACTGCCGCGCTCGCCGCTGCCCCTGGCACCGCCGCCCGCGGATGCGCTGCTGCTGACCAATATCGGCCTGAACGGCAACCCGATGGCCGTGGCCGCCGCACAGCGCGCATGCCGCATCCCGCTGATGAGCGGACGCCGCCCGCTCGGCCTGCCGGGCAAGGACTATTGCGTCAGCCGGGCCATGACCATCGTGACGATGTACCAGGTCTTGTACGAGGATCTCTGGCGCCTCGATGCCTTTACCGCCGTGATCGACAATATCCTCGCGCGCGGCACGACCGGACTCCGGACGATGGACGTCAGCGCCGAACAGACGCTGATCGAGGCTGTGCGCTGGCAGACCGGTCCGCAAGACACGCGGCGCGCGGAAGCGCTGGCCGCATTCCATCATGCCAATCTGGTCCGTGCCTACTCGGTGGCGCGCACGATGAACATGGAGGGGGCAACGGCGATGGGCCACGCCGGCGAGACATCCGCGTCCGGCATCTGCGGTGGCGTCAAGCGGTCGATCGCCGCCCTGCGCTGGGCCGCGCTGGGCCGGTACGACCTCGACCTGACCCGATACGCGCCGATGGACGTCCGGCCACGCGTGCGGCGCAACGGCAAATGGACCGAAGCGGAGGACGCGTTCGAGGTCACGGAGGTGCAGGCCGGTCAGATGGGACGCCAGCGGCAGGTCATCGACATCGCGCACACCTGGCAACGCGAGTATCTGCTCGCCATGCGACCCGACGCCCTGCGCACCGCGCTTGCCGACGATTGCCCCGATAGCGACGGCTACACCGTGCGCGACTTCCTGGCCTCGACCGGCCTCTCGGCCGCCATGGGCATCGAGGCGGCGGTACGCGACGACGACGGCGAGGAAAACGTCGTCATGCTGGTGCGATATCGAGGGGTCCCGGCCGCCATGCTGCTTGGCACGATTCCGCGGCATGGATCGCTGGAGGCCGAGATCACGCTGATGGTCAGCGCGCCGGCCAATGTCCTGCCGCCCCATGGCGATGGCGCCGTGCGGGGCGCGGGGAGCGCGGCCTTGCAGGCGTTTCTGCGGTATTGCCAGGCGCGTGGCATGACCGCGGTGCGCGTCGAAGCGGTCACGGAACCGAGCGCCACGATCCATCAGCGCGCGGGCTTTCGATTACTGGACGACCTCGCGGAGGTCCGGACCGAGCCGCCCGCGTGATGGGTGACCGCGTGATGGGTGACCGCGCGATGGGTGAGCGCGTGATGGGTGAGCGCGCGATGGGTGAGCGCGTGATGGGCGACCGCGCGATGGGTGACGCCGCACGCCATGGCGCAATCGCGGGCATTTGACCGCTTCCGGCGCATGGCCGTCGGGAGGCGCCGCGGACCGAGCCCGTATAATGCCTGCCTGTTGCCTGACGATAGCCCGCATGTCCGCCCTGCCTTCCGACCCCGCCCTGTCCACGCCCCTCGCTGCCGAAGCCGATGTTGAAGCCGATGCCGACGGAGGCCTCGCGCCCGATCGGCCCGATAGCCCGTGCATTGGCATCTGTTCGACGCTGTTCGACGAAATTTGCCAGGGTTGCGGCCGCACGGCCGCCGAGGTGAGCAACTGGGTTTTCTTCAGCGAAGAAGAAAAGCGCGTGATCTGGGCGCGGATTACCGCCGAGGGAACCGGCAAGCGGTTCCGGTAAGCAGCACCAGCAGCGACACCAGTCGGCGGCGCCTACAGTCCCGCCTGCTCCAGCCAGCGCGCAAACATCGTCGCCCCGGCGGCGGCCACCGACTCCCCAATCTCGCGCGTCCGCGCGCGGATCGTGCGCGGATCGATCCCGGCCTTGCCGAGTTCGACCGTATGCCCGATCAGCCAGGTCTCGATATCGCCCGCGCGCACTTCCGGGTGAAACTGCAACGCCAGCACCCGATCGCCGATCGCGTACGCCTGATGCTTGACGGCATCCGTCGATGCCAGCAGCGTGGCCCCTTCGGGCAGATCGAACGTATCGCCATGCCAGTGCAGCACCTGCCAGTCCGCCGCGCCCAGCGCGGCCAGCGCTGACGCCCGGCCCGCCTCCGTCGGCGTGATGGGCGCCCAGCCAATCTCGCGCGTCCCCGGATAGACCTTCGCACCCGATGCGCGCGCAATCAGCTGCGCGCCCAGGCACACGCCAATCACCGCGCCACCGGCCCGCAACCGCTCGGCGATGACGGCCACCTCGGCATCGAGCCACGGATACACGTCCGACTCATAGACCCCGATCGGGCCACCGAGTACCAGCAGCAGATCGGCCGGATCGGCCACGACCGGCGACAGGTCGTCCACGCCAGCCTGAAACACGCGCAACGCATGACCGCGCGCCTGCAGGACATCGCCGATCACGCCCGGATGCTCGAAGGCGACATGCTGGATGACATCGGTGCGCAGGGTCCGCCGGATCTGGTCCATCGTAGTGACTCCAGGTTGCGTAAAAAGTGTCATGGTGCCACATCTTTGTATCTCGCCTGTATCGGCCGGCGCGACCGCAACTTTCGTAGGAAGGCGATAGGTCGGCGGCAGGCCTTTTCTTATGCTGAGTGCGCGTCAACCACCGAGACCGCGCATGAAAACACGATTGCCCATGGCCCGCCGTATGGCGTCGCGGGTCGCAATGCAGACCACGCTGAGAACCACACCGAGGACCGCGATGGTGGTTGCGCTGGGGGCCGCAATAAGCCTGATGGCGCCAGCATTCGCCGAAACCATCGACCTGTCGTCGCCGTTCGGCGCTGCCTGGACGGATCCACAGCCGAAAGAGCTGCTGCTCGCGTACGATCTTGAAGCGGGCCGCGTCTTTCGGCTCGACTACGGCGACGATGTCCAGATCGCATTTGGCGAGCGCCACGTCAGCCTGATCGCCGGCGCACCCCGGCGCATCCAGTCACACCTGCGCTATCTGCCGGGCACCCGCTATATCAGCGTGGCGCTGAGCGTCGGTGAAGGCCGTTCGACCGATCTGCAATTGATCGAAAGCGATGCCAAACGCGGTTACCTGCGGTCTTCGCCGATCGTGAGCCTGCCGTGGCCGAAATCGCCGACCGAGCGGCTGTCCATGTATGTTCCCGAGACGGCTGCCAACCGCGGCGCGCCATTGCTGACGGATACGATCCTCCGCAGCGCGCGGGACGAGGACTTGCCCGCGCATCGCCCGCGACGGGATATTGCCTGCGACGCGGCGCCCGAACTGATTCACGTCGTCAATTACTTCCTGGGCTTGTGCGGCAAGGCCGCGCAACCGGCGCTGGCGCCGACCGCACCGCCCGCACCGGTCACGCCTGACGGCGATGCCCTGCCACCGGCCCATCTGGTGAGCGTCCTCGCCAATGGGCGCAATCCCCTGGGACTGATGGCGGGTGCCTATGCGTGTGGCTTCCCGCTCGACTACGCCGCCGCGCCGCGGATGAAACGCGACACGGTGCCCTCGCTCGCCTGCCTGTCGCGCGCGACGCTGATCGTGACGCTGTATCAGGTGCTATTCCCGCGCCAATGGGATCTCGCGCATTTCACGCGCACGATCGACAACGTGCTCGGTGGGGGCAGCGTGGGCGAAACCACAGCGAACACGCAGGACATCACGGCCTTTGTCGGCGCGGTGCTGCACCAGACCGGCACGACCGACACGCGCCGCACCGACGCGCTGAGCGCGTTTCACCGCGCGAACGCCGCGCTCGGGACATTGGGCGCGTGGTCGCCACTGTCGTCCGCTTCTTCGTCCGCTTCTTCGTCCGCTTCTTCGTCCGCTTCTTCGTCCGCTTCTTCGTCCGCCTCGTCCGCCTCGCCATCTACCTCGGCGGCAAGCTGCACCGCCACGTCGGCGACCCCCGCGTCGATGGCGGCGCGCGCGCGCACCGCCATGGTCGGCCGGTACGCGATCGACCTCGCAGGCTATACGCCGCGGGCGATCGTTCCGCGCATCCGGCAGCACGGCACGTGGGTGGAATCGGGCGCCTTCACGCATACGATCGTCGATACCGACGATCTTGCCGCGCTGGTGGAGATCATCAACACGACCGATGCATGGCATAAACGGTATGCCGCGTATGCGCGCACGATGCCGCGGAGCGGGCTGATCCCCTGCGCCGAGCGGCAACGCCAGGACCTGCTCCGCGCCGCCGTCTCGATCGCCTTCAATATCAATGGCGACGCGCATGGCGGCACCAGCGACGGCACGGTCTTCGTGGTCGTCCGGCATGGCGGCGTCATCGTCTCGATCCAGCAGGGGCGGCGCGGCACTGAGCGCGACGGGGACAGCGAAACCATGCGTATCGTCGATTCCCTCAGCGCGCCGGACAACGTCATCACGCCGGACGCCGAGGGCGCGCTGCGCGGCGCGGGCGCCTACGCACTGCAGCAGCTACTCGAGTACAGCCGCGCACATGGCCTGCAACGCGTGACGTCCACCGCGATCACCGAGCCTTCGGCGCTGGTAAAGGTGGACGCCGGTTTTTACCGCACGGGTAACATCAGGGAATGAGACGCGGCGACGTACGCCTTGCGCTATTGGGCAGCCGCCTGGCGCGGCTGCAGCACGAGCGTCTCGAATACCTTCCCGCCCGCGGGCTCGCGGCCGCCGATCACGATCGATTGCACGGCGGCCCATTTATCGGTCCAGTCGCGATAGTTCGGCGAGAGCGCATTGCCCGATTGCCCCGTGGAACTCATAAAGCGCGATGCCTGCAGATCGGACAGATCGTAGATCGCGCGCAGGCTCGCCGCATGGGTGCTCTCGAATGGCGCGCGCTCGTCGCGCAGGCTATGACGGCCCACGTCGATCGTGTAGGTATCGCCACCGGTCGGCACGCGGATATTGAACAGGCTCGACAGGTAAGGCACCTTGCCGAACGGCTTGTGCTCGGCGCGCGCGGTGTGCGCGTGGCCCCAGTTCCACTTGGCGGCGTCGCTGCCGTAGCGGGCATCGAGATCGGCCACCGCCCGCGCCCACGCAAGGCCGATGGTCGTGGCGCACGTCTCGCGATCCGGCGTACGCGTGTCGTCGCACCAGTACGCGCCGAGGCCGTTGGGATCGCGCAGCGCGTTCATCATCGGCTGCTGCACGTTACGCTGCTCCCACAGCCGCTGGAACTGCGCGTCGCCGACCTTGTCCTGGAACATCAGCCGCGACAGCTCGCGCAGCCATGCGGTGACCACGAGCGGTTCGCGGCGATTGGCCAGCATATTGCCGTCCCATTTGCGCAGATCGTCGACCAGCGCGCGCTCGCGCGCGGGCAGCCCCGCATCGCTCGCGACGGGCGCGGCCAGCAGCAACGGCAGCGCTTCGCGCACGGCCGGCGAGACCACATCGCGCTGGATCGCGGCAAAACTGTCCATCGTATGGCGCGGCGTCGCGCCGAGCAGCGCGCGAATACGATCGTAGCGATACGGCACCGTCCATTCGCTCGTGAGGAAGTACGGATAGTCCTTGCCGACGATCTTCTGGTTGGCCGTGACGATCATGCCTTCCGGCGGGTTGAAGCTGCGCGGCAATGCGTCGAACGGCACGAAGCCCTGCCAGTCGTAGCGCGCCTCCCATCCCGGCGCGGGCGCGAGCCCCATGAGGTCGTTGTCGGCACGGCGCAGCGGCACCCTGCCCGGCGCGATAAAGCCGATATTGCCATCGACGTCCGCATACACGATGTTCTGCTGCGGCGCATGGAAGTTGCGCAGCGCCGCGACGAAGGTATCCCAGTTGGTGGCCAGCCCAAGCTTGTAGCTCGCCTCGAACGTCCGGTCGTCGGGCCGCAGCGCCGTCCACTGGAACGCGACCACATACTGCGCGCCCAGCGGCTTGGCCGCGGCGGCGACCGGCGCGGTCACGTCGGAGATCACGGGGCCATGGCGCGTCGTGCGAACGGTCAGCGTGACGTCGGGCGCGTCCTTGACCCGGATCGTCTCGGTACGCGTCTCGAACGCGGCCCATCCGTCGGGCGTCTGATAGCGATCGGGGCGGCCGGGCTGAATGCGCTCGATATACAGGTCCTGCACATCGGGCGCGGTATTGGTGAAGCCCCACGCGATGCGGCGGTTGTGCCCAAGCACGACGATCGGCGCACCGGGCAGCGTGGCACCCGTGACGTCGAGCCCCGGCGCCCGCATGCGCGCGAAATACCAGAGCGCCGGTGCCTGCAATCCCAGATGCGGATCGTTGGCCAGCAACGGTTTGCCCGAACGCGTATGCGCGCCGGACACGACCCAGTTGTTGGAGCCCATGCCCTCGACATAGCCGGACGGCGCCTGCCGTACGACGCTTGCCATCGCCGTGGCCAGCGGTGCCAGCCGGCGATAGAGCGCGGCATAGTCCATCGTGCGCAGCGGCGCGTCGCCGGGGTACGGCGCAAGAATTTCGGCAATGCGCGCGGTGGACAGCTGCTGCGCGAGCCCCATGCGCAGCACCTCCTGCGTCCAGTTGCCGCCGAGGTCCCACGCCATCATCGTCTGCCAGCCGATGGTATCGGCCGGTTCCCAGTGCTCGGGCTGCGCGCGCAGGATCAGGAATTCGGGCGGCAGCGGTCCCCTGCGCGTGTCGATATACGCGTTGACGCCATCGGCATATGCCTGCAGGATCGCGCGTACCTCGGGGGATGCCTGCGCGACGATCGCCTCGGCATTGCGCCGGATGCCAAGCGTGCGCAGAAAGCGGTCGGTCTCGAGGCCCTTCTCGCCAACGAGTTCGGCCACGCGCCCGGCGACGATGCGCTTGTTCATCTGCATCTGCCAGAGCCGGTCCTGCGCATGGGCGAAACCGAGCGCGTAGTAGGCGTCCAGCGCGTTGCTCGCCTCGATGCGCGGCACCGCGTTGCGGTCTCGCACGATCACCACGCGTTCGCGCAGCCCGGCCAGCCTGAGCGTGCCGGCCGTATCGGGTTGCGACGCCTGCCGGTACCACGCGTAGCCGCCGATGAGCGCGGTCGTCGCGATCACCAGCAGCGAGACCAGTACCCATCCCAGCCGTTTGATCCAGCGCATGCGCGATCCTTGCCCGGTCCGATCGGTCCGACCGCTCAGACAGTTGCCCTGCGTTGCAGCGACTTGTACTCGAGGAATTCCTCGAGCCCGTAGACGCCCCCTTCGCGTCCGTTGCCGGACTGCTTGAAGCCGCCGAACGGCGCGTTCATGTTGAACGGCCCGCCGTTGATATCGACCTGCCCCGTTCGCAGACGCCGCGCCACGCGCAGCGCGCGGTCCTCGTCGCCCGACCATACGCCGCCGCCGAGTCCGTACACGCTGTCGTTGGCGATGCGCACCGCGTCGTCCTCGGTGTCGTAGCAGATGATCGACAGCACCGGCCCGAAGATTTCCTCCTGCGCGACCGTGGCTTTCGGATCGACGTTGCCGAGCACGGTCGGCCGCACGTAGAAGCCCTGGTCGAGGCCGTCGGGGTTCTCGGGGCCGCCCGCCACGAGCTCCGCGCCTTCATCGAGGCCGCGCTGGATATAGCTGACCACGCGCTGCTTCTGCGCGGCGGATACCAATGGACCGAGCTTGGCCGCGTCCGAGAGCGGGTCGCCCACCGTGAAGCCCGCCACGACCTTGCGCACGATCTCGCGCACCTCGTCGTAACGCGCGCGCGGCACGAGCATGCGCGTGTGCGCGGAGCAGGTCTGCCCCGAGTTGAGATAGCACGCGTTGACGGTGCCTTTCACCGCTTGCGCAAAATCTGCATCGTCAAGGATCACCGAGGCGGACTTGCCACCGAGCTCCAGCGCCACGCGCTTGACCGATTGCGCGGCCAGTTCGGATACGCGCTTGCCCGCGCGCGTGGACCCCGTGAACGACACCATATCGACCTCGGGATGGCTGGCCAGCACCTCGCCGACGACCGGACCGTAGCCGCTCACGAGGTTGAAGACGCCGGGCGGCAGGCCCGCGACCTCGATCACCTCGGCCAGCACGAACGCATTGAGCGGCGCCACCTCCGACGGCTTGAGCACGACCGTGCAGCCCGCGGCCAGCGCGGGCGCGACCTTGAGCGTGATCTGGTTGAGCGGGAAGTTCCACGGCGTGATGGCCGCCACCACGCCCACGGGCTCGCGCACCACGAGCGAGTTGCCCACCTGCGCCTCGAACGCGAACGTCTCGAGCAGCGTGGCGGCCTGGCTCCAGTTGTAGACGGGCCCGCCTACCTGAATCGCGCGCGATAGCTTGAGCGGCATGCCGACCTCGCCCGCGATCAGGCGGGCCAGTTCATCGGTCCGCTCGCGCAGGCCTTCGGCGATCTTGCGCAGATAGCCGGCGCGCACCGCCACGGGCGTCGCGGCCCAGCCGTCGAACGCGGCACGCGCGGCCGCGATCGCATCCTCGGCGTCGCGCGCATGGCCTTCGGGAATCCGGCCCATCACCGTCTCGTCGCTCGACTGGATGACGTCGATCAGGCCCGAGCCGTGCGGCGCGATCCAGCTGCCGTTGATAAAAAGCTTGTCTCGTTGCTGCATGGCCACAGTTCTCCCAGAGGTGAATAGGCGTTTGCAATATTTTTGATCAATTTGCGTCGTACGCGCCATTGTAGAGCGGATTGGCACATCCCACTTTCGGGGGGCGGGCAAACCGGGAGGGCACACCGTGCCCGCACGATGCGATCATGCGAGCAAACAAGAGTCATGAGAACCAGATAACGGGATCAGGCGGGATTGGGTCAAGGAGGGGACATGGTCAACCCGGTGTTTCACAAGACGGAAGCGGGACAGGAAGAAATTCGCACGCGCGGCCGGAAGCTCGATCACAAGCTGCGCGCGCTGCTGCTGATCGTGAATGGGGAACGGAGCCAGTCGGCGCTGCTCGATCAGGTGGCGGGCATGGGCGTGGGACAGGAGGCCCTCGATACGCTGCTGTCGCTCGGCCTGATCGCGCCATCCGAAGGGTCCGCGACGGCCGAGGCCGCACCGGTTGCCGCGCTTGCCACCGCGGCCACCTCCGCCGCGCCGGTCGGCATGCAGACATCGGCGGCCGACGTCGCGGGCGGCGACGGATATCGCGAGCTCTATCACTTCTACACCGATGTCATCGGCCACCACCTGGGCCTGCGCGGCTACGTGCTGCAGGTCAAGGTGGAAAAAGCAGCGACACTCGTGGAGCTGGCCGCGCTGCGCGACACGCTCGGCGTGGCGTTGCAGAAGGCCAAAGGCGACCTGACCGCGCACGCGATCATCGCGGAGCTCGATCAGTTGCTCGCGCAGCGCGGCGTGTTAGGGGTGGTGCGGTAGGGGTGGTGCGATAGGGGTCGTGCGATAGGGGCCGTGCCCCGACGCCCTTCGCGCGTTTGGCCAGTTTCGCCAGTTTCGAGCCGTTACGATAGCGGGTGGCGGCGCGCGTGCGTACTGTGGGCCTATGCCCACCCGCCCGCACGCCTGCCTGCCAATCCTGCTGCTAGCGGCCGCCTCGACAGGCGCCGCCCCCACTCCCGCGCATGCCAGTCCACCGGCAAGCTGCCCGCCGGCACAACGCGCGGCCGTCCATCTGTTTCTCGATATCGCCTGCACGGCGCCAGCCAGTCACCCCGGCACGCCTGCCGCCTGCGATGCCCCGCACCCACACGGCCGGCGCCTGCTAGGCGCCGACCTGCCCGTCGTCGCCTGCGCCAGACGCGTGGCATGGGTCCTCGCGCTGTTCGGGCAAATCATTCGTCCCTGGTGGAGCACGCCGGACTACCGATGGGACACGCGCCGGTTCGATCAGGTCGTCAGCGATGCGCGCAATGGCGACGTGCCCTTTGACGATCTGCCGCCGGCCATGCGCATCGGGCTTGTCGAGGCGGTCCGCGGCACGCTGCGGCCGGACGACGGGCCCGTGCCCCATGTCAGCGTCACCCCGGCGTCCGATCCACGCATGCGGCAACCGGTCTCCGCCATCGCCGCGCTCGGCCTCGAAACCGCCGTGGACCGGTACCTCGATCCGCCGTCCGCTGCCGCCAATGCGCATCGACACTACGGCCCGCCGCCGGCCGTCCGTATGGACGTCGATAGCCCGGCATCGATCGCCGTGTATGGCTGGGACCTGCGGCGGACGTGGCCCGAGCCGGGGCCGCCGCTACGCTGGCGCGCCTCGCCGGACGGCATGGCGTGGCAGCCCGACCTCGCCCACAGCTTCACGCCCCAGATCCTCGACTCGCGCGCGGCGGGCGCGCCACAGCCGTTCTCGGACCACCCGGTATTGCAGTACATCGTGGGTCAGATGGATACGTGGCGGCTGGCTCCGTTCACCCCTTACCGGGATCTGGGCCTCCCCGAAGAGATTCGCACCCTGGCGGGCGTCGCCCGGCAGCAGGCCGCCAACGTGCGCGAAGCCGCGCGCGCGCCGCTGGCAACGGCCTCGGTACGTCATGTGTATGTGATCGTGCGCCTCGCGGGGGGTGTGGAAGCGGTACTGCACGGCTCCGTGGGGCGCTTTGCGCCCACCGTCGCCGAGATTCACGCCATTGCTGTCCCGGCGCGAAACGTTTTCCCCACCCTGCCATTGACGCCCGTCACGTATCGGCAGGCTGCCGTGCGCGGCGCCACGGCTGTTGCCATACGCGCCTTCGTCAACCATGTTCAGGGCCATGGCGCGACGATGCTGGCTTATATCGGGCAGGATCTGCCCGCCGCATCGCCCGCACAACGGACGGTGCCGCACGACGAACCGTAGTCCGCCCGGTGCGGCCGCCGGTCAGCCGTCGATACCCTGCGATTGCAGGTATTCGTCGTAGGTGCCGAGGTAGTCGGTCAGCGTGCCATCGGTGCGCACTTCGATGACGCGCGTGGCCAGGCCGCTGACGAATTCACGATCGTGCGAGACGAAGATCAGCGTGCCCGCGTACTTGTCCAGCGCGATCTGCAGCGACTCGATCGACTCCATGTCCATGTGGTTGGTCGGCTCGTCGAGCGCCATCACGTTATGGCGGCCCAGCATCAGCTTGCCCCAGATCATGCGGCCCTTCTCGCCACCGGACAGCACCTTGACGGACTTCTTGATGTCGTCGGCCGAGAACAGCAGGCGGCCCAGCGTGCCGCGCAGCGACTGGTCGTCGTCGCCGGCCTGCGTCCATTGGCTCATCCAGTCCATCAGGTCGCGGTCTTCCGGGAATTCCTCGTACGTATCCTGCGGCATGTAGCCGACGTTCGCGTTTTCGGCCCACTTGATGGTGCCGCGTTCCGACGGCACACCGCCCTTGACCGCGCCGTGCAGCAGCGTGCGCAGCAGCGTGGTCTTGCCCGCGCCGTTCTCGCCGATGATCGCCACACGCTCGCCAGCCTGGATGGCCATCGACATGTCGTTGAGGATCTTGCGATCGTACGACTTGGTCACGCCTTCCGCTTCCACGGCGAGGTTGTGCAGCTTCTTCTCGAACTCGAAGCGGATAAACGGGTTCTGGCGCGACGACGGCTTGATGTCCTCGACCTTGATCTTGTCGATCTGCTTCAGACGCGACGTGGCCTGACGCGCCTTCGACTTGTTGGCCGAGAAGCGGCGCACGAAGTCCTGCAGTTCCGTGATGCGGTCCTTGGCACGCGCGTTCGCGGCCACCTGACGCTCGCGCGCCTGCATGGAAGCTTCCATGTAGTCGTCGTAGTTGCCCGGGTAGACCTTCAGCGTGCCGTAGTCCATGTCCGCCATGTGCGTGCACACGGAGTTCAGGAAGTGGCGATCGTGGGAGATGATGATCATCGTCGAGTTGCGCTCGTTGAGCACATCCTCGAGCCAGCGAATCGTGTTGATGTCGAGGTTGTTGGTCGGCTCGTCGAGCAGCAGCACGTCCGGATTCGAGAACAGCGCCTGCGCCAGCAGCACGCGCAGCTTCCAGCCCGGCGCGATCTCGCTCATCGGGCCCTGGTGCTGGTCCGTCGGAATCCCCACGCCCAGCAGCAGTTCGCCGGCGCGCGCTTCGGCCGTGTAGCCGTCGTACTCGGCGTACTTGGCCTCGAGGTCCGCGGCCTTCATGTAGTCGTCGTCGGTCGCTTCCGGATTCGCATAGATCGCGTCACGCTCGGCCGCGGCGGCCCACATCTCGGTGTGGCCCATCATCACGACGTCGAGCACGCGCGCATCTTCGTACGCGAACTGGTCCTGACGCAGCTTGCCCAGACGCACGCCGGGCTCCAGCATCACGTTGCCCGCCGACGGCTCGAGGTCGCCACCGAGGATCTTCATGAACGTGGACTTGCCACAGCCGTTCGCGCCGATCAGGCCGTAGCGGTTGCCTTCGCCGAACTTGACCGAGATATTCTCGAACAACGGCTTGGGGCCGAACTGCATGGTGATGTTTGCGGTAGAAAGCACGTCTGGAACCTTGTATGGAGAGATGGCGCGGCAGCGCCAGTCCGCCGGGAAAAATAAACGACGATTTTACCACTCGCGCGGTCGATCGCCCTGTAAGCAGAGTGGTGGCTAGCGCACCGGATAGCCCGATAACGCCAGCGAAAAGCCGCCGGCGCGCGCGCTCAGCCGTGCCCGCGCGCCCACGGGCAGCGTGAGCTTGCGCGCGCAGTGCCCGAACGGCAGACCCGTGACCACGGGGATGCCCGCGCGGTCCTGCACGTACGCGAACACGGTGTCCATGTCGTAACCGTTGTCGTAGTCGGTCGTGCGGTAGTTCGAGAAATCGCCGAGCACGATCGCGCGCTGCGACGCGAGCACGCCGGCCTGCAGCAGCTGCAGCAGCAGCCGTTCCACGCGGTATGGCGGCTCGTTGACGTCCTCGAGGAACAGGATGCCTCCCTGTATATGGGGACAGTCAGCCGGAAGATAAGGGGTACCGAGCAACGTGCCGAGCATCGCGAGGTTGCCGCCCCACAGCGTGCCCTCGATCGCGCCCGAAAACGGTTGCCCGGCCAGCTGGGGCGCCTCCACATCGATCATGTAGGACGGATCGCGCAGGATGCCCTCGAAATGGCGCCACATATAGGCATCGACGGCCTCGGGACCGAAGTCCGCGAGCAGCATCGGCCCGGCGAACGAGACGCCGCCGGTGGCCGCAAGATACGCGAGGTGGAAGGCCGTGAAGTCGCTATGCCCGACGATCAGCGGCTGCGTCGCGCGCGCCTGATCGGCAATGCGCGCGAAGTCGATGCGATCGAGCAGCCGCGCCATGCCATAGCCGCCGCGCACCGCGAGCACGAGTTCATGCGCACCGCCCGTGCCGATGGCGTGGAGGTCCGCCAGACGTTCGTCGTCGGTGCCCGCGAAGCGGTAATGCCGGCGCGCGAGGACCTCCGGGTTCGTCACGCGATAGCCGTGGTCCGCGAGCCACGCGCAGCCGCGCGCCGCGGTGGCGTCGTCATGCGGGTAGCCCGAGGGGGCGATCAGGCGAACGGCGGTCTCGGCAAGGCTCATGCGTCGGTATCCGTCTTGAGTGCGGCGGCTTTCTGGGCAGCCTTCTGCGCGCGCCGCTTCGCGCCGAAGAAGTCCCGCAGCATCTGGCCGCACTCGTCGGCCATCACGCCGCGCGTGACCGTGGTCTGGTGATTGAGGCTCGCCTGCGCGAACAGGTCCACCACGCTGCCCGCCGCGCCCGTCTTCGGATCGGTGGCGCCAAACACCACGTGGCGCAGCCGCGCGTGCAGGATCGCGCCGCTGCACATCGCGCACGGTTCCAGCGTGACATAGAGCTCGCACTCGGGCATGCGGTAGTTGCCGAGCACGCGCGCGGCCGCGCGCAGGGCCTGCATTTCCGCGTGCGCGGACGGATCCACCGAACGGATCGGCAGGTTATGTCCACGCGCGATGATGTCGTCGTTCCACACCACCACCGCGCCCACGGGCACTTCGCCGGCCGCCTCGGCCAGCCGCGCTTCCTCGAGCGCCGCCATCATATAGCGGCGATCGCGCGCCGCATCGTCGGCAGAGGGGGCGAAAGCGTCAGCGGTCATCAGTCCTGCGCGGGCAGCCTGACGGGCGCGCTGACTTCGGCCCAGCAGTTCGGCGTCTCGAACAGCACGAGTCGCGTGAGCTGCAGCTGGTGGCCGAAGCAATCCTTGAAGACAGGCGCCAGGATATCGAACGCTTCCTGCGCAAGGTTCTCGACGGTCGGGATCGACTCGATCACGACGGTCTTGTGGTTGTCCATCGTCTGCAGGAAATTCAGCAGCGCGGTGTCGCCGCGATAGATCAGGAACGCGTGGTCCCACTTGTTGACCAGATGCTCGTTCGCCAGCGCCTTGATGTCGCCGAAGTCGAGGATCATGCCGTCGTCCGGCGCGCCCTCCAGATGCAGCACCTCGCCGGACAGCGTCAGGTCCAGGCGATAGCGATGGCCATGGATATTGCGGCACTGGCCGCCATGGCTCGGAATGCGGTGGCCGGCATCGAACTCGAGACGGCGGGTAATGGAGACTTGTTTCGTCATGGATCAGCGAATGCCCAGCAGCTTGTGGGTCTGCAGCGACAGGCGCCAGCGCGGATGGCGCTGGCAGAAATCGACCGCGGCAGCCGTATTCTGCCGTGCCAGCGGGCCATCCATGGCCTGCACCATGAAATAGCGGAAATCGAGCTGCTCGTATGCCGCGAAGTCCTGGCCGTCCTGCGGAATGACCACCTTGAGCTCGTCGCCCTTCGTGACGACGAGTTCCGCCCCCATCTTCGGGCTGACGCAGATCCAGTCGATGCCGTCGGGGACCGCGATGGTGCCGTTGGTCTCGATCGCGATCTCGAAGCCGCGCGCATGGAGCGCGGCAATCAGCGGCGCATCGAGTTGCAGCAGCGGTTCGCCGCCGGTGCACACCACGAGCGGCTTGCCACCGGCGGCCTCGGCGCCCTGCGGCCATTCGGAGGCGACCACGTCGGCCAGTTCGTCGGCCGTGCGGTATTTGCCGCCGCGCGTGCCGTCGGTGCCGACGAAGTCGGTATCGCAGAACTGGCACACGGCCCGCGCACGGTCTTCCTCGCGGCCGGTCCAGAGGTTGCAGCCCGCAAAGCGGCAGAACACCGCCGCGCGGCCCGCATTCGCGCCCTCGCCCTGCAACGTGTAGAAGATTTCCTTTACGGCGTAAGTCATGAAGTGTGCGTCGGTCCCGGGGGGTCTGAAATATCGCGGAAAAACCGAAAATTATACCAGTCGCTCAGGGTTTACGCTTGGGACGTAGTCGCTCCCGAGGTGTCGCGACAGGAAGTCGAGGAATACGGAGATCCGGGCCGACAACTGCGTATTGAGATAGTAGACCGCGTGGATGGACTGCCGCACCTCGACGGTCTCGCGCATCAGCACCTGCACGAGGTTGCCCGCGCGGCGGTCGGTCTCGGTCATAAAGTCGGACAGGCAGGCCATGCCCTGGCCGGCCAGCGCGAGGTGGCGCACGGTTTCGCCGCTGGATGCCGAAATATGTGGCGTGATCTGCACCCCATCGCCATCTTCGCTGCGTAGCGGCCATCGGTTCAGATGATCGGGCTGGTTGAACCCGAGCAGCGTATGGCTCGCCAGATCCGCCACGGATTTGGGCCGGCCGTGCTGCTTGAGGTAGGCCGGACTCGCGAGCACGCGGATCTGGCTCGTGCCCAGTGCGCGCGCATGCAGCGTGGAATCGCGCAGCACGCCGATGCGGATGGCCACGTCGGTGCGGTGCTCGAGCAGATCGATGATCTGGTCGTTGGTATTGAGTTCGAGCTCGATATCGGGATAGCACGCGCGGAATGCGCCGACCAGCGGCACGATCACATGGATCATGAACGGCGATGCCGCGTTCACGCGCAACCGGCCGGCCGGCTTCTGGCGCCGCAGGGCCATCTGCTCTTCGGCCAGCTCGGTCGCGGCGAGGATCTCGCGCGCGTGGGCGAGCATCGCCTGCCCTTCCTCCGTCAGTTCCAGCCGGCGCGTGGTCCGGCGCAGCAGCGTGGTTTCCAGTTTTTCCTCGAGCCGCGACAGTGCGCGGCTGATGCCGGATACCGTCTGGTCGAGCGAGTCGGCGGCGGCCGTGATCGACCCGCGATCGACGACGGTCACGAATGCGGCGAGTTCTTCGAGCGTGAGTTTCATGCGGAGGGCGGCGTTATTCTTGAATAATAGTCAAATATCTTATTCGAATCACATGCTTTTTCCGCGAAACGATTGCGAGGACAGTGACGGCAACGCTGTGATTTCCGCCGCTATCCCCTTTCCTTCCCGGAGCCTCTCATGCAAATGCCCCAGTTCGGTCTTGGCACTTTCCGCCTCAAGGACCAGCAAGTCATCGATTCGGTCCTGACCGGCCTCGAGGTCGGCTATCGCCATATCGATACCGCGCAGATCTACGGCAACGAAGCCGAAGTCGGCAAGGCGATTGCCGAGAGCGCCGTGCCGCGCGAAGACATTTACGTGACCACCAAGATCTGGACCGAGAACCTCGGCCGCGATGCGCTGCGCGCGAGCCTCGAGACCAGCCTCGAAAAGCTGCGCACCGACAAGGTCGATCTGACCCTGATCCACTGGCCGTCGCCGAAGCAGGCCGTGCCGCTGCCCGAATATATGGAAGCGCTGTTGGCCGCCCGCGAAGCGGGCCTGACGCGCGAGATCGGCGTGTCCAACTTCCCGACCCGGCTGCTGAAACAGGCGATCGACGTGGTCGGCAAGGATGCCATCGCCACCAATCAGGTGGAGGTGCATCCGTTCCTGCAGAACCGTACGCTGGCCGCGTTCATGCGCGAGCAGGGTATCCATCTGACCGCCTATATGCCGCTGGCCTATGGCAAGGTCATGGACGACATCGTGCTCAAGCGCATTGCCGCCGATCATCAGGCGTCGCCGGCGCAGGTGGCGCTCGCCTGGCTGATGCAGCAGGGCTATGCGGTCATTCCGTCGTCCACCAAACGCGCGAACCTCGAAGCGAACCTCGCGGCGGCGCGGCTGAAGCTGTCGGATGCGGAGATGGATGCGATCGCCACGCTCGATCGCGGCGAGCGGCTGGCCAACCCGGAAAGCCTGAATCCGGGCTGGGACTGATCGACGCAACGGTCAACGCACCAGCACCGCGCGCGCGAACCATTCGTCGAGCATGGCCTTTTCGTACCGGAGCGGATCGTTGTAGCCGTAGATGTTCACGCCCCACGCGAAGTTCATGCTGTTGATGCGCTGGGCGTTCGCGCTGGCCACCACGTCGTCGCCATGCCGCAGCACGTAGCTGAGCGTCATGCGTGGCCACGTGGCGTCGCGGATCACGCGGATATTGCCGCTGGCGTAGCGCCAGTCGATATAGCCCGCGAGATCCACGTCGAGCACGTCGATCGCGAGCGTGTATCCGGGCGGCAGCTGCCGGGCCGCGAGCTTTTCCAGATGCCGGCGGATATCGTCGAGCACGTGCGGATCGCTGCCGTAGTTCTCGGTGCGCGACGCATCCGTATAGGCTTCCGGATGGACGAACGTGACGGTCAGCGCACCGGGGTTGCTGCTCTCGGTCGCCGCCGTGGCGGAGGTTGCCGCCGCGAACGTCAGTGTTGCGATGGTCGCGATGGCGGTCAGGGACAGGATCTTGGGCATGGCATGCCTTTGATGCAGACGAGGCGTCTTGCATCTTAGCCCAGCCACCTTTCAACTCTCCACGATCCCGACGAGATTGCCGCGTACGCGTTGCAGCATCGCAATCAGCTGGTCCGACTCCTGAGGGGTGAAGCCGCGCAGCGCTTCGGCCGCGATCACGTCGCCGACGCGGCGGGCCTGGTCGAGCGCCTGCGCGGCCTTGTCCGTCATGCGCACCATGCGTTCGCGCCGATCGGCGGGGTTGGGCCGCCGGGCGATCCAGTCGCCCTCTTCCATGCGGTCCAGCAGGCGGCCGGCCGAGATCGGCGCCACTTCCATCAGTTCGGCCAGCCTGACCTGATTGACCTCCCCGTAATGCGAGAGGTAGGCCAGCGCGCGGCATTGCGCGCGGGTGAGGTCCAGCGATGAGCGCGCGAGGTCGTCGAACCGCTTGCCGGTCAACCGCCCGACATCGGCCACGAGGAAGCCAAAGCGCTTTTCGAGGTTCGTCTCCATGGCGGCGATTATAGGAGGCTGCCGCGCATGGCCGGTTTCATCGTGTCTTTCCGAAATTGCCATGGCGAAATCGACAAGACGGGGGCGGACTGCTTTAAGCTAGTGGCCTGTTCCCCCGACGGACGCGCAATGCCCACTTACGACTACCGCTGCGCCGAATGCGGCGACTTCGCGCGCATGCGGCGCATTTCGGAACGCGATGAACCGTGCGACTGCCCGGTCTGCGGCGCGGCGTCGCCCCGCGCGCTGGTCGCGGCGCCGTCGCTGGCGGGCACCACGGCGGGATCGCTCGATGGCGGGGGCGCGCATATGCATAGCGCGACCTGCGGATGCGGGTCGGGGGGCGTGAAACTGGCCGGGCGGTCGTAGGCGCTGCGTCAGCTCACCGGCAGGCACCGCTGCGCGGCCGCCACCGCCGCGGTGCGCGTCTCCACGCCAAGCTTTTCGTACACATGCTCCAGATGCTTGTTCACGGTCCGTGGGCTCATGCCGAGGATTTCGGCCACGTCCCGGTTGGTTTTGCCGCGGGCAACCCATAGCATGACTTCCGCCTCGCGCGGCGTCAGGGACGATGCCTCGGTCACGCGCGTGGGCAGGTCCGCGCGGGCCAGTTCCACCACCACCACGTCGGCCGTCTCGGCCGTCAGCGGCCGTAGCCGCAAGCCATGCCATGGCGCCCCCGGCTCCGCGAGCGCGGAGGCCAGCCCCGCGGGCAGCGGGTCGTTGGCCTTGCATGGCGGCCAGCCCACCGCTTCCAGCAATGCCACCGCGCTCGCGTTGACCCACGCGATGCGCCCGCCGGCCGCCGCGAGCATCGGCACCGTGCTGCCGAATACCGCCTCCCGCGCGCTGCGGGCCAGTCTTGCCTTGCTCGCATGCGAGCGGACCCTTGCCACGACCTCGGCGATTTCCACGGGCTTGGTCACGTAGTCGCACGCGCCCACCTCGAAGCCCCGCACGATATGGCCCGTGTCGCCGAGCCCCGTCATGAAGATCACGGCGAGGTCGCCATGCCGGTCCATGATCGCCTCGCAGGTGGCAAAGCCGTCCATGCCGGGCATATCGACATCGAGCAGCACCGCGTCGGGCGCGAAATGCGCGAGCGCGTCGAGCGCGGCATTGCCGCTCGCGGCGGTATGCACGAGCATTGCCTCGCTGCCGAGCGCGCGCGTGAGGAAGCCGCGCGCGTCGGCGTTGTCGTCCACAACCAGGACACGGGTTTCAGGATCGGGTCGCATGGAGAGCCTCGCCTAGGGAAACGTTGAGGGCATGGCCGTCGGTCCGCGCGAGCGCGAGCATACGGGATGCCCACGCCGCGAGGGCGCCGCCACTCTCGGCCAGTTCGGTCAATTGGGCTTCGAGCGCGCGCAGGCGGCCGGTGGCGCCCATCTGCAGCAACTCGCGGACGAGCTCGGCGTCCGGCGTGCCGTCGGGCATTGCCGCCAGCGCGGCATCGAGACTGCCCGTCCGCGCGACGCCCGGCTTACCCGGCTCGTCAGCGCGCCCGCTCGCTGGCCCGCGCACCGCCGCGCCGCCGGGCATCGCGGCGGGAGCGCCCGCTCGCGCGGACGGGCGATGGGGGCTCGCGCCCTGCGTGGCGACGGTGATCGCCGTGGTCAACGCCCGCCGCACGGTATCGAGCAACTCCGCCTCCCGCACAGGCTTGCTGACAAAGCCAAAATACCCATGCGTGGCACGCGCCTCCTCGGTATTCTCGTGCGCATTCGCCGAAACGATCACCACGCGCGGCGCGTCGGGCAGCGCGCGCAGATGCCGGCACAAGTCCCACCCCGACGCATCGGGCAAATTCAGATCGAGCAACACCAGATGCGGCCGCACGCGCCGTACCGCGGGCAGGACCTCGGCCCCGACGCCGACCTCGTGCACCGTCAGCCCCAGCGGCCCGAGAAAGCCCCGCAATACCGCCCGATGCGCGGCGCGGTCATCGACCACGAGCACGCGCGCATCGTCGGGCAACGGCACCCGCTGTACCGCGGACGGCTTGGGCGCGGTGGCCGACACCACCGGCAGATACAGCCGCACCGAAAACTCGCTGCCCTCTCCCGGCGCGCTGCGTACCCGGATCTCGCCCCCCATCAGATCCGCGAGCAACCGCACGATGGCCAGCCCAAGCCCGATGCCTTCCCGATCGTCGTGCGGCGTCCCGCGCTCGAACGGATCGAAGATGCGCGCCTGATCCTCGGCCGAGATCCCCGGCCCCGTGTCCTCCACGGAAATCGTCGCAAGCTCGCGCTGGTGCCGCACGCTCAGCGTGACCGCGCCCTGCTCCGTGAACTTGATGGCATTGCTGACCAGGTTGATCACGATCTGCCGCAGCCGCTTGGAATCGCCATGCACGTGCGCGGGCAATGTGCCACTGACCCGATAGTGAAAGGCCAACCCGCGCGCGGCGGCCAGTGGCCGAAACATCCGTACGAGATCGTCGAACAGGCCTTCGAGCCCCACCGCCTCCTGCTCGAGCCGTAGCTTTCCTGCTTCGATCCGCGACAACTCGAGCAACCCATCGACGAGGCTCGACAGATGCTCGCCCGCGCGCCCGATCGTGCGAACGTCCTCGCGGCACACGGGCGGCAGCGTCGGCGCCCGAAGCAACAACTGCGAGTAGCCGAGAATCGAGTTCAATCCCGCCCGCATCTCGTGGCTCATGCCCGTGATAAAGCGGCTCTTGGCCTGATTGGCCTTTTCCGCGACCTCCTTGGCGCTCTGCAGCAGCGCATCGGTCTGCCTGTGCGCGTCGATTTCCTTCTGCAGCAGCATGTTCTGCCGCTCCGATTCTTCCTGCGCGACCGAACGGCTCTCGTTGGCCAGCACGAGCCACCACGCCGCCACGGCCGAGAACAGCATGAGCCCCGCGCCGATCTTGATGAACAGCCCGCCGCGCGGCAACGCGGCGACGAGCGGGCTCGACAGCTGCTCCTGCGTATAGAGCAGCCATAGCAGCGTGCCGAACGCGAACACCATGCCGAGCAGCACCAGACAGAACTGCCCGAGCCGCCGCGCCATGACGGGCGGCGTGCCGGCCGGCAGTACGCGCGTCAGCGCGGTGGCAATCTGCTCGGGCGCGCTGGCGCCGGGCTTGCAGCGGTCCCCACAGCGCGCGTCGAGCGTGCAGCACAGCGAGCAGATCGGGCCGCGATAGGCGGGGCACGCGGCCACATCCTCGCGCTCGAACGGATTGCGGCAGATCGCACAGCGGATGACCGCATGGCGCGCGCCGAAGTCCACGGGCGTGCGCGCGATGAAGTAGCGGCTCTGCGTGGCCCACGCGATCAGCGGCGGCAGCACGATGGCCAGCACGAGTCCCACCGCGACCGATGCGGGCCGCAGCGTATCGCCGAACGCGCCCAGATGCACGAGCATCGACAGCGCGGACGCGATCATCATCGCGCCGAAGCCGGACGGGTTGATATCGAACAGATAGGCGCGGCGGAACTCGATATCGCGCGGCGACAGACCGAGCGGCTTGCTCAGGACGAGGTCGCCGCAGATCGCGCCGACCCATGCCACGGCCAGGTGCGCATAGAGCGCTAGCACCTGCTCCAATGCCTCGAACACGCCCATCGCCATCAGCATCACGGCAATCAGCACGTTGAACGCGAGCCAGACCACACGCCCCGGATGGCTATGCGTGAGGCGCGCGAACACGTTCGACCACGCGAGCGAACCCGCGTAGGCGTTGGTGATATTGATCTTGGTCTGCGAGACCAGCACGAACACGCCGGTCAGCACCACGGCAAGCCAGACCGGCGAGCCCGCACCCAATGCCCGGGCAAAGCCCACCAGATACATCTGCGTGGGCTCCAGCGCGTGGGCCAGCGGCAGTTCGGCCTGCAGCACGACGAACGCGAGGAACGCGCCGCCGGCCATCTTGGCCGCGCCGAGGATGATCCAGCCCGGACCCGCCATGATCAGCGCGCTCCACCAGCGTACGCGGTTGCGCCTGGTCAGCGGCGGCATGAAGCGCAGGAAGTCCACCTGCTCCCCGATCTGCGCGATCAGCGCGGCCGCCACCGTGGCCGCCGCGCCGAACGCGTGCCACGAGAAGCCGTCGCCGTCGGCCAGCCGGCCGTTCAGCGACAGGAACTCTCCATAGAGATGCGGCTCGCGCCAGAGAATCAGCGCGTACGGCAACACCAGCAACACGAGCCACACCGGTTGCGTCCAGACCTGGATGCGCGACAGCAGCGTCACGCCGTGCATGACCAGCGGAATGACCACGATGGCGGACAGCAGGTAGCCGATCGGCCTTGGCATGCCGAACAGGAGCTCGAACGCCTGCGCCATGATCGCCGCTTCCAGCGCGAAGAAGATGAACGTGAAGCTGGCGTAGATCAGCGAGGTGATGGTCGAGCCGAGGTACCCGAAGCCCGCGCCGCGCGCGAGCAGGTCCATGTCGAGGCCGTGGCGGGCCGCGTAGTACGAGATGGGCAGGCCGGTCAGGAAGATGACCAGGCTGACGACGCCGATGGCCCACATCGCGTTCGTGAAACCGTAGCTCAGCGTGATGGCGGCGCCGATCGCCTCCAGCGCCAGGAATGCGACTGCACCAAAAGCGGTATTCGAGACCCGGAACGCGCTCCATTTGCGGAACGACCTTGGTGCAAACCGCAGCGCGTAGTCCTCGAGCGTTTCGTCGGCAACCCAGCGGTTGTAGTCGCGCCGGATCTTGCTGATGCGCTGTACGGGCTGGGTGGCGCTCGACATGTGGGCTCTGGGCAGAGAGTGGACGGGGGCGTGATGCAAGTTGTGTGCCTTGGACAGCGGCCCCCGCTCCATGCACGGTCGCACCGTACGCATCCGTACGTTGAATGACGTATAGGCGTGCGCATATGCCGCACCGCATCATCCGCCCCATCACAACCGCAGTACCTGACACCGTTCCATCCAACACCTCGCTTCCAAGGAGCGTTCGATCATGCGTGACAAAGAACATACCGGGTCCCCTTCCCTCGCCGATGGCGATGCGGTTTCGCTGCAGCGGCGGCGGCTGATGCAGGGCATGGCGTCCCTGCCCATCGCCGGGATGGCTGGCATGGCCGGGATGGCTCACGGTGCCAACATCCCGACCGCCACCGCCAACACGACCAAGCTCGCCGTGACCGATACCGAGGTGACGGTGGGTCAGCTGCACTCGGCCACGGGCACGATGGCGATCTCGGAGACCGGCTCGATCCAGGCCGAGCAGCTCGCGATCGACCAGATCAATGCCGCCGGCGGCGTGCTGGGCCGCAAGATCAAGGTGATCAAGGAAGACGGCGCCTCCGACTGGCCGACCTTCGCGGAAAAGTCGAAGAAGCTGCTGGTCAACGACCGCGTGGCCGCCGTGTTCGGCTGCTGGACCTCGGCCTCGCGCAAGGCCGTGCTGCCGGTGTTCGAGAAAGAGAACGGCCTGCTCTACTACCCGACGTTCTATGAAGGCCTCGAGCAGTCGAAGAACGTCATCTACACGGGCCAGGAAGCCACGCAGCAGATCATCTGGGGCCTGGACTGGGCCGCCAAGCAGAAGAACGCCAAGAGCTTCTTCCTGATCGGCTCCGACTACATCTGGCCGCGCACGTCGAACAAGATCGCGCGCAAGCACATCGAGAACTTCCAGAAGAACAAGGTGGTGGGCGAGGAGTACTACCCGCTGGGCCACACCAACTTCAACTCGCTGATCAACAAGATCAAGGTGGCCAAGCCCGACTGCATCTACGCGATCGTCGTCGGCGGCTCCAACGTGGCGTTCTACAAGCAGCTGAAGGCGGCCGGCATTACCGCCGACAAGCAGTTCCTGCTGACGATCTCGGTGACCGAGGACGAAGTGCTCGGCATCGGCGGCGAAAACATCGCGGGCTTCTACGCGGCCATGAAGTACTTCCAGTCGCTCGATAACGCCAACAACAAGAAGTTCGTCGAGGCGTTCAAGGCCAAGTACGGCGCCAAGTCCGTGATCGGCGACGTCACGCAGGCCGGCTACCTGGGCCCGTGGCTGTGGAAGGCCGCGGTCGAGAAGGCCGGCAGCTTCGACGTGGACAAGGTCGTGGCCGCCTCGCCGGGCCTCGAGCTCAAGACCGCGCCGGAAGGCTACGTCAAGGTCGATCCGAACCATCACCTGTGGAGCAAGACGCGCGTGGGCCTGGCCCAGCTCGACGGGCAGTTCAAGGTGGTGGCCGAGTCGCCGGAACTGATTCCGCCGAACCCGTTCCCGAAGGGTTACCAGTAATTTCCCCCCCCACGCGCAGAGGTAACGTCATGAACTTGTCGGATATGCTCAATATCGGGCTCATGCAGGGCTTTGCCGGCCTGAGCCTGTTCTCGGTCCTGCTGCTGATGGCCCTCGGCCTGGCGATCATCTTCGGCCAGATGGGCGTCATCAACATGGCCCACGGCGAGTTCATGACGATCGGCGCCTATACGATCTTCCTCGCATCCACGCTCACGGAGCGGCTCGCGCCGTCGTGGATGCCCTACTACTTTCCGCTCGCGATCGCCGTCGCGTTCGTGCTCGCCTTCCTTGCCGGATGGCTCGCCGAATGGGCGCTGATCCGGCATCTCTACAAGCGTCCGCTGGACACGCTGCTGGCCACGTGGGGCCTCTCCCTCGGCATGCAGCAGGTGTTCCGCTCGACGTTCGGCCCGAAGGAAGTCAGCCCCACCCTGCCTGACTGGCTCATGGGTTCGTGGGCACCGGCCGAAGGGCTCGACATTCCGATCAACGGCCTCTTCGTGATGGCGCTCACGCTCGGCGTGGCGGGGCTGGTCTGGCTCGCGCTCTACCGCTCGCGCTGGGGGCTGCGCGTCCGCGCCACCACGCTCAACCGCGCCATGGCCAATGCCGCGGGCATCAATACCAGGCGCACGGACCGCGTGACGTTCGCCATCGGCTGCGGCATCGCCGGCGTGGCGGGCGCCGCGTTCACGACGATCGGCTCCACGGGCCCCACCAGCGGCGCGTTGTACATCGTCGATTCGTTCCTCGTGGTCACGTTCGGCGGCGCGGCCAGCCTTGCGGGGACCGTGGCATCGGCCTTCGGCATCGCGCAAACGCAGTCCATTACCGAGTTCTTCATGACCGGGTCGATGGCGCGGGTCACGACGCTGCTGCTGATCGTGACGATCCTGATGATTCGTCCGCAAGGGTTGTTCGCGCCCGCCGTCCGTCGCTGAAACTCACGCCGATTTGCCTTTACCGGAGCCATTCATGTCCACCTCGTCCACCCTGCCCGGCCGCGTGAGAACGATCATTTCATCGTCGTGGAGCGGCTACGCGCTGCTGGCGCTCGTGCTGCTGGTCGTCATGCCGCTTTCGCTGGACATCTTCCGGCTCAACCTCGTCGGCAAGTACCTGAGCTATGCGTTCGTGGCCGTCGGCCTCGTCATGCTCTGGGGCTATGGCGGTGTGCTGAGCCTCGGCCAGGGCGTGTTCTTCGGCCTGGGCGGCTACGCCATGGCGATGTTCCTCAAGCTCGAGGCCTCCGATGCCAAGAGCACGGCCATCCAATCGACGCCGGGCATTCCCGACTTCATGGACTGGAACCAGCTCACCGCGCTGCCCTGGTGGTGGGAGCCGTTCCGCCATCTGCCGGTGGCGCTCATCGGCGTGATCCTCGTGCCGGTCGCCCTCGCCTTTGTCGTCTCGTTCGCGATGTTCCGGCGCCGCGTGGGCGGCGTGTACTTCGCGATCATCACGCAGGCCATCGCGCTGATTCTCTCGGTGCTGATCATCGGCCAGCAGGGCTACACGGGCGGCGTCAACGGGATTACCGACCTCAAGACCATGCTCGGCTGGGATATCCGCACCGACAGCGCGCGCATGATCCTCTACTTCGCCAACGTCGTCCTGCTGTTCGCGGCCATCGCGCTGTGCCGGTGGATCCAGCGCACGAAACTCGGCGTGCTGCTGCTGGCCATGCGCGACAAGGAAGACCGCGTGCGCTTCTCCGGCTACGACGTGGCGATGTTCAAGGTGTTCGTGTTCTGCCTGGCCGCCGCGCTGGCGGGCATCGGCGGCGCGATGTTCGCGTTGCAGGTCGGCTTCATGTCGCCGTCGTTCGTCGGCATCGTGCCCTCCATCGAGATGGTGATCTTCGCCGCGGTGGGTGGCCGCATGAGCCTGGTCGGCGCGATCTGGGGCACGCTGCTCGTCAACGCGGGCAAGACCTATTTCTCCGAGAGCTTTCCGGATCTGTGGCTGTTCCTGATGGCGGCGCTGTTTATCGGCGTGGTGGTTGCCTTCCCCGATGGGCTGGCGGGTCTCTATAGCAAGTACGTGCGACGCAAGCCGGCCGAGGATGCGGCAACGCCGGCCGAGGGCGTGCCCGGCAAGACCGCCTGATACGCGCTAACGGACAGGAGCGACCATGAGCAACACCGACTTCATGCTGGCCGTGGAAGACCTCACGGTCTCCTTCGACGGCTTCAAGGCCATCGACAACCTCACGCTGTATGTCGATCGCGACGAGCTGCGCGTGATCATCGGCCCCAACGGCGCCGGCAAGACCACGCTGCTCGACCTGGTCTGCGGCAAGACGCGCGCCACCGGCGGCAGCATCAAGTTCGTCAATCGCGAGATGACGGGCCTGCCCGAATACCAGATCGTGCGCGCCGGCATCGGCCGCAAGTTCCAGACGCCCTCGATCTACGAGAACCTCAGCGTGTTCCAGAACCTGGCGGTGTCGTTTCCGCGCGGCCGCGGCGTGTTTGGCGCGCTGGCGTTCAAGACCGACGCGGAGGTCCGACAGCGCGTCGCCGACGTGGCCGCCGAGATCGGCCTGTCCGATGCGCTCGACCGCGAGGCCGCGCAACTCTCGCACGGCCAGAAGCAGTGGCTCGAGATCGGCATGCTGCTGATGCAGGAGCCGCAACTGCTGATGCTCGACGAACCGATCGCGGGCATGAGCGTGCGCGAGCGCGAACAGACCGCGGAACTGCTCAAGCGCATCAGCCGCGGCCGCGCCGTCATCGTCATCGAGCACGACATGGATTTCGTGCGCGAGATCGCCGACAAGGTCACCGTCATGCATCAGGGAAAGATCCTCGCCGAGGGGTCGATGGACCAGGTGCAGAACGACCCGCGCGTGATCGATGTGTATTTGGGCCACTGAGCCGAGCCGAGGAGAAATCATGCTGAGCGTCGACAACGTTGTCGTCAACTACGGACAGAGCGAGGCGCTGCACGGCATCTCGTTCGCCGCCGCGCAGGGCGAGACGGTCGCCATCATGGGCCGCAACGGCATGGGCAAGACCACGCTGTTCAAGGCGATGATCGGCATGCTGCCCGTGCGCTCGGGCCAGGTCTGCGTCGATGGCCGCGACGTCGCGCACGACGAGAGCTATCGCCGCGTGCGCGCGGGCCTCGGCTACGTGCCGCAGGGTCGCATGATCTTTTCGCACCTGACCGTCGAGGAGAACATCCTCACCGGCATGGAACAAGGCACGAGCCGCCGCATTCCCGACGAGATCTTCGCCATGTTCCCGGTGCTGTTCGAGATGCGCCGCCGCAAGGGCGGCAACCTGTCCGGCGGCCAGCAGCAGCAGCTGGCCATCGCCCGCGCGCTGGTCTCGAACCCCAAGGTGCTGCTGCTCGACGAGCCCACCGAAGGCATCCAGCCGTCGATCATCAAGGACATCGCGCGCGCGCTCAACGAGATTCGCCGCACGCGCGACATCACGATCGTGTTCTCCGAGCAGGTGCTCAGCTTCGCGCTCGACGTGGCGGACCGCCTGTTCGTCATCGAGGGCGGCCGCTTCGTGCACGAGACGCAGCGCAACGGCACCGACCACGACCACATCCGGCAGCTGCTGTCGGTCTGAACTACTTTTCCTTATCTTTCACAGGAGGCATGTCATGACGGATACCCTGATCAAGGTCGATCTGGCCGAGTCGCCGTACGAGAACCCCAACGTCCACAACCGCTGGCACCCCGATATCCCGATGGCCACCTGGGTCAAGCCGGGCGACGACTTCATCCTCGAGACCTACGACTGGACCGGCGGCTACATCAAGAACAACGACTCGGCCGACGACGTGCGCGACGTCGACCTCAGCACCGTGCACTTTCTCTCGGGCCCCGTGGGCGTGGAAGGCGCGGAGCCCGGCGATCTGCTCGTCGTGGACCTGCTCGACATCGGCGCCAAGCCCGACAGCCTCTGGGGCTTCAACGGGTTCTTCTCCAAGAAGAACGGCGGCGGCTTCCTGACCGACCACTTTCCGCAGGCCCAGAAGTCGATCTGGGACTTCCATGGCATGTTTACCTCGTCGCGCCATATCCCCGGCGTGAACTTCGCGGGCCTGATCCACCCGGGCCTGATCGGCTGCCTGCCGGACAAGGCCATGCTCGAGACGTGGAACAAGCGCGAGATGGACTTTATCGCGACCGAGCCGGACCGCGTGCCGCCGCTGGCCAATCCGCCGTTCGCGGCCACCGCGCACATGGGCAAGCTGCAGGGCGAGGCCCGCGACGCGGCCGCGGCCACGGGCGCGCGCACGGTGCCGCCGCGCGAGCATGGCGGCAACTGCGATATCAAGGACCTGTCGCGCGGCGCCAAGGTCTACTTCCCGGTGTACGTCGATGGTGCGGGCCTGTCCGTCGGCGACCTGCACTTCTCGCAGGGCGATGGCGAAATCACGTTCTGCGGCGCGATCGAGATGGCGGGCTGGGTCCATATGCGCGTGTCGCTGATCAAGGGCGGCATGGCCAAGTACGGCATCAAGAACCCGATCTTCAAGCCGAGCCCGATCACGCCGCAGTACAACGACTACCTGATCTTCGAGGGCATCTCGGTCGATGAGGCCGGCAAGCAGCATTACCTCGACGTGCACGTCGCATATCGCCAGGCCTGCCTGAACGCCATCGAGTACATGACCAAGTTCGGCTACTCGAAGGCACAGGCGTACTCGATTCTCGGCACGGCGCCGGTGCAGGGGCATATCAGCGGCGTGGTCGATATCCCGAACGCGTGCGCCACGCTGTGGCTGCCCACGCAGATCTTCGACTTCGATATCCGGCCGAGCGCGTCGGGGCCGACGAAGATGATCACGGGCGGTATCGACCTGCCGCTGTCGCCCGATCTGTAACCCGCCGCGGAGCCGCCATGCCTACCTACGACTATCGCTGCGCCGAGTGCGGAGATTTTTCGGTGCTGCGTTCCATCTCGCGCCGCGACGATCCCTGCACGTGTCCGTCGTGCGGAGCCGCCGCGCCCCGCGCGCTGGTCGCCGCCCCGGCGTTCGCGAGCATGCCCGCCGCGTCCCGCGCCGCGCATGCCACCAACGAACGCAGCGCGCACGCGCCGCGCGAGTCGCGCAACCACGGCGCGGGCTGCGGGTGCTGTTCGTCGCCGGTCAAGCTGGCGGGCAATGCGGCGCGCGCGGATGCAGTCAAGGGCAACGCGGCCGGGCGGCCGTGGATGATCAGCCACTGACGCCGGCAACGCGCCAGATACAACGAGGAGGATAAGGAGGAGGGGTCAGTCGTATGTGGTACCCCGGCCCTGCCCCGCGGTTCGCCTTCCCAGGAGGTGCGCCGCGGGGACAGGCCCCCGGGCTTGCACAACGGGCTACGCTTGCTGACTCGCGAACGCGGCGTCGATATCGCTGGCCAGCCGCATGAGATGCGGCGCCAGTTCCTTCGCCGCATCGTCCATCGACGCCTTCGTCGACAGGCTCACATTGAGCACATGCACGGGATAGTGGCCCAGGCGCATCGGCGTCGATATCGCCATGACTTCCGGCTGCCAGCTCGCGATACACCAGCCATGCGCGCGCACCTGCGCGATCGACGCATCGATCTCCGACGCCAGCGCGTTCCAGTGCGTGGCAAACCGCCGCGCGAACTGCCGCATCAGCCCCTCGCGCTCGTCGTCGGGTGCCGCCGCCAGCCACGCGCGGCCGAGCGAGGTCAATGCCATGGGCACCCGCTGCCCCGCCGCGACATTGCGCAGCGAGGTGCGCCGGCCGTAGCGAATCGACTCCAGATAGACCATCTCGTCGCGATCGGCCAGCGCGAGACCGACGTTCAGGTGCTCGGCCTGCGCGAGGTCGCGCATCAGCGGCGCCGCAACCTGCAGGAGCGTGGAGCCCGTGCGCATCGCATGGGCAAGGCTGAGCACGGGCGCGCCCAGCCGGTAGGCGCGCAGCGTGGTGTCGTACTGCAGGAAACCGGTGTCAACGAGGCTTTGCGTCAGCCGGCTGACCGTCGAACGCGCGAGGCCCGTGCGTTCCGAGAGCTCGCCATTGCCGAGGATCTCGGATCCGGGACGGAATGCGCGAAGAATCTCGATGCCGCGTTCGAGCGACCGATTGGCCTGCGTGCTCGCGGGGCGCCCCCGGGCACGGATGCGCGCTTCCTGCGAATCCACGTGCAACCTCCATCAATGCTCGAACCAGTCCAGCAGTATGGCATTGATTGACGCATAGGATTCGTACATGACCCAATGGCCGGCTTCCGGCACGATCACGCCCTCGCGGCGCGGACGGCCGTCGGTCAGCTTCGCCAGCGCGATATCGGGATCCGCCGTCACGTCGTTCTCGCCCCAGGCCAGCAGCGTGGGGCCGCGGAACCGGTCCAGCGCCTCGGCGAGGCCGCCCGCGCGCGAGATATGCTTGCTGCGGAAGCGTGCATGGCGGCACGAGTCCGTATAGGCGAGCAACGCCAGCGCATCGATCGCTTCGGGGTTCGAGATCATGAACGCCTCGACGTTATGGCGCATCGCGGCGGCCAGCGCCTCCGCATCGGGTGCCGCGCGCCAGTCGAGCAGCGCGCGCTGCTGCCGGCGCGGGCCCGCGTGACCGCCGGGGCCGAGCAGCGCGAGCCGGCGCACGCGCGGCAGCACGGTGGCCAGGTGCGCGGCGGTCAGCCCGCCGAACGAGAAGCCGACCACGTCGATATCGCCGGGATCGGGCAATTGCGCGTAACCGGCTGCAATCGCTTCGACCAGTTGCGATAACTCCGCACCGGGCGGATCGCCCGATTCGCCGTAGCCCGGCATATCGGGCACCCATACCGTGTGGTGCGCGGCCAGTGCCTCGATATTGCGCACCCAGTGCAGCCAGCTGCCATGGCCGCCGTGCACGAGCAGCACCGACGGGCCTTCGCCAAAGCGGCGCCAGACCATCTGCGTACCGTCGGCGTCGGTCAGGAAATACCTGGCCTGCGAGGCGAGCCGATCCACCACGGCCGCCGCTTCGGCACCGCCGGAGATCGCGCGCCCCTCTTCCGCGATATTCGCGCGGACCGTCGAACTCCTGTCCGCCTGCGCTTCCGCCCGCTTTGCTGCCTCGTCCGAGGACACTCCCATGCTTCCGCTCCGCTATTCACCCATCACCACGACACCGTCCGCCGCGCGCACGCCCTGACCCGCGGGCAGCACGAACACCGGATTGATCTCCGCTTCGACGAGGCGCGCGCCCAGCGACGCCGCCATGTTCGAGAACGCGACAATAGCATCCGCCAGCGCATCGATGTCGGCTTTTGGCCGGCCGCGATAGCCATCGAGCAGCGGCCACGTCTTCAGTTCGCGGATCATCGACGCCGCCGTATCGTGTGACAAGCCCCCCGCGTCGGGCAACAGCCGCATCGTGGTGTCCTGAAAGAGTTCCGCCGTCACACCGCCCATGCCGAGCAAAATGGCCGTGCCCAGTGCATCGCGATGCGTGCCGAGAATCAGCTCGACGCCGCCCTGCACCATCTCCTGCACCAGATAGCGCTCGGGCGCGCTGCCCGTATGCGCGCGCACCTCGTCGGCCATGCGGGCCATGCGTGCGGGCAGCGCATCGGGCGCGATGCCGACCGCCACGCCGCCGACATCGCTCTTGTGCGTGATCGTCGAGGACAGCATCTTGAGCACCACGCGGTCCCCGAACGGCCGTGCCGCGACCACTGCCTCGTCCGCGCCGGCCACCACGGCCTCGCGCACGACGGGCACGCCGAAGCGCGCGAACAGCTGCTTGGCCGCGACCTCGTCGAGCGAGCCCGACGGGATATCGTGCGTATCGACGTTGGGCAACGCTCCCGCGGGCGTATCGCGCACGGTACTCAGCCGGCTCGCGGCAAGCATGGCCTCGAATGCCACCGCGCAACTCTCGGGCGCGCTGAAGGCCGGCACGCCGCGCTGATTCAAGACTGCGGCCACATGCGGCGCATGGGGGCTCACGTAGGCCAGCACGGGCTTGTCGCTTTCGGGCAGGCAATCGTGGATCGCATCGGCCATCAGTTCCGGCATGGCCAGCGCCGACGAGCCGACGATGATCGTCACGGCGTCGTAGCTCGGGCTTGCGAGCAGCGCGCGGATGGCGCCCCGCAGAAGATCGGGCTGCAGTCCGGCCAACGTGACGTCGATCGGATTGCGGTCGAGCGCCGCATGGTCGCCCTTCTGCAGCGCGCGCAGGCGCGCCGCGGTTTCCGCATCGGGCGCGGGGGTCTCGAAGCCCGAGACGCCGAGCGCATCGGACACCAGCGTGCCCGCGCCGCCCGTCGAGGTCAGCACGGCCACGCGATTGCCGCGCAGCGTGCGCGCCGTGGCCAGCGCGGCCGGAATGTCGATCAGATCCGCAAACGTCTGCGCGCGAATCACGCCCACCTGCCGGAACAGCGCGTCGTACATGCGGTCGGCACCGGCCATGGCGCCGGTATGCGACACGGCCGCGCGCGCCCCGGCTTCCGAGCGCCCGATCTTGAACGCCACCACGGGCTTGCCGGCCGCCGCGGCCTTGAGCGCCGCGGCGCGGAATTTCTCGGGATGCCGCACGCTCTCGACATACAGCGCGATGACCTGCGTCGCGGGGTCGTCGGCCAGGTAGTCAACGAAGTCCGCAAGATCGAGGTCCACCTCGTTACTCGTCGACACGAGCTTGGACAGGCCGATACCGCGCGCGGCCGCGCGCGACAGCAGCGCACCGAGAATGCCGCCGCTCTGCGACACCACGCCGATATTGCCGGCCGGGAAATTCTCCATCTCCAGCGCGCCACTGGCCGACAGCGGAATGCGGTCCGTCACGTTGACGAGCCCGATGGTGTTCGGCCCAAGCAGCCGCATGCTGCCCGCGGCCTCGAGCAGTTCCGCCTGACGACGCGCGCCCACCTCGCCCGTTTCCGTATAACCGCTGGCCAGCACGATCGCGGCACCGGTGCCGCGTTGCGCGAGCTCGCGCACGGCGATATGCGCGCGTTCGGCGCCCAGCAGCACGATGCCCACGTCGGGCACCTCGGGCAGCGAACCGATATCGGCATAGCAGCGCAGTCCGCCGATGGTCTCGACCTTCGGATTGACCGGGTAGATCGCGCCAGCGAAGCCATGGCGCGTGAGATACGAGACTGGACGGCCCGCGGTCTTGGCGGGGTCCGCCGAGGCGCCGATCACGGCAACGCTGCGCGGCCGGACGAGACGGGCAATCTGATGGGAATTCGCCGACATCGTCTTACCCCTTTGCCGCCGCCGCGGCAGCCGCCTTGGCGAGGAATGCTTCCACCGACGCGCGGTGCTCCGCGCTCGTATAGCAGATGCCCTGCGCCTGACTGCCCTGCGCAAAGACCTGATCGGCCGTCAGCTCGAACGTCTGGTTCAGGATCGTCTTGCCGAGCGCGAGCGCCGTGGCGGAACCCTGCGAGAGCTCGGCGGCCCACGCCACCGCTTCCGCGACGAGCGTCTCCGCCGAGGTGCTGAGGCGGTCGGCGATACCCAGTTGCAGCGCCTCGGCGGCATCGACCTTGCGGCCGCTGAAGATCAGGCCCTTGGCCGTCGAGAGCCCCGTTCGGCGCGGCAGGAAGTACATGCCGCCGCCATCGGGAATCAGGCCGCGATGGATATAGGACCAGGTAAAGCTGGCCGCGTCGGACGCGATGACGAAGTCGCACGCCATCGCCATATCGGCGCCGAGGCCATTGGCGCCGCCGTTGACGGCCGCGATCACGGGCTTCGGCATGTTGTGCAGCAACCCGACCGAATGATGCACGCGCTGCTGGCGCGTCCAGCCATTGAAGCCCACCTCTCCCGGCGGTGCATCCATGCGCTTCTGCATGCCGGCCACATCGCCGCCCGCGCAGAAACCCTTGCCGCTGCCCGTCAGCACCAGCGCGCGGATCTTGCGGTCGGCCGTCACGCGCTCGAGCGCGTGGATCAGCTCGGTGCGCATGCCGTCGCTGATCGCATTGCGCTTGTCGGGGCGGTTGAGGGTGAGGACGGCGATGCCGTCGCGTACGTCGAGTTGAATCAGGGTGTAGTCGCTCATGACAGTTCGTTTGGTGTGTTCAATTCAAAGAGATATGCGCGTCCTTCACGACCTTGCTCCAGCGTCCCTCTTCCGCGCGCACGTAACGCGCGAAGTCTTCGGGCGTGCCCGTCGCGATGGTCAGGCCCTCGGCCTCGGCGCGCTTGCGAAACGCTTCGGAATTGGCCGCCTTCGTCGCGGCCGCGTTGAGCCGCGCGATAACGGGCGCGGGCGTACCGGCGGGCACGAACAGCCCGTACCAGCTCTCGGCCACGTAACCGGGCACGCCGCTCTCCGCGATGGTCGGCACGCGCGCGAGGTCCGCGCTCGTCGAACGCTGCGCGGTGGTCACGCCGAGCGCGCGCAGCTTGCCGCCTTCGAGCAGATTGCCGACCGCCGACGCGGTGGCGAACATCAGGTCCACCTGCCCGCCGAGCAGGTCCGTGATCGCCGGGCCCGCGCCCTTGTACGGGATATGCGTGAGGTCGACCCTGGCCAGGCTCTTGAACAGTTCGCCGGCCAGATGCGCGGACGTGCCCGGCCCCTGCGACGCGAACGAGATCTTGCCGGGCTGCTTCTTCGCGGCCTGAATCACGTCCTGCACGGTCTTGTACGGGCTGTCCGCGCGCACGACCAGCACGTTCGGCGAGCGGCCCAGCAGCACCACCGGCGCGAACGCCTTGTCGGTGTCGTACGGCAGCTTGGGCTGGAGGCTCGGATTGACCGCATGCGCGAACGTCGCGATCACGAGCGTATAGCCGTCCGGCGCGCTCTTGGCCACGTTGTCCGTGCCGATGATGGTGCCGCCGCCGGGCCGGTTGTCGACGACCACGGGCTGGCCGAGCTCCTGCGCCATGCCGATGCCCACGGCGCGCGCCACGAGGTCCGTGCCGCCGCCGGGCGAGAACGGTACGACGAGGCGCAGCGGTTTGTCGGGGAACGTGCCGTTGGCCGCCTGTGAAAGCGGCGCTAGGCACATCAGGAATACCGCTGCCAGCGCGGCGCGGAAGGAAATCTGTTGCATCGGGATGTCTCCTGTCGTTATGCGATCAGGGTAAGCAAACCGACCTTTTCCCACACCCCTTCAATTCCAACCCATGGAATCAGGAAACGAACGCGAACCAAAAAAATAGGGACGTCCGCGCGGTTCGCGCACGGACGTCCCAAGGAGTGTTCGGACGAAAAAAAGGCTTAGCGCCGCAGTCGCGACAGCACCTCCGGATTCGCAAGATTGGCGGGCATCCCCGCGAAGAAGCTGTTGATGTTCTCGAACGCGCCGCCGTAATACGCCTCGTAGTTGTCGCGCTCGACAAAGCCGATATGCGGCGTGCACAGGGCGTTGTCGAGCTTCAGCAGCGGATCGTCCGCGCCGAGAATGGGCTCGCGCTCGAACGCGTCCACCGCGGCAAAGCCGGGCCGGCCCGCGCGCAACGCGGCAACCAGCGCGCCCGGCGCAACGAGCTCGGCGCGGCTCGTGTTCACGAGCAGCGCGGTGGGTTTCATGCGCGCGAGATCGGTCGCATCGACGATGCCCTCGGTCTCGCGGTTGAGCCGGATATGCAGGCTGACGATATCGCTCTCGGCAAAGAACGCCTCGCGCGAGGGCGCCGCTTCGAATCCGTCCTTGCGCGCATCGGCGATCGAGCCTTCCCGGCCCCAGACCCACACCTTCATGCCAAAGGCCTTGCCGAAGCCCGCCACCTGCTTGCCGATACGGCCATAGCTCCAGACGCCGAGCCGCTGGCCACGCAATTGCTGGCCCAGATATCCCTGCCACTGGCCGCCGCGCAGGCGATTGACCTCGCTGACCAGATGGCGCCGGCTTGCGAGCATGAGCGCCCAGGTCAGTTCGGCCGTCGCCGCGCCGGAGCCGCTGCCTTCCGCCACGGCGATCCCGCGTTCCGTACACGCGCGCAGATCGACGTGCCCGGCCACCTTGCCCGTCTGGCTGATCAGCCGCAGGCGCGGCAGCCGGTCCAGCAGCGCCGCCGTGACGACCGTGCGCTCGCGCGTCAGCACGATCGCGTCGGCATCGGCAAACCGGGCCGCCAGCGCGTCGATCTCCTTGACGTTGTCATGGAAGACGGTGACGTCGTGGTCGGCCAGACGCGCATAGCAGTCGAGGCCGCGGACGCAGTCCTGATAATCGTCGGGAATCGCAATACGCATGAAGAAAGACCAGCCCGCTGTTGTCGAGTGCGCACAGTGTAGGAAGAAAATCCCGTGCGAATGCGGCTGTATTTCCGATAAACGGAATTGAAACCGCTTGTACCCCTTCATTTCGCTGTTCGACGCGCGCGCGCTGCCCTAGATTCGACACTGCGCCCTCCCGCGCGCCATAACAACGACAACAACAACAGGAGCACCCCATGCCTACCTACCAGCTACAGGTCAACGGCAAGTTGCAGACCGTCGACGCCGATAGCGATACGCCCCTGCTTTATGCACTCCGCGACAACCTCGGCCTCCACGGTCCCAAGTTCGGCTGCGGGCTCGGCCAGTGCGGTGCCTGCACCGTGCTGTTCAACGGCACGGCCACGCGCTCGTGCGTACTGCCGGTGTCCTCGGTCGGCGACGCGCGCATCACGACGCTCGAAGGCCTCGGCACGCCGGAGCAGCCGCACCCCGTGCAAAAGGCGTTTATCGACGAACAGGCCGTGCAGTGCGGCTACTGTATCAACGGCATGGTCATGACGTCCGTGGGCCTGCTTGCGCAGAACCCCAAGCCGTCCGAGACGCAGATTCGCGACGCGCTGGCCGGCAATCTGTGCCGCTGTGGCACGCATGCGCGCATCGTCCGCGCGGTCAAGCGTGCCGCCGGCACGAAGGAGGCCTGACATGGACCGTCGTGCCTTCCTCAAGCAGTCCGGCGGCCTGCTGGTCTCGTTCTCGCTGCCCGCGACGCTCGTTGCCACCGCCACGCCGGCGCTCGCGCAATCCGTGAGTGCCGTCGATGCGGCCGGCCAGACCGTCACACGTCCTTCCGCCGCCAAGGGCGACGTCGATGCGTGGCTCGCCATCGCCCCCAACGGCCGCGTCACGGTGTTCAGCGGCAAGGTCGACCTCGGCACCGGCGCCCGCACGGCGCTCGCGCAGATGGTCGCGGAAGAACTCGATGTCGCGTTCACGCAGGTCGATCTCGTCATGGGCGATACGCTGCTGACGCTCGACCAGGGCCAGACCGCGGGCAGCCTGACGATCCAGGACGGCGGCGGCACGCTGCGCCGCGCGGCCGCCAGCGCGCGCCGCGCACTGGTCTCGCGCGCCGCCGCGCAGTGGGAAGTGGAACCCGCCACCCTGACGGTCCGCGACGGCGTGATTGCCACGCCCGACAATGCGCATCGCATCGGCTACGGCGAACTGCTCGCGGGCAAGCCCATCGAAGTCGCGCTCGACCCCAAGGTCCCGCTCAAGGATCCCGCAAAGCATGCGCTCGTCGGCAAGAGCGTCGCGCGTGTCGATATTCCCGGCAAGGTCACGGGCCAGTTCACCTATATGCAGGACTTTCGCGTGCCGGGCATGCTCCATGCGCGCGTGATCCGTCCCGCCGGTCCGGGCGCGAAGCTCGTGAGCGTGGACGAGTCGTCGGTCGCCGGCATGACGGGCGTGCGCGTGGTCCGCAAGCAGGACTTCCTCGCGGTACTGAGCCCCACCGAATGGGGCGCCATCAAGGCCGCCCGGACGCTCAAGGTGCAATGGGACGACCCGCCCCACTTTCCGGAGCAGGCCGATCTGTATCGCTACTGGCGCGCGTTGCCCGTGGCCAGCGTCGAAACGCCGGCCAACAAGGGCGATGCCGCGGGCGCACTGGCGACCGCGAGCAAGCGCGTGGAAGCCACCTACGAGTTTCCGCCGAACACGCACGGTTCGATCGGCCCGGCCTGCGCGGTCGCCGACTTCCGCGACGGCCAGTGCACGATCTGGTCGGCCGCGCAGTCGACGCACTCGCTTCAGGGCGAGATCGCGCTGACGCTCGGCGTGGACAAGGCAAAGGTCCGCCTGATCTACCTCGACGGCGCGGGCTGCTATGGCCGTAACGGCCACGAGGATTGCTCGGCCGACGCCGCGCTGGTATCGCAGCTCGCGGGCGCGCCGGTGCGCGTGCAGTGGATGCGCGCGGACGAGCATGGCTGGGATCCCAAGAGCCCCCCCACCGTCATCGACCTCAAGGGCGGCCTCGATGCGCAGAAGCGCCCCGTGGCGTGGCAGTCCGAGTTCTATGCGGCCGCGCAGAAAGGCTCGATCGCCGAGTTTCCGCTGCTGGCCACGGTCACGTCCGGCATCAAGCGCCCCGCCTACGTCACCGGCAATATCTCGAAGAACGCGGACATCCTCTATACGCTGCCGAACGTCAGCACGAAGGTCAATCGCATGACCGACAGCGCGTTTCGCACCGCGCATCTGCGCTCGCCCGGCCGGCTGCAGAACGCGTTCGCGAACGAGGCCTTCTTCGACGAGCTGGCCATGGCGGCCGGCGCCGATCCGCTGCAATGGCGGCTCGACTACCTGCCCGACCCGCGCGCCCGCGCGGTGCTCGAGGACGTGGCGCGCCTGTCGAACTGGAATGTCCGTACCAGCAAGGCCATCCGTCGCAAGGGGGACCCCCGTGACGTCGTGCGTGGACGCGGGTTGGCGTTCGTGCGCTACGACAACGATCGCACGTATGTGGCCACGGTGCTTGAGCTGGCGGTTAATCGCAAAACCGGCCAGATCCGCGTCACCGACATCTGGTGCAGCCACGACTGCGGCCAGATCATCAATCCGGACGGCACGCGCAACCAGATCGAGGGCGGCATCATCCAGACCGTCAGCCGCGTGCTGATGGAAGAGCTGAAGTTCGACAGGCAGAAGATCACCTCGGTCGATTGGAACACCTATCCGATCCTCCGCTTCCCCGATGTGCCCAACATCCACATCAGCCTGATCGACCGCCCCGAAGCCCCGCCCTGGGGCGCTGGCGAGATGGCGCCCGCCACGATTCCCGCCGCCATTTCCAACGCCGTGTTCGCCGCCACGGGCGCACGGCTCCGGTCGGTACCGTTCCTTCCCGAAAAAACGCTCGCCGCAATGAAGCGGCAGGCGTAGTCTGAGGCATACGCTCCCAGTGCCGCCTTCTCCCCCCGGGGAGAAGGCGGCAAAACATGCCTGATGAGGCGCTTCCGATAGTCAAATAATAATGATTATCAATTGCATCATTAGGGATAACCAATTGGCCTTTCGGCCAGCGGGTGTACAGAATGTCATCAACCGCACACCCGCGAACCGGATCCGCACATGCCGCCGCCCCTCGACACCGCCACCATGCCGCCACGCCAGCCCGCGCAGCTTCGTATCGGGCAACCGCGTTCGCGGCTTGCCTTTCTGGGCGCGGGCGCACTGGTGGCCGTCGGCTACATGGATCCGGGCAACTGGGCCACGGCCATTGCCGGCGGCGCCAGCTACGGCTACCAGCTTCTCTTCGTCATTGCCACCTCGAGCATCGTGGCGATGCTGCTGCAATGGATCGCCGCGCGCATCGGCGTGGTCACCGGCCGCGACCTCGCGCAACTGAGCCGCGAGCGCTTCTCGCGCCGGACCAGCATCGTGCTGTGGATCGCGAGCGAGATCGCGATCATCGCCTGTGACGTCGCCGAGATCGTCGGCAGTGCCGTGGCCCTGCAACTGCTGCTTGGCGTCAATCTCTGGGTCGGCGTGCTCATGGCCGCCGTGGCTACCGTGGCGATCATGGCCGTGCAGCGCGAAGGCCGGCGCACGCTCGAAGGCCTCGTGGCCGCGCTGATCCTGATCGTCGCGCTCTGCTTCGTCGCGCAGCTTGCCCTTGCCCAGCCCGAATGGCGCGATGTCATCGGCGGGCTCAAGCCCTCGACCGAACTCGTGCGCAATGCCGGCATGCTCTGGCTTGCCGCCGGCATCGTCGGCGCGACCGTGATGCCGCACAACCTCTATCTGCACTCCGCGCTCGTGCGCCGCTTTGCGCCAGCCGCCGAACCCGGCGATGCGTCGCCGGGGCTCACGACCGAGATGCGCGCCGAGTACAGCGCCATCCGGAAGACGGAAATGCTCGAAGTGCTGCGCGGCGTGAACCTCGACACGTTCGGCTCGCTCGGCTTCGCGTTCCTGATCAATGCGGCGCTGCTGATCGTCGCCGCCGCGGTGTTCCATGCCAACGGCATGACCCAGGTCAGCGATCTGGCCGACGCGCACCGCCTGCTCGATCCGCTGCTCCACTCGGACCTCGCGAGCCTGCTGTTCGCCGTGGCCCTGCTGGCCTGCGGGTTGAATTCGACGGTGACGGGCACGCTGGCCGGCCAGGCCGTGATGGAAGGCTTTCTGAACCTGCGCATGTCGCGCCTGCGCCGTGCCCTGCTCACGCGCGCCGTGGCCATCGTGCCGGCACTCGCGGCGGTGGGGGTGTTCGGCGAGCATGGCTCGGCGGAACTGCTCGTGGCGAGCCAGGTCGTGTTGAGCCTCTCGCTGCCGCTTGCGGTGATTCCGCTCGTGACGTTCGGTGCCAGCCGCGAACTGATGGGCGAGTGGCGCGTGCGGGGTGTCGCATTGGCCGCCGCGTGGTCTGCCGCCGGGGCCATCGTGCTGCTCAACGTCGTGTTGCTCGCGCAAAGCGCCATGGCCTGAACCTCGGGACGTCGAGCCCCGGATCAGCGAATTTCGGCCATCTCCTCGGGCGCCGAAGCCTCCTCGCCGTCCGCGCCGAGCACAACCTCGGCGCTGGCCGGACGCTGATACAGGTAACCCTGCGCGCAATCGACGCCGATCTCGGCAAGCAGCGCATGCTGGGCCTCGGTCTCGATGCCCTCCGCCACCACCACGAGCCGGAAATGATGGGCCATCGCCACGATGCTCGCGAGCAGCGCCTTGGCATCCGCGTCCACCGACTGCGTGAACTGGCTGTCGATCTTCAGGTAATCGAACGGAAAGCTGCGAATGAGGTCGAGGTTGCTGTTGCGCGTGCCGAAGTCGTCGACCGATAGCCGGATCCCCGCGCGCCGCAGGCGCTCGAATGCCTCCATGGCCTGGCCGCGATCGGCCAGCAGGTGCCGCTCGGTAATCTCGAGCACGAGCGCGGCGCCGTCGGGCATGCGCGCCTGCAGCGCGACGGCTTCGGCCTCGAAACCGCGGCGCCGCAAATTGAGCGGCGGCACGTTGACCGCGATATGCATCGGCATGGCGGGCCGGTAGCGCTCCACATCCTCGACCACGCGCCGCATGACGAAGCGCGTGATGTCGGCGATCAGCGGCGTCGATTCCACGGTCTCGATATACGACCCCGGCGGGATCATGCCCCAGCGCGGATGCCGCCAGCGCAGCAGCGCCTCCACGCCCACGCGCTCGCGCGTGCGCACCGCGACGATGGGCTGGTAGACCACGAAGAACTGGTCGCGCCGCAGCCCCTGCCTCACGGCCTGCAACAGCAGCCGGCGCGGCGCGGCCACCATCAGGAACATCGTCACGAGGAGCAATCCGGCCAGCAGGCCGATCGCGCCGAACATCAGCGCGTACTTGCGCGAAGTGGTGGCCACGAACTCGGGCGCCGCCACTACGGCGACTGTCAGCGGATACTGCGGCGACGTCACGCGCGTGATGGAACCGAGCGGACCGGGCGCGTCGCGAAACGTGCCATCCTGATAGATCGACGCGCCGCCCACGGTGACCGCAACGACGCCGGCGCCGAAGCCCTGCCCATGCGCGAGCGCGTCCACCACGTAGACGCCATCGACCAGATACAGCATGCCGCGGCGCGCGTCCTGCGCGGCCGAGGGCTCGAACAGCACGAGCGTCGGCGCGGACTCGCGAAACGGCGTGTGACCCACGAGCGCGATGCGGCGCCCGCCTGCCGCGCTGCCGCCCTTCTCGAAGTTCTTGCCGAAGTACCAGCTCAACGGCACGCGAATGCTGCCCCGAGTGGAAGAACAGTAGGCCACGCCATCGGTAACGGTCGCGGCCGAGCGCACATAGGGGATATAGCTCTGGCGCTCGTTCAGGGCATCGCTGATGGCCGGGCATGACCGGCCGATCAGCGTATCGAGCCGGGATCTTCCGTGCGTTTCCACCGACGCCATCATCCGTGCGATGGCCCCCACCACATCGGACGCGATCGCGCGTTCACGGCTGGCGATCACGTCGTCCGTGTAGCGCGCGCCAATCCACAGCGCCACCGACGTCGAGACCGCGCAAACCGCGAGCCACAGCAGCAGCGTGGCGGGCGAAGGCGTCCACCCGCCGCCGATGAAGTCCCTCCATGTCCTGAACAACAATCGCCCCCTCCCTCCAGGTCTGCTCGCCCCCGAGTCGATTGTGGGCATGCGGGCGCGCCTCCGATGTCCGCTGGCGTCCTACAACGCAACAAATTGGCAAATATGCGCGAAACGCGTCATATCACGCGGTAGGTTCGAGCTTGCGGTACTGGTTGTAGTGGCGAATCGCGCGGTGGGGATCGCCTAGGGCCTCATGCAGGCGAGCCGCGTTGTAATGGGCATCGGCAAAGTCCGGCGCGAGGTCGATGCAGGCGTGATAGCTCGCAAGTGCCTCGCGCTGCGCGCCGGCGTCCTCGAGGGCCACGCCGAGGTTGAAGTGCAGCACGGGATGATCGGGCAGCCGATGCAGCGCGGCGCGATAGAGCAGGATTGCTTCTTCGAAGCAGCCGCCGTCGCAGAGCAGGCAACCGAGGTTGAGGTAGGCGTCGAGGAACGCCGGATCCGCGGCGATCGCGCGGGCATACGCCACGCGCGCCGCATCGGGCGCGTGGGCCTCGAGATCGACGCCACGTGCGAATTCGGTCGCGGCGTCGAGCCCGTCCGCGCCCTCGAGATCCACTGCGTCCGTCGGTGCGCAGGCGCCCGGCCCGGCCGAGCGCTGCATCACCAGCACCTTGCCCTCGCCCGCCGCCGCCCGCTCCTGCCGCGCATCGAAGTCGAGCACAAACTGCCCGGTGTCCACCTGCCACTGGCCCTGCCGGTCGCGCACGGTCACGTCCCGCCCCGCGGCCGCCACGCGCAGGCCCGTTGGCGGACGCCCCTGCTGCCCGAGTTCCTGCAGGCGGCGCAGCGAACGCGTGATATGGCGCGTGGGCACATGCGACGCGCGCAGCGACTGCGCGGTGCGCAACAGCACCACGTCCTGGAACGTAAAGCGATACTCGCGCCGCGGCCCGCGCCGCGGGGCCACCACGCCAGCCGCGATCAACGCCGTGACGACCGTGCGCGAAATGCCGAGCAGCGCCTGGACGTCGCGCATCGTGTAGGCATCCATTGCCGGGTCAGTTCTCCCTCATCGTTGGCGTTTGCGCGTTGGTGCGTGGGCGCGTTGGCGTGGGCATTCGACGTTCGCCTACTTGCGCGCGGCGCGCTTCGGCGCGGCCGCCGGTGCCGGCGCCACCGCGCGCTTCGCGGTCTTGCGCGGCGCCGCGGTCTTCTCCACGGCATCGCCCTTCTCCGCCTTGCCGCCCGCCGCCTTGCCGCCCAGACTCGCCGCGGGCTGCCGCTTGTTGGCGCCGATACTCTTGCGCAGCGCCTCCATCAGGTCGATCACCTCGCCACCGGCCGCGGGAGGCGCCTCGGCCGCCACGGTAATCTTCTTGCCCGCGATCTTCTTGTCGATCTGTTCCAGGATGCGCTGCTTCTCCTCGTCGACATAGGCCGACGCATCGTAGCCCTCGACCGAGTTCTGTTCGATCAGCTGCTGCGCGAGCGCGAGCTCGGCGGGTTGCACATCGGTGCGCTCGACATGCAGGTCCGCCATGGACCGCACCTCGTCCGCATAGAGCAGCTGCTGCAGGATCAGGCCGTCCTCGCCCACGCGAATCTGCACCATGTACTGCTTGCCCTTCCACGACCACTTGGCCAGTGCGCAGGTGCCGCTCTCGCGCATGGCCTCCGCCAGCAGGTTGTACGGTTTGGCGCCGCGCTTGTCGGGGCCGAGGTAGTAGGCCTTGTCGAAGTAGATCGGGTCGATCGCATCGATCGGCATGAATGCGACGATGTCGATGGTCTGCTGGGCCGCCTCTTCGAGCGCGTCGAGCTCCTCGGGCGTAAACGTGACATAGCGGTCTTTCTCGAACTCGTACCCCTTGACCATGTCCGCGCGGTCGACGACCACGCCTTCCTTCAGGCAGATGTACTGCTGCCGCAGCCGCGAGCCGCAGCCCTTGTGCAGCAGATTGAAGCCGATGGCCGACTTGCTTTCCGTGGCCGAATAGACCTTCACCGGAATCGACACGAGACCGAAGCTGATGGACAGCGATGCAATGGAACGGGCCGCCATGGGTATCTCCTCCAATGACGCAAGACCACGAAACGACATGTTCCTGAAGGTTAGTCCGCGCCACGCGAGCCCGCCAGCGGACGTACGCTGACAAGGCAAGTGCCTCCGGCACCGCCTGCCTACGTTCAGCCCCCCGCTGCCGCCACCGCGCGGCGATCGCGTTCGGCACGCCGGAACGCGCCCGGCGCCACCCCGAAGTGCTGCGCGAACAGCCTGCCGAACGCGGCCTGCGAGGCATAGCCGCACTGCTCCGCGACCGCGGCCGCCGACAGGTTGCCCTCGCGCAACAGCCGCGCCGCGCGGTCCATGCGCAGCGTCGTCACGAGTTCGAGCGGGGTCACGCCCCCCACCTGCGTGAAATGGCGCGCGAGCGTGGCACGCGACATATTGCAGACGGCGGCGATACCCTCGAGCGTCCACGCCTGTTCCGGCGCGCGCACGATCGCCTCGATGGCGGGCGCGAGCCGCGCATCGGCCAGCAGCGCAAACAGCGTGTGGGCCACGCTACCGCGCGACATGATCGTGCGCATGAGTACCGTGAACAGCGCCGTCGAGAGATCGGCCACGATCGCGGCGCTGCCGGGGCGCGGCATGCTGGCTTCGGCATGCATCATGCCGATCAGCCCGCGGAGCCAGCCACTATCCCCCGCATTGGCACCCGCATTGGCACCCCCATTGCCTCCATTGGCCGACGCGGTCGGCACATGCAGGTACTCGGGCAACGTGCGCAGCAGCAGCGTGGACGACGGACTGAGGATAAACGTGCCGCACAGGATGTTGAGCGGTTCCGCGGCGCCCTCTACCAGAACCTCCGTCACCACTCCATTGAAGCTCAGCGTCGGCGCCTGCCGCGCGCCACGGTGCATCGCGCGCAACGTATGCGCGGCGCCGTGCGGAAACAGCAATACGTCGCCGGCCACGAGCCGCACGACCTCCCGGCCCACCGCGAGTTCGGCATTGCCATCGAGAATCACGTGATAAGGCACGTGCCCCGGCGCCGCCTGCTCGTTGTGCGCGGACCAGGCACCGGCCACGCGGCACTGCAGATCGACCGTGCCGGATGGGGACAACAAACGAACGAAGTCGCTGAGCGAATCCATGAGACAAGGCGTCGGTGAGACGATCGAGCAAAAAGTTGCGCCGATTCTAACTCATTCGCTTCGACTGGGGGCCTACTATTGAGTCCAAGGAAGCGCCGCACACCAACCAAGCGCGCAACCCAACGCAACCAGGAGAATTCATCATGTCCCGTCTTCAAACGATCGCCGTTACCGAAGCCACCGGCCAGACCGCCGAACTGTTCACCGCCATCAAGAAGGCCGTCGGCAAGGTGCCGAACGCCTATGCCACCATCGGCACCAATGCTCCCGCCGTACTGGCCAATGCGCTGGGCACCGGCCAGGTGCTCAAGCAAGGCACGCTGTCCGCCCGTGAACTCGAGGCCATCAACCTGTCCGTCAGCGAAGTCAGCGAATGTGATTATTGCCTGGCCGCCCATACGCTGACCGGCAAGATGTCCGGCTATACGGTCGAGCAGACCCAGCAACTGCGCCGGGGCAGCTTCCCGGACGACGCCAGGATCGACGCATTGGTGCATTTCGCGGTGGAAATCGTCAGCACGCGTGGCACGGTGCCGGCGGCAACGGTCGAGCGCGTCAAGGCGGCCGGTTACGATGACCGCCAGATTGTGGAAGCGATTCAGGCCATCAGCGCGATCCTGTTCACGAATATGATCAATCGCGTCAACGACACCACGCTGGACTTCCCGGCCGCGCCGGCGATTTGATCCAGGTGTGAGCGACCCGCGCCCCGCATATTTCGTACCCCGGAATGGCGGGCGCGGGTTTTCCCGAATCATCTGGCAAACGGCACAGATAAGATATTCTCATTATGTCCAAACATTAAATTTCGATTATTCACCCATTCGGGGGGAATGCACTTAAGTCAACAAAATCGCCAGTTAAATTGTATCTAATACGTATCACAATAAAATTTAATTCACTTTTCTTAAAGTCACGATCAAAATAGTCGTGACGATGCTGTCGCGGATGCCATCGTCAAGCGTGACAACGTCTGGCGGTCCGCCGTCCAAACCGTTTGGTCACAATCTGATATAGCGGCCCGGTTCATCAATTCGAGGTCGATCAGAAGAAAATCCGCCTTTGACCTCAGGGGATGACGCCGTGAAACACTACAACAGGGATAACTTTCTGCTCACACAGAGCATTGGCTTTCACTTAAACAAGGCCCGAAATTGCCTGCTGATGGAAATGGACTGCGCATTGCGTCCGCTCGACATCAATGGCCAGCAAATGGGCATTCTCATGACGCTGATGCGGGGGGCCGCCTCCACCCCGTTCGAAATCAGCAAGATGCTCGGCATCGACAGCGGCCTGATGACGCGGATGCTGGACAAGCTCGAAGAGAAAGGTCTCCTCGCCCGCAGCCGCAGTATCGACGATCGCCGTGTGGTCAATCTGGAACTGACCGACAAGGGAAGAGCCGTGGCCGAGCAGATTCCCGAGATTGCGCCGGAAGTGCTCAATGAACGGTTAAAGGCGTTCTCCGATACCGAATTCGCGGAATTCGGGCGCCTGCTGCAGAAATTCGCGACGCGGCATCAATGACCTCGTAGGACCCGGCGCCCGCCTGCTCTTTTGCCCCCACGGCGCGGCGCCTCAATAATTCCCACGCAAAACGTCTGCATCCCAGTACAATGCGCGCCAATCGCGCGCTAATGCACCGCACGCGATCAGCGATTGCAGGTGCCCATGCCGTTTTTGCATGGGTTAAACGGGAAACAGGTGAACCGTCTTTGCCCTCAGGCCAAACGGTAATGCCTGTGCTGCCCCCGCAACGGTAAGCAGGATCAGGATATCGCCACGCTGGCCGCGTCGATCGCGGACGGCAGTCACTGTACGGCAAATCACCGCGCGGGAAGGCGGCGATTATCCCGGGACCCACATGGGACCCAGCCTGCAAGCCCGGATACCGGCCTGTGGTCATCATCGTTCCAGACCGCACGGGCGGGGTCGCCCGGCATTCGATGAAACGCCACGCCATTCACGCCGTTCAGGCAATAGGCCGCCCGCGCGCGGCCATGCCCACCTGCCGGGATCCCCGCAGGTACCCATTCGCCGCGCAGCCACGCGGGCTCGCCGTCTCCACGCTGTCGCTGGGCGTCATTGCCGCGCTGCAGCTTCCGCAGAACGCCGCGGCGCAGGATGCGGCATTGCCCGCGGTCGTGGTCAGCGAGTCCGCCTATCCCGGCCTCGCGCTGACGACGCCGGAAACCACCGGCAGCCGCCTGGGCCTCACACCGATGGAAACGCCCGCCAGCGTCGAAGTACTGACCGGCGAAACCATTCGCGAGCGCGGCGACCAGACCGTGCGCGAGGCCGTGACGCGCGCCACCGGCATTACGGCCAACCCGGCGCCGGGCAACGGCGGCACCGCCCTCGCCGCGCGCGGCTTTGCCGGCCAGGGCTCGGTCATGCAGCTCTACGACGGCACACGGCTCTATGTGGGCGCGGGCACGGTCACGTTCCCGTTCGACACCTGGTCGGCCGACCGTATCGAGATCCTGCGCGGCCCGGCCTCCGTGATGTACGGCGAAGGCGCGATCGGGGGCGTGATCAACGTCGTACCCAAGAAGCCGTTCTCGGGTCCCATCCAGAACGAGCTCCAGATTACCGGCGGCTCGCAGAAGACCGCGCGCGTGGCCTTCGACAGCGGCGGCACGGTCAACGAGAACCTGTCCTACCGCTTTGCCACCGCGTATAACCGCTCGGCCGGCTGGGTCGATCGCGGCGACTCGCGCAACCTCATGGTCTCCGCGGCTGTCCGCCTGGACGTCTCGCGCGATTTCAACCTGACGCTCTCGTACGACGATGGCAGCCAGCATCCGATGGAGTACCTCGGTACGCCGCTCGTCAATGGCAGCCTCGATCGCTCGCTGCGCAAGAAGAACTACAACGTCGCCGATGCCGATATCACGTACCGCGACCGCTGGACGCGGCTGGCCGCCGAATGGACGCCCAACGAGCGTGTCACGGTGCGCAACCAGTTCTACTACCTGACGAGCCAGCGTCACTGGCGCGACAGCGAGACCTACACCTATCTGCCCGCGACGGGACAGGTGCGCCGCACCGACTACCTCGAGATCCTGCACGACCAGGAACAGGTGGGCGACCGCGCGGACCTGACCATTAAGAGCCGGCTGTTCGGTCTCGACAATACGACGACGGTCGGCTTCGACGTCAACCGCATCAACTTCACGCACACGAACAACTCGCCGTATGGCGGGTCGTCGGTCGTCGATGCGTACAACTTCAACCCCGGCATATTCTTCAGCCCGCCGGGCGTGTTCACCACGCCGCGTTACCGCACGCACACCACGCAGTACGCGCTGTTCGGCGAGCATCGCATTGCGCTGACGAAGCAATGGTCGATCATCGGCGGCGTGCGCTTCGACCATGCCGACTTCACGCGTAACGATCTGATCGCCGGCACGGGCTGGGACAAGACCTTCGCCAACACCACATGGCGCGCGGGCACGGTGTACCAGTTCACGCCGGACCTTGCCGTGTACGCGCAGTACGCGACGGCAACCGATCCGCTCGGCGCGCTGGTCACCACGTCCGATGCGCAGCGCAATTTCGATCTCGCCACGGGCAGGCAGGCCGAGGTGGGCGTCAAGCAGTCGTTCTGGAACAAGCGCGGCGAATGGACGTTCGCGGCGTACGAGATCCGCAAGAACGACCTGCTCTCGCGCGATCCGCTGAACCCCACGATCGTGCAGCAGGTCGGCGAGCAGTCGTCGCGCGGGCTGGAAGCGTCGGCAAGCATCGAGGTGGTGCGTGGACTGCGGCTCGACGTCAACGGCACGGTGCTGCGCGCGCGGTACGAGGACTTCAACGAATCGGTCGGCGGCCGACTGGTCTCGCGCGCGGGCAACGTCCCGACGAGCGCCCCCCAGCAGGCGGCCAATGCATGGCTGACGTGGGCGTTCCTGCCGCGGTGGCAATTCGGCGCGGGCCTGCGCTATGTCGGCGGCCGCTACGCCGACAATGCGAACACGGTGCGCGTGCCGAGCTATACCGTCGTGGATTCGGTGCTGTCGTGGCGCGTGACGAAGCAGGCCGCGCTCTCGCTGCGCGTGTACAACCTGTTCAATCGCGACTATGCCGAGGCGGTGGCCAACGGGGGCCAGCAATGGCTGCTTGGCCGGCCGCGCTCGGCGGAGCTGTCGGCCAACTTCTACTTCTGACGCATGTGGCATACCTTGCGCCGCTGGCTCTATCTGATCCATCGGTGGATGGGCATTGCCGGCTGCGTGCTGATCGCGATGTGGTTCGTGTCGGGCGTCGTCATGATGTACGTCGCGTTTCCGTCGCTGACGGACGGTGAACGCATGGCCGGGTTGCCGCCGCTTGGCATGGCCGCGCCGCCCTCCGTTACGCCAAACGCCGCATTGCTGACGGCCGGCATCGGCACGTTTCCCCGCAGCCTGCGCCTCGAGATGGCTGGCGACCGCGCGGTCTATCGCATCGTGGACCGCCAGGGGCGGCCGCATACGGTCGACGCGACGGATGGCACGCGGATCGAGCGCGTCGATGCGGAAACCGCGCGCGCGATCGCGGCGCGATTTGCCGATGTGCCCGATGCTTCGTCGCGGTGGATAGAGACCGCCGAGCGCGACCAGTGGACCGTGCCGAACGGCCTCAACGCATGGCGGCCGCTGCATCGCATCGCCATCGACGATGGCCTCGGTACCGAACTCTATGTTTCCGCGCGGACCGGCGAGGTCATGCGCGATACGCATCGCGCCGAGCGCTTCTGGAACTGGCTCGGGTCCGTGCCGCATTGGCTGTACTTCACGCCCATCCGCAAGGATCCGCCGCTGTGGCGGCAGGTCGTGCTGTGGACCTCGGGGCCGTGCGTGGTGGTAGCGCTGACGGGAATCTGGATCGGCATTCTGCGGCTGCGCGTGCGGCGCCGCTTTGCGCATGGGAACGTGGGCGGCGTGTCGCCCTATCACGGATGGATGGCGTGGCACCACGTGGCCGGACTGGCCGGTGCGCTGTTCCTCGTGTTCTGGCTCGTGAGCGGCTGGCTGTCGGTCAATCCGAACCAGTGGTTCAACGCGCGGGCGTTCGACGAGGCCGCGCAGCAGCGCTATGCGGGCCATGGCGCGGCGAGCTTTCCGGAACCCGCATGGCGCGAGATCGCGGCCCGCGTGCCCGATGCGCGCGAGCTCCGCATGATATGGGTCGCCGGACGTGCGCAGGTGCTGGCTGGCGACAGCCTTGGCCGCACGCATACGCTGGACGCGACCACGGGCGCGCCCGTGACGTGGCCGCTGGGCGAACTGGTACGCGCGGCGGCAATGCTGGTGCCCGACGCTCACGTCGTGGACGGCACGCTCCAGCACGAGGACGATCTGTACTGGTACCGCCATCACGCGCCGCGCGCGCTGCCGGTACTGCGCGTACGGTTCGACGATGCGGCGCGCACATGGGCCTATATCGACCCGTCCACGGGCCTCGTGGCCGGCCGCTCGGACAACAACCGGCGGCTCTACCGATGGCTGTTTCATGCGGCGCACAGCTGGGATTTCAATGCGCTATTGCGCTACCGGCCCGCGTGGGACGTGGTGATGTGGATCTTGTCGCTGATCGGCGCGGCGATGTCGGTCAGCGGCATCGTAGTGGGCTACCGACGGTTGAAACGGAAGGTCAGCTAGTCAGGTAGGCGATCGGTCAGCCGACCGCGACCAATCCGTCTACCGCGCGCCACCCCTGTTCCACGGCCGCGGTCAGCGATGGGCTCCCCGCGCTGTCGCTATTGGCAATCCGCACGTTGCCGATGCCCTTGCCCGCCTGCGCCAACGCGGTCTGCAGCGCGGCATCGTCGGGCGACAGCGTGCCCGGCATATAGCTGTAGCCATGTGCCCACCGATTGACCGTGATCCCCCGCACCACATCGCGCGACGCAAAGCCGCCCGCGCCGAGCATGCGGTCGAGTTGCGCGCGGATGCCGCGCTCGAGTTCGTCGTACGGCGTGCCGAGCAGCAACGCGCGGCCCGCGCGGAACCGCTCGCGCACGCTCATGCCGCTGTCGGGCACGGTCGGCACATAGAGCATATGCAGCACCGCCGGATCGTCGGGCGTCGCGACCGCCGACGCGCTGGCAGCCACCGGCGGTTCCAGCCACAGGTCCGTGTACGCCATCGCCGGCGCATGAATCCGCCACGCCTTGAGCGCGGCAAACGCACGCCAGTGGTCGAGCGCCACCTTCGTATAGATCAACGGCGCCTTGACCTCCGCGCGCAACGCATCCTTCTGCGCCGCCGGCAGTGTCGGCAGGATGAATGGAATCATCATGTTGTAGCCCGCGAGCACCACATGCTGCGCTTCCACGCGATGCAGATTGCCGCGCCAGCCATAGGTGACCCGTGTGATGCGCGTATCGGGCTCCACGGCGATCGCCGTGGCCTCCAGCCGCACGCGCACCGCGTTGCCCTCGCGATCGAGGCGGCCATAGTCGAACGCCGCGCGTCCGATGTCCTCGGCCTTGCCAGCAGACGCCACGCCGGGCACGAGATCGCGCACGAGCAGCCGCGCGAGCGACGCATTGCCGTCGGGAAACCACAGCCGCGACGCCGGCGACTTGCCAAGACGCGGGTCGAGCGCCGGCGCGGGCATGCCGGCCCCGGCCGGCAGACCGATCGAAATCGCCTCGCCAACCGAGATACCGTCGGCGTCGAGCGCATAGGCATCGTTGCTGCGGCTGCGCAGAAAACGCAGGCCGCCAAGACCGAGGCCCGCCCGTTCGCGCAGGAACGTCGCATACCGCGTTTGCGCGAGATAGGCCGTACGGTCGCCGGCTGCCATACCGGCCAGATAATCGACACCGCCGTCCGCCAGCCTGCGCAACGCGGCGCGATCCTGCACGCTCAACGGGGCGGCATCCAGATGCTTCTGCCATGCATCGGGCATGGGCGGCTGCCCTCCACCCGCACGCGCGCCGATCAGGTCCGCAAACGGATCGCCCGCGACGAGGCGGTCCTGCCCGAAATGGTCGGCATCGAAATACACCGCGCGGCCCATGCCGAGCGCACCGAACGGCGTTTGCGGCTGCGCCGGCGCGCGCGCGGCATCGAGCCCGACCCCGGCCAGCAGCGCGCGCACCGCGGCATTGCCCGCCGCGCTCGCCGGCATGTCGGCGCTGCCGCCATACGTCACGAGCTTGCGTCCGCGCACCGTGAATTCGTTTCGCTTGGCATGGCCGCCGAAATCGTCGTGATTGTCGAGAATCAGGATGCGCGCCTTCGGGCCGAACTTGCGGCGATAGAACCAGGCCGCCGCGAGCCCGCTGAGCCCGCCGCCCACGACCACGAGGTCATACGCTTCCTGCGCCAGCACGGCGGGATAGGTCGCGCCTTCGCGCGCGAGGCTATGGGCGAGCGTGAACGTGCCCGCATGATTGCCGCGCAGGCCGGTCAGCGCCGGCGGATACGACGCCTGGGCCGCGCCGGCTTCGGCCGCGCGCAGCAGCGCGGACGGCGCGAGGCCGGCCGCGATCGTCAGCGCGGTGCCATTGAGAAAATCCCTGCGGGTGATGGTCATGACGCGGTGTGTCTCTCGTTGTCGCGGTGTGTCTCTCGGTGTGGTTATCGCGCGTGCGCCGCCGTGGCCGCCCGCATCCCCATCGCGGACCGTCGCGCCGCCACCGCGGCCTCCGGCACTGGCGCGGCGGCATTGCCCCAGCTGCCGCGGATAAAGGTCAGCACATTGGCCAGTTCCTGGTCATCCATGGTCCAGCCATAGCCAGGCATGTGATAGTCGGTCGGCGCCGTGCTGACGCGCGCGGTCACCGCGCCATCGAGCAACAGGTTCACCAGCGAAGACGGATCGGGATCCACCACGGTCGGATTGCCGGCCAGGGGCGGAAACACCCGCGCAAAGCCCTTGCCGCCCGCGCCATGGCAAGGCATGCAGAACTGCGCATACTGCCGCGCGCCGGTCCGGTCGAAGCGCCCCTGTTCCAGTTCGGCAGCCACCGCGGGGTCATAGCGGAACGGCGTCTTCTCGCCGCGCACGCCGGGCAGCGACTTGAGGTAGGTGGCCACCGCATCGAGATCGGCATCGGCCATGTACTGCGTGGAGGTCGCGATGACCGTCGACATCGGCCCGAACGACGTGGCGTGCGCATTGCGGCCGGTTCGCAGATACTCGGCCAGCTCGGCCTTCGACCATGCGCCGAGTCCGGTCAGCTGGTCCCCGGTCAGGTTCGTGGCGGACCAGCCCTCGACGATCGCGCCCGACAGAAAATGCCGGCTGCGCTCGTCGTCGCCCTTCTCGCCATAGAGCATGCCGCGCGGCGTGTGGCACGCGCTGCAATGGGCCACCGCGCGCACGAGATACGCGCCGCGATTCCATGCCACGCCCTTCGCGGCATCCTCGCGCACGGGCTTGTCGTCGAGATACAGCCAGTTCCATACGACCATCAGCCACCGCTGGCTATACGGAAAGCGCATCTGCGCAGGCGTATCGGCCTGTCGCACAGGCTTGACCTCCGCGCGCAGGTACGCATACAGCGCGGCCACATCGTCCTGCGTCATGCGCGCGTACGACGTGTAGGGCATGGCCGGGTACAGCCGCTTGCCGTCACGCGCGACACCATGCCGCACGGCGCGGTCGAACTCCTGCAGCGAATATCGCCCGATGCCGGTCTCGGCGTCCGGCGTGATATTCGTGGAATAGACGGTGCCCGCCCCCGTGCGCAGCGGCAAACCACCGGCCAGCGGTGCGCCACCGTTACCGGTATGGCACGCCGCGCAATTGGCGATCCGCGCGAGATACCGGCCGCGTTCGATCTGGTCGGCGGGCGTGGCAGCCCGCGCCAGTTCGGCAAAGGCGAGCACGATCAGCAGGGCGAGGATGGTGGAGAACAGCCATCGGGCGGCAGCGCCCAAGAGCGTTGTATGGATCATGTATGGACGAATATGTAGCTAACCTGCGGATAACGTCTCGGTATTGCTTTTATCGCGCCTTTATCGCACTTCGATCGCGCATAGTTCGTGAGCTTATCCCGGGACGAGGAATTTCGCCACCATGATGCGCGGCTATCGACGCACCATCCGCCGCAGCCGTCGATACTCGACCACGCTGAATCCCCATTCGATGACGAGCGCCATGACCGCCGCCGGAATGGCGCCGGCCAGCAGCTGCACGTGGTCGTTGAGCGCGAGCCCCGTGGCGATGCGTTCGCCGTAACCGCCCGCGCCAACGAAGGCCGCGATGGTCGCGGTGCCCACGCTGATGACCGCGGCGGTCTTCACACCCGCGAGAATGACGGGCATCGCCAGTGGCAGCTCCACATACCGCAGCGTCTGCAACGGGCGAAAGCCCAGCGCGCTGGCGGCCGCGCGCATGCCCGGCGATACCTGCTCGAGGCCCGTGCAGGTATTGCGCACGATCGGCAGCAGCGCGTAGAGGAACAGCGCGACCATGGCGGGCCAGACGCCGATACGGCCCAGCAGCGGAATCAATATCGCAAGCAGCGCCAGCGAGGGAATGGTCTGCAGCACGCTGACGAGCGCCAGCACGCCCTTGCCGATATGGCGCCGGCGGTCGGCCACGATGCCCAGCGGTACGCCGATGGCGATGGCCGCGCCCACGGCGCCAAACACGAGCGCCAGATGGCGCTGCGTCAGCCGCCACGTGTCGGCGCCGAACAGCGTGCGCGCGAGGTCGCCGCGCATGTCGCCGGCGCGCGGGGCCGGCGTGGCGAGCGTATTGCCGATGCGGCCCGCGAGAAATTCGCGCGCCACCGCGGCAAACGATTCGCCCTCGATCTCGGCCGCCGCGTTCATGTCGATCATCTGGTCGACATGGATCTTGCCGGCCAGCCCTTCGAGCGCGCGCCACATCGCCGGATAGCGGCGCGGCACGTCTAGCCGGTACACGACGAGCGCGTCGTACGGCGGAAAGAAATGCAGCGGATCCGTGAGCACGCGCAGGTGGTACTTGTGGATCTTGGCGTCGGTCGAGTAAATGTCGATGGCATCGACCTGCCCCTGCGCCAGCGCTTCGTACGCGACGCCGTGATCGAGGCCGATCGGCCTTTGCGGCAGATCGTAGCGGCGCGCGAGGCCGGGCCAGCCGTCGGCGCGGCCGAGGAATTCGTGCGAGAGGCCGAGGCGCAGGCCGGGCTCGCGGGCGAGGTCGGATAGCGTGCGCACGCGGGCGTTCGTCTTGTCCGAGACCGCGATCGCGTAGGTGTTCTGGAAACCGAAGAGAATGGCCGCGCCGAGGCCCATGGGCGCCAGCGCGGCGTTGATCGCATCGACATCCGCGCCCGGGGGTAATCGCAGCAGTTCGTTGGCGAGCGTGCCCGTGTAGTCGGGATACAGGTCGATGCTGCCGGCCTTGAGCGCCTCGAACACGATGGCGGTGTTGCCGAGGCCCGGCAGGTGCCGCGCCTCGCCCTGCGTGCGCGCGGTCTGCGTCAGGACCTCGCCGAGGATATACGACTCCGTGAACCGCTTCGATCCGACGCGTAGCGTGCCGGCGTCGGTGGGCTGTGCCCAGGCGCCACGCACGGTCAGGCCAATCACGGCAATCACGAGCAGCAGCGCCAGGCGTCGCACGATCCTAGTCTCCCCCGCCTGGCGCGAGGACCTCGCGCGCGCCGTTGCGGCCCATCGGCGAGACCAGTCCCGCCACCTCCATCTGCTCGAGCAGGCGGGCCGAGCGGTTGTAGCCGATGCGCAGCTGGCGCTGCACCGCCGAGATGGACGCGCGGCGCGAAGTCACGACGAACGATACGGCTTCGTCGTAGAGCGGATCGGACTCGGTATCGCCGCCGCCATCGCCGAACATATCCGCGGCGCTGCCATCGGGGGTATCGCCCGCGAGGATCGCCTCGTCGTAGTCGGGCTCGCCGAACTGCTTCCAGTGCTCGACCACGCGGTGCACTTCCTCGTCCGCGACGAACGCGCCGTGCACGCGTTGCGGATAGCCGGTGCCCGGCGGCAGGAACAGCATGTCGCCCTGCCCCAGCAGGCTTTCCGCGCCCATCTGGTCGAGGATGGTGCGCGAGTCGATCTTCGACGAGACCTGGAAGGCGACGCGCGTCGGGATGTTGGCCTTGATCAGGCCCGTGATCACATCGACCGATGGGCGTTGCGTGGCGAGAATCAGGTGGATGCCGGCCGCGCGCGCCTTCTGCGCGAGGCGCGCGATCAGTTCTTCGATCTTCTTGCCGGCGACCATCATCAGGTCGGCCAGTTCGTCGATGACCACCACGATCAATGGCAGCGTGGATAGCGGTTCCGGGGCGTCCGGCGTCAGCGAGAACGGATTCGGTACCTTGCGGCCGGCGGCGTGCGCGGCGCGGATCTTCTGGTTGTAGCCGGCGAGGTTGCGGACGCCGAGCGCGGACATCAGGCGGTAGCGCTTTTCCATTTCGCCGACGCACCAGTTGAGCGCGTGGGCGGCCTGCTTCATGTCGGTGACCACGGGGGCGAGCAGATGCGGAATGCCTTCGTAGACCGACAGTTCGAGCATCTTCGGGTCGATCATGATCAGGCGCACGTCTTCGGGCGTGGCCTTGTACAGCATCGACAGGATCATGGCGTTCACCGCCACGGATTTGCCCGAGCCGGTGGTGCCGGCCACCAGCAGGTGGGGGGCGCGGGCGAGGTCGGTGACCACCGGGTTGCCGGTGATGTCCTTGCCCATCGCGAGCACGAGATGCGAGGGGTGCTCGCGGAAGGCGTCGCCGTTGACGATCTCGGAGATGCGGATCATCTGGCGTTTGGCGTTCGGCAGCTCGAGGCCCATGCAGGTCTTGCCGGGGATGGTCTCGACGACACGGATCGAGGTCACGCCGAGGGCACGGGCGAGGTCCTTCATGAGGCCGACGACCTGGGCGCCGCGGACGCCGACGGCGGGGTCCACTTCAAAACGCGTGATGACGGGGCCGGCGCTGGCGCCCACGACGGACACGGGTACCTTGAATTCGGAGAGGCGCTGGGCGATGAGCTCGCTGGTCTGCTGAAGATCGGCATCGGAGACTTGCTGCGTATCTTCGCTCGCGGGTTCGAGGATGCCGTCGCCGGGGAGGCGGTAGTCCACGGGGGGGCGGGGGGCAGGAGGGGGACTCGATAATTGCACCCCTTCCAGCCCTTGCACGCCTTCCAGCCCTTGCACGCCTTGCAGCCCTTGCACGCCTTGCACTTGCTGCTCGGATCGCAGTCCCTGCTGGGATAGTCCCTGCTGGGATAGCCCCTGCTGGGATAGCCCCTGCTGGGATAGCCCCTGCTGGGACAGCCCCTGCTGGGATAGCCCCTGCTGGGATAGCCCCTGCTGGGATAGCCCTTGCTGGGATAGCCCTTGCTGGGATAGCCCCTGCTGGGATAGCCCCGGCTGGGATAGCCCTTGCTGGGATAGCCCTTGCTGGGATAGCCCTTGCTGGGATAGCCCCGGCTGGGATAGCCCCGGCTGGGATTGCCCTTGCTCGGACGGCTGCGGCCGAGAGGCAGCCTGCCAGCCGGGCTGCCCCGGCGGCGCCAGCGACACGGTCTTGCCAACCACGGCCGGCAGCACGATCCGCGGCTTGGCAGCCACGGCCGCTGCCTCGACGAGCGCATTGGCATCCAACGGCGCACCATCGTCAGCGCCGACGGACTCCACCACAGCCGGCCTGCCGCCAAGGCCACCCGCCACACCAGACTCGGCCGCAGCCGTCCCGGCAACAGCCAGCCCAACCGCAGTCGGCGCCACGCCAACAGACTGGCCCGCGCGCGGCGAGGCAACGTCCAGCGCCACCGCACCGGGCTCGACCAGGCCCGCCTCGGCGACAACGGGCTCAACCGCGCTCCGCTCGGCCAAGGCCGCCTCAGCGACAGCCCGCTCAACCGCACCCGTCTCGACCGAGCCTGTTTCAGCAACAACCGGCGCGACCTCACTCGCCTCGACCAAGGCTGCCTCGGCTACCGCCCTCTCAACCGCACCCGGCTCGGCCAAGCCCGCCTCAGCAACAACCGCCTCGCCCGCGCTCCGCTCGACCAAGGCCGCCTCAGCGACAGCCCGCTCAACCGCGCCCGAGCCTGTTTCAGCAACAACCGGCGCGACCGCACTCGCCTCGACCAAGGCCGCCTCGGCAACAACGGGCCCGACCGCGCCCGGCTGAACCAAGCCCGCCTCAGCAACAACCGCCTCGACCGCACTCCGCTCGACCAAGGCCGACTCGGCTACAGCCCTCTTAACCGCACCCGGCTCGACCAAGTCTGTCTCAGCGACAACCGGCCCGACCGCGCCCGGCTGGACCAAGCCCACCTCGGCAACAACCGCCTCGACCGCACTCCGCTCGACCAATGCCGACTCGGCTACAGCCCTCTTAACCGCACCCGGCTCGGCCAAACCTGTCTCAGCGACAACCGGCCCGACCGCGCCCGGCTGGACCAAGCCCGCCTCGGCAACAACCGCCTCGACCGCACTCCGCTCGGCCAAGGCCGCCTCAGCGACAGCCCGCTCGACCGCACCCGGCTGGGCCAAACCTGTCTCAGCGACAACCGGCTCGACCGCGCCCGGCTGGACCAAGCCTACCTCGGCAACAACCGGCGCGACGGCATCCGACTCGGCCAAGGCCGCCTCAGCTACAGCCATCCCGACCGCGCTCGACGCGACCAAGGCCGTCTCGGTTACCGCCGGCTCGACCGCGCCTGCCTCGGCCAAGGCGGTCGCAGCGATGGCCGGCGGCACCATGGGCGCCTCGGCCAAGGCGGCCTCAGCTACAGGCCACTTGATCGCGTTCGACTCGACCCACGCCGTCTCGGCCAGGCCCGCCTGAGCGACAACCGGCTCGACCGTATTCGACTCGACCGAGGCCGTCACGGCCACGGCCGGCTGGGCCGTGCCCGGCTCGGCCACAGGCTGCTCTGCCGCAACCGATGCGGCCACTGCGGGCATCGCAATCTGCCGCGCGCCAGCGCGAGCCGCGAGTTCTTGCAACTCGGTCAGCAACTCGAGCGCCTCCCGACGAATTGCCTCGAGCGCCATGGCGTCCTCGCCGCGCGCGGCGTCCGCCGATGCGGACTCTGCCCGCGCCGCAAGATCAGCGTCAGCAATGGCCGAGCCACCGGCCATCGTGCCCGCCGGTGCGGCAATTTCATTCGTCCCGGCATACGCGCCGTCGGCCCGAACGGCAACCCCGCCCTCGGCCCGCGCGGCAACAGCGACGTCAGCAACGGCCGAGCCACCGGCCTCGCGCATCGCGCCCGCCGGTGCGGTAATCTCGTTTGTCGTGGCAACCGCGCCATCGGCTCGCGCCGCAATGGCGACGTCAGCAACGGCCGAGCCGCCGGCCTCGCGCATCGCGCCTGCCGGTGCGGCAATCTCGTTTGTCGGGGCAGCCGCGCGATCGGCCCGAGCGGCAACCGCGCCATCGGCCCGCGCCGCGACGGCGACGTCGGCAACGGCCGAGCCGCCGGCCTCGCCCATCGCGCCGGCCCGTGCGGCAATCTCATTTGTCGTGGCAACCGCGCCATCGGCCCGAGGGACAGCCGCGCCATCGGCTCGCGCCGCAATGGCGACGTCAGCAACGGCCGAGCCGCCGGCCTCGCCCATCGCGCCTGCCTGAGCGGCAATCTCATTTGCCTTCGTATCCGCTCCGTCGGCCCAGGTCGCAACCGCGCCATCAGCCCGCGCGGCAATAGCGGCGTCGGCAGCCCCAGAGCCGCCAGCCTCGGCCGGCATCGCAGGAGGCGTCATAGCGCCTGGCCGTGCCCCCGGCGGTGTCGTCACGCGTGCCTGTGCCCCCGGCAGCGTCGTAATGCGCGCCGGCATCCCGACCTGCGGATTCCGGAACGGGCTGCTGATCACCGTACCGCGCGCCGCCGCAGCGGCAGCCGATGCCGCTGCGCCAGCCGACGTCGTGGCGCCAGCCGGCGCGGCAGCGCCGCCCCGTGCTACCGGCACACCAACGCCACTCGTACGAGACGACGCCGCGCGCGTCGCAGGCGCCCCCGCCCCAACAGCCGCCGCCACCGGCTGCGCCGAAGCTTTCGCCCGCACGGCCTCCGCCGGCCCCGCATGCTGAATCCAGATCTCGCCCGGCTGCGGCGGCGACTGCCGCGTCCGCGGCGGTGGCTGCCATGCCGGCTGCTTGCGCGCCGAGATCGCCTCGATACCTTTGTGTCGCGTGGCCCCGCCGGCCACATCCGGCGTCCACCCCGACAGCGACGACAGCGCGCCGCCTACCGTGTGCGAAGACGCGCCCCCCTCCGCCGCATGCGAACCGGAAGTCCCCGACGATTTCGCCACAGCCCGGGCAACCGCCTGCGCAACCGTCTGCGCAGCCGTCTGCGTGTCCCGCCCGTCCGGACGCACCTTCCGCCCCGCCTTCTCCCGCGCCTCATGCCGCGCGCTGCGATACATATCGGTCCGCTCGCCAGCATCGGCATCGTCATCGCCCGCCACACGCGGCTTGCGCAACAGCAGCAGGCTGCCCCAGGTCTCGCCAAACACCATCGGCGCCGCCAGCACCAGCACCGCCAGCATCATCAGCAGCGATGCCGTCCATCCAAGGAGGTTCGTCGCCAGCCCCGCCGCCGCATGACCGAAGCTGCCACCCGCAAGCGCACCTTCACCATCGCCTCCGGTCAGCGCTTCCAGCGCGCTGCTGACGCCCAGCACGAGCACCGTACCAAGCCAGACACGCAGCATGCCGCGACCGAAAGGCGCGCGAAAAAACGGACGCTCGCGCGCAATCACGCGCAACGCCAGTCGCCAGACAAGCGGCGCGATCCACAAGGTCGACAATCCGAACCAGCCCAAACCCATGTTCGCCATTTACGTTAAAACTACGGGCAGCGATTGTAGCGGTTAAGTGCCCCGCAAGCCCGCGTTGATTGCGATGAGTTTGCAACCAAAATGCACCGGCACATCGCAGAGACCACTATCTGCGGCCTCTGACCGATGGGCGTAAATCCATGGAGTACTATCGAAAGCAGCCCCCCTCCCCTGCCGCCCATGCCACCTGTCGCCGCCGAACTGCGCATCCTCGTGGTCGATGACGATCCGTTCCAGCGAACGGTCGCCGCCGACCTGCTGCGCGGACTCGGCATCGTACATCTGCATTTTGCCGGCAACGGCCTCGAGGCCGCCGAACGCCTTGCCGCGACGGCCTTCGACGCGGTGCTCTGCGATATCGAGATGCCCGTGGCCAACGGTCCCGAGCTCATCGCCGAACTGGGCCGCCGCGGCACCGGCGCACTGGCCGGCCCGCCGCCCGTCTGGGCATGGCTCACGGCGCTCGCCGACGATATTCTCGATTCGCATCGCGACCTCGTGCATGCCATCGGCTTTTCCCGCGTGCACGCATTGCACAAGCCGCTGCAACGCGAGGCCCTCGTTGCCGTCATCGACGACGCCTTGGTCCGCCATCAGGATCCGCCCGCCGCGGGCGCACCGCCCAAAGCCGCCGCACCCGACGATGCCGCGATCCTCGCCGCCGTGCTGTCCCTGCGCGTGGCGGACAGCCAGCCCGCCAACCCCAGTGCCGGCCATTTCGACATCGAGTGGCAGCCGCAGTTCGACATCGCAACGAACCGCATCGCGGGCGCCGAAGCACTCTGCCGCTGGCACCATCCAACGCTCGGCCGGATTGCGCCGGACCTGTTTATCCCCCGGCTCGAAGCGCTGGACGCCGCCGACCCCATCCTGTTCCTCGCCACCGAACGCTGCCTCGCCGTGCAGCATCGGCTCCTGGCGGCAGGCATGGAGATTCCGCTGGGCGTGAATGCCTCCGCCCAGACGCTATGCCGGCCCGGCGTGCTCGACCGCTTCGAACGGATGGTCGCCACCGCGGGCCTGCCGCGCCGACTGCTGACCGTGGAACTGACGGAGGGATTCCCGGTCGCGGACACGGTCGCGCTATCCGTCGCGCTGAACCGCCTGCGCGTGATGGGATATGGGGTGGCCATCGACGATTTCGGCGTGGGCATCGCCACGCTCAAGCTGCTGGCGGACCTGCCCTTTACGCAGATCAAGCTGGACCGCTCGTTCGTCTCGAGCGTGAATGGGGACAGCCAGCGCGCCGTGATCTGCCGCAATATCATCCGGCTCGCGCTGGACCTCGGTCTCGAATGCATCGCCGAGGGCATCGAGACGGAAGACCAGCGCGCCGCGCTGCAGGCGCTCGGCTGCCATCTCGGCCAGGGCTACCTGTGGTCGCGCCCGCTCCCGCTCGAGGCCTTCGTGGCAAGCGCGCTCGCGTAGCCGCGGTTATTGCCCCGCGCGGAACGGGTATTTCGCAAAGATCTGCGCCACCACCTTGTCGATCCCCTGCGGATTGGCCTGCGGATCGGCCTCTTCCGCCGCGCCCCGCGCGATGCCCTCCCAGACGAGCTGGTTCTTCCGCGCATCGACGAGGTCGATATTCAGCGTACCCTCGGTATACGTGTAGGTATCGCTATAGAAGCCATACCCCGGCCACGGCCCGTACAACCCGCCCCGATATCCGTAATAGCCGATATACCCCGGCGGCGGCAGCGGCGCCGGATCGCTCACGATGCGCTGGCGCAGCCGCGCGTTGAAGTTGACGAGCAGATCGGGTGACTGCTGCGTGTACTGATACCCGCGCTCGGTCATCTGGCGCTGCACCGCCACCTTCAGGTATTGCGTGGTCAGGCTCTCGTAGCCCTGCCGGTCGGTGCCCGGGTGCGCGACAAACCCGAACGTGCGATACGCGGAGAAGTTGGTGGCGGGATTGAAGTCCGTGCGGATATCGGGCCCGGTGGCACAGGCCCCCAGCATCAGGGACAAGGTGAGGCAGGCGAGCAGTCGCGCAAGCATGATGGCACTCCAGTCAGCGCAGGTGGATGGGAAACCTTCAATTCCATTTGCCGTCGATGCCGCCGATGCTGAAACGCCCTGCGCCGAGCAACGCCACCGCGAGGGCGGCCGCCAGGTACATGCCCTGCAGCTCGAGCGCCCATCCGCCCGTATCGGCCATCTGGCCAAGCTGCTTCGCATGCACGAGCGCGAGCGCGAACAGCATGTTGACCGCGACGATCAGCCCCGCCAGCCGCGTCCACAGTCCGACGATCAGCAACAGCGGCGCGAGGACTTCGCCAATGTAGACCAGATAGGCCACGAACTCCGGCAAGCCTGCCTGCGTGACCACCTGCACCACGAATCCCGGTCCCGCCATCAGCTTGGAGATCCCGTGCAGCAGGATCAAAATGCCAAGCACGACGCGCAGGATGAACTTGCCCAGATCCTGACTGCCTTGCGTACGAGCCATCGTCATTCCCCTCTTGTGCATGTCGTGCCGCGTGAAAGAAGACTGCCGGTGCGAGAAGACTGCCGGTGCGCCATCGCCCACTTGGACGCCTCGCACAAGTACCTTAGTGCGCGGCAGCGTGAAGGTAAAGGCTCAATCTGGCGGCGCGTTCCATTCCGCGGGCCCGGCGGTCACGGCGCGATGCATGCCCGGCGACGGCGGCACGCTGAACATGCCGAACCGCTCGGCGTTCTCGGGCAGGATCTCTCCGAGAAAGTCGAGGAACAGCCGCAGCGCATGCGTGACCCCCTTGCGCGACGGAAACACCGCGTGCAGGACCCCCATCGGCAAATCGTATTCGGGCAGCAGCACCTCGAGATCTCCGCGCGCGATCTCGTCCCGGCAGTACATGCGCGGCAGCATCGCCACGCCCATGCCGGCCAGGCAAGCCTCCCGCAGCAGCGCGAACTCGTCGCTGATCAGCTTCGGTTCGTAGGCCACGTGCACCGACTGCCCGCCTTTGCCGAACAGCGTCCACTCGTGCCGCCCCTCGTGGGGCTTCTGCCCGATGCCCGGCATGCCCTCCAGCGCCTGCGGCGTGCGCGGCCGCCCGATGCTGTCGAGCAACGCCGGCGCGGCCACGAGCATCAGCTGGCTCTTGCCGAACGTGCGCACGGCCAGGCTCGAGTCCTCGAGCACGTCGCGCACGCGCAGCGCGAGGTCGATGTTCTCGCCGATCACGTCCACGCGCCGGTTGGTCGCCTCGATCTCGAGCGTAATGCCGGGGTTCGCCTGCATAAAGCCGCCGATGGCCGGGGCAAGGATCACCTGCGCGATCACCACGGGGCAGGTCACATGCAGCCGGCCGCAGGGCTGCTCCCGGGCCAGCGCCACGATCTCGCGCGCCGCCTCGGCTTCGGCGAGCATGGCGCGGCAGCGTTCGAAGAACGCTTCGCCGAGTGGCGTCACGCGCACCTGACGCGTGGTCCGGCGCAATAACTGGACGCCGAGGTCCTTCTCCAGCTGCGCGATGCGCCGGCTCAGGCGCGACTTTGGCACCCCGGTGGCCCGGCTTGCGCCGGAAAAGCTGCCGTGCTGCACCACCTGGGCAAACAGGTAGAGGTCGTTGAGATCTTGCATGGGGGCGGATCGGAATGGCTGTTGCACTGGTGGAACGATAATTTCCATTTTGCCTCACTACCGCTACCAATGGGCAATGGCTATCTTTCGTGCATCCAACCTATTGATGTGGAGCCGCAAAATGACCACCCCGCTGAACATCCTGCAAATCGATTCGAGCGTCCTTGGCGACAATTCCGTTTCCCGTGGCCTGACCGCCAGCGTGGTGGCCGACCTCGTGGCCAAGAACCCCGGCGCGACCGTGACCGTGCGTGACCTGGACCAGGACGCCCCGGCCCACCTGACGCACCATCTGCTGCCCGTGCTCGGCGGCCCGAAGGATGGCCTGACCGACGCCCAGCAAGCCGAACTCGAACGCACGGAAGCGTGGCTGGCCGAATTCCTGGCCGCCGACGTGATCGTGATCGGCGCGCCGCAATACAACTTCGGCATCCCGAGCCAGCTGAAGGCCTGGATCGACCGCGTGGCGCAGGCTGGCCGCACGTTCCGCTACACCGAAACCGGTCCCGTGGGCCTGGCCAAGGCCAAGCGCGCGATCGTCGTGTCGTCGCGCGGCGGTGTGCGTCAGGACCCGAACGCACTCGACCTGCACGAAATCACGCTGGATACGGTGCTGCGCTTCCTCGGCGTGCCCGAAGTGACCGTCGTGCGCGCCCACGGCCTGGCCATGGGTAACGAAGCCCGCGAGGCCGGCCTGAATGCCGCCCGCACCGCGATCGCCGCGCTCAACGACGCCACCCGCGCCGCGGCCTGATCCGCGCCCCCGGCCCTCTCCCCCGCGAGGGGGCCGAGACCCATCCCCTCCGCGTCAGCATCCTCCTACAGCCATAGCCGGATCCCCGCCGCTCGCCGCAGCGCGCGTTCGAGACTATGATGGTTCGGAATCCAGTCCGAAACCCGGGAGCCTGCATGACCTCAGCCCTGCTGCCTGCCGCGGCCGAACACCCTCATCGCAATCCCCTGCACCACCCGCCTCAGGAACCCGCGCTGCCCGCGCAGTATCGCCATGTGCGCGCCGCCACGGAGGCCCTCGTCGCCGATCTGTCGGATGCCGATGCCACGGTGCAGTCCATGGACGACGCCAGCCCCGCCAAATGGCATCTGGCCCATACGACCTGGTTCTTCGAGGAATTCGTGCTGGCCGCGCGCATCCCGGACTATGAACCCGTGGATCCGCAGTACCGCTTTCTATTCAATTCGTATTACGAGGCCGTGGGCGCGCGCCACCCGCGCCCGAAGCGCGGCCTGCTGACGCGGCCGTCGCTCGACGAGATCCTCGCCTACCGCGAGGCCGTCGATGAGGCCATGCTGGCGCTGCTCGCCGACGCCCAGACCGACGAGGAAGCCGCGCTCGTCACGCTCGGGCTCCATCACGAGCAGCAGCATCAGGAATTGCTGCTGACGGACATCCTCCATCTGTTCGCGCAGAACCCGCTGCGTCCCGCGTACGCGGCGGCCGTACCGGCCCCGGTCATCGCCGACCCGCGTCCCGCCCCCGAGTGGATCCGCTTTACGGGCGGCGTGGTGGCCATCGGCCATGGCGGCGACGGCTTTGCGTTCGATTGCGAAGGCCCGCGCCACAACGTGCTGCTGCAGCCGTACCAGCTGAGCTCGCATCCGGTCAGCAACCGCCAGTGGTTCGAGTTTATCGAGGACGGCGGCTACCAGAGCGCCGGGCTATGGCTGTCCGATGGCTGGCGCTGGGTCTGCGACCACGGCATCCAGGGGCCCGCGTACTGGGAAGAACGGGAAGGCACGTGGTGGCAGATGACGCTGCATGGGATGCAGCCCGTCGATCCCGACAGCCCCGTCACGCATGTGAGCTTCTTCGAGGCCGATGCGTTCGCGCGCTGGGCGGAACGCCGCCTGCCGACCGAGGCCGAATGGGAGCACGCGGTACGCAACCTGCCGCCGACCGGCAATTTCGTCGAAGGCCACGCGCTGCGGCCGCTGCCGGACCGCCAGAACACGTCGGGCGTGCTGCGCCAGATGTTCGGCGACGTATGGGAATGGACGGCCAGCGCCTACCTGCCGTATCCGGGCTTCCGTCCGAGCGCCGGCGCGGTCGGCGAGTACAACGGCAAGTTCATGAGCAGCCAGATGGTGCTGCGCGGCGGGTCGTGCGTCACGCCCGAGTCCCATATCCGCGCGACCTATCGCAACTTTTTCTACCCCCACCAGCGCTGGCAATTTACCGGTGTCCGGCTGGCGGACGATATCTGAGCCGCAGGCTTACTGCCTGGGCGGCGCGGGCTTGACCGGCGCCGGAGGCTCGGTGTTGTAGAGCTTGACCCACCGCGACCGCAGGCCGTCCGCGATTTCCTTCTGGTTGTATAGCAGCGCGAAGTCGATCACGTTCATCCCCTGCTGGTTCTTGAGGCGCATGTCCGCGCCCTCGTCCAGCAGCAGCTTGACCGTCTCGATATGGCCGCCGCGCGCCGCCATCATCAGCGGCGTGGACCCGTTCGGGCTCTCCGCATCGATATAGGCCGCATGGTCGACAAGGTATTTCACCACGTCGTTATGGCCGTTCGTCGCCGCATAGTGCAGCGGCGCCCAGCCCTTCTTGTTGATCTCGGCTTCCTGCCCATCGACCATCAGCTTGATCGAGTCGAGGTCCCCCTGCAGCGCGGCCATCATCAGCGCGTTCTCGCCAGCCGGATTGGTCTTGTCGAAATCGATGTTCTTCGCCTTGATCAGCGCCGCGGCCGCCTTCTTCGACTTCTCCCGCAGCGCCACCACGAGCATCGGATTGCCGCGATCGTCGACGAGGTTCGGATCCACGCCGCGCGAAATGAGCTTTTGCACGGTGTTCGCGTCGTCGAATTCCACGGCCTTGCGCATGTCGGACGCGGGCGTGGCCACGGCGCAGCCGGCCAGCGTCAGCGCGGCGACGGCCACACTGGCACCGGCGGCGTGGCGAATAAACTTCACATCAAACATGAGCTTTCCTGTCTATATGCTTGAACAGATTGAAAAAATTCTCCGTCGTCTGTTCGGCTACCTGCTCGACGGGAATGCCGCGCAGTTTGGCGATAAATTCGCCCACGTGGCGTACCCAGGCGGGCTCGTTGGTCTTGCCGCGGTACGGCACGGGCGCCAGATACGGCGAATCGGTCTCGATCAGCATGCGTTCGAGCGGCACCTTGCGCGCGGTTTCCTGCAGATCGGCCGCGCTCTTGAACGTGACGATGCCCGAGAACGAGATATGGAATCCTTCGTCGAGCGACTGGCGCGCGATCTCCCAGGTCTCGGTAAAGCAGTGCATCACACCGCCGACCTCGCCGGCATTCTCTTCGCGCATCACGCGCAGCGTGTCGTCGGCCGAGGAACGCGTATGGATGATCAGCGGCTTGCGCGTCTGGCGCGCGGCGCGGATATGGGTGCGAAACCGCTCCCGCTGCCATTCCATGTCCGCGATCGTCCGGCCATTCAGGCGGTAGTAGTCGAGCCCGGTCTCGCCGGTACCGACCACGCGCGGATGGTTCGACAGCGTGACCAGGCGGTCCAGCGTCGGATCCTCGCCCTCCTCGTGATCGGGATGGACGCCGACCGATGCATACAGGTTCGGATGCTGCTCCGCGAGCGCGAGCACGCGCGGAAAGTCTTCCAGCGTCACCGAGATGCACAGCGCATGCGTGACCTGATTGGCGCGCATGTTCTCGAGCAGCTGCGGCAGCCGGTCGGCGAAGTCGGGAAAATCGATATGGCAGTGGGAATCGACGAACATGGAATTGTCCTCAGCCCTGTTCGTTGAGCCGGCGGCCCACGATGATCAGATCGCGATCGACCCCATCGAGCACGGCCACGCGCGGCAGCGCGCCCCAGCGCTCGAAGCCGTAGCGCGCGAACAGCCGCAGGCTCGGTTCGTTGTGGCCGAAGATAAACCCCAGCAGCGTGCTGACGCCGAGCTGCGGCGCGTGGGCAATCGCGGCCTCGAGCAGATAGCGGCCCAGCCCGTGCCCGCGCTGCGTCTCATCGAGGTAGATCGAGACTTCCGCGGTGCCGCCGTACGCGGGGCGCCCATAGAAGTCGGAGAAGCTGATCCAGCCGGCCATGCGGCCCTCGGCGTCCTCGCACACCCATAGCGGGCGGCGTTCGGGCAGATGGGCGTCGAACCACGCCTCGCGCGAAGCCACCGACACCGGTTCGGTATCGGCGGTCACCATGCGCGACGGCACCGTGCTGTTGTAGATGGCAACGATGCCGGGCAGATCCCCGCGCTGCGCAAGCCGCAGCGTAAATCCTGGAATGCTCATAAAAAACAGAAATCTATCGATCGAACTTGATGTTACGTCTCAGCATGCCTCACAAGGTCTGCGTCGGTCGCCCGGACTCGATGGCCTTGCCGAGGATCTCCTCGACCGCGCGCTTGAGGTTGCGGCCATTGTCGTCGTCGGGCAGATGCACGCCGACCCCCGGCGTCTTCAACGGCGTGCCGGCCGGCGTGATCCACGCCACCTCACCGGCCACCTGGAATTTCTGGCGATCCAGCAGCGACAGCACGAGGAACACCTGCTCGCCGAGCCGGAACGGCCGGTTCGACGGCACGAAGATGCCGCCGCGCGACAGGAACGGCATATACGCGGCGTACAGGCCCGCCTGATCCTTGATCGACAGCGACAGCACGTTCGGCCGCGATGCGCTGCCGGGCGTGGTGGCCGGCCCTGCGGCGGATGCCGCGGGCGTTGCCGGTGCCGCCGTCGGGCGTGGCTGCGCCCCCGTGACTGCTGTATTCATCTTGACCCCAGGTTATGGCTGGCCGCTTTGTGCGGCCTATATGGATAGACGCCTACCGGAACAGCTGCCGGTAGTCGAGAAACACCGATTCCATCACCAGCCTCGCTGCCAGCGGGTGATTTTCGTTGCGGCGATGGCTCACGAGCCGCGCCGCAAACCCCTGCAGGCGATACGCGTCCGTCGCCTGCGCGCAGCGCGCCAGCGCGGCGCGCTCCTTCGGAAAGTACCGCGCGCCCGGCTTGCCGGCGACATCCAGCTGCGATGCCAGCAGATCGTACGTCCAGCGCTGCAGGATGCCAAGCACGGCGGGCACCGGAAGCTTCTGCAGTTGATCTGCCGCAGACAGCGCATCGAACGCGGCGCCGGCCGCAAGCTGCCCGACCAGCCAGCGCTGCAGCGGCTGTTCCTCGGCCTCGGCGGCGTGCAGCGCGGTCAGCGGGGAGCCGCCGGCCAGCGCAAGTTGCGCCTCGGCATCGGCCACGCCCTGGCTGCCGAGCCAGGCCAGCGCCTGCTCGTGCGTGGGCCGCGTCACGCCGAACTGGCGGCAGCGCGACAGGATCGTCGGCAGCACGCGGTCCAGCCGGTCCGTCACCAGCAGGAACACCGTCGATGGCGGCGGTTCCTCGAGCGTCTTCAGCAGCGCGTTGGCGCCTTCGGTCTGCAAGGCATCGAGCGGATAGACCACGACCACGCGCAGGCCCGCGCGGTGCGTACCGACGCCCACGGCCTCGATCAGCGCGCGCACCTGCTCCATGCGGATGATCTTGCTCGGCGCCTTCTTCTTGCCGCCGCCCTCGGCGTCGCCGTCGCCCTCGGCGCCGCCTTCGAGCGCCTCCGGCCGGACCACCGAGAAATCGGGGTGATTGCCCTGGCTGAACCAGTGGCACGCGCCGCAGGTCCCGCACGGCTGGCCGTCGGCCCGCGGCGTCTCGCAGAGCAGCCCCTGCGCGAAATGCAGCGCGAGGTCACGCTTGCCGATGCCTTGCTGGCCGTGCAGCAGCAACGCATGGGGCAGCCTGTCGCGTAACGCGGCAAGCCGTTGCCAGTCTTCTCGTTGCCAGGGATAAAGCATTGCGGTTCAGTGGGTTAGCGAGGTTTCCTCATGTGTCTTGCCACGGCATGAGGTCAATATCACAACAGCAATATACGCGTTCCAAATCAAGGCGTTGCAATAAATTCCGCAACAATGTTCTCAAGCTCGTCACGAATGGCGTCGATGGTCCGCGTGGCGTCGATCACGCGGAACCGCCCGGGCGACTGCGCGGCGCGGCGCAGATACTCCGCGCGGGTCCGCGCGAAGAACGCGCGCGACTCGGCCTCGAACTTGTCGGGGGCCCGCGCGCCGGCCAGACGCTCGCTGGCGGTTTCCAGCGGCACGTCGAACAGCAGCGTCAGATCGGGCTGCAGGTCGCCCTGCACCCAGTGCTCCAGCACCTCTAGCCGTGCCGTCGGCAGGCCCCGGCCGCCGCCCTGATAGGCGAACGTGGCGTCGGTGAAGCGGTCCGAGATGACCCAGTCCCCGCGCGCGAGCGCGGGCGCGATGACCTCGGCGATATGCTCGCGGCGCGACGCGAACATCAGCAGCGCCTCGGTCTCGAGGTCCATCTTCCGATGCAGCAGCAGCGCGCGCAGGTCTTCGCCGAGGGGGGTGCCGCCCGGCTCGCGCGTGGTCACCACGGGCGTCGCGCCGGGCCGCGCGCGCAGGCGCTGCGCCACCCAGTCGATATGGGTGCTCTTGCCCGCGCCGTCGATGCCCTCGAAGGTGATGAATTTTCCGCGTGGTGGATGGGTGTCGCGCATGGACGTGTTATTTGCCGCGCTGGTACTTGTCGACCGCGCGATTGTGTTCGGGTAGGGAATTGGAGAAATGGCTGCTGCCGTCGCCGCGCGCCACGAAATACAGCGCATCCGACGGGGCCGGCGCGGTGGCCGCGGCCAGCGAGGCCAGACCCGGCAGCGCAATCGGCGTCGGCGGCAGGCCGGCGCGCGTGTACGTATTGTAAGGGGTGTCGGTCTGCAGGTCCCGCTTGCGGAGGTTGCCGTCGAACTTCTCGCCCACGCCGTAGATCACGGTCGGGTCGGTCTGCAGCATCATGTTCTTGCGCAGCCGGTTGACGAACACCGCCGCGATCATCGGCCGCTCGACGGCCTGCCCGGTCTCCTTCTCGACGATGGAGGCCATGATCAGCGCCTCGTACGGCGTCTTGTACGGCAGGTCCGGCGCGCGGGCATTCCACGCATCGGCCAGGCGCTTCTGCATCGCGCGATAGGCGTGCCGATACAGTTCCACGTCGCTGCTGCCGCGCGCGAACAGGTAGGTATCGGGGAAGAACATGCCCTCCGGCGACGTTTCCTCGGCGCCGATGGCTTTCATCAGGTCCGCGTCGGACATGCCCGTGGTGTCGTGGCGCAGGGCCGGGTTGGCGTCGACGGCCGCGCGCATCTTGCGGAACTCCCAGCCCTCGATGACCGTGACCACATAGTGCGTGACCTCGCCGCGCGCGAGCTTGTCGAGCACGTCGAGCGGCGTCACGCCGGACTCGAACTGGTAGCCGCCCGCCTTGAGGCTCGCGCCCTGCCCCGTGATCCGGGCCAGCAGGATGAACAGGCGCGCATCGATCGGCACGCCGCCGCGCTGGACCTGGCGGCCGACGCTGACGACGCTGGAATTGGGCTTGATGACGACCTCGACCGGCGAGGTGGCGAGCGTCAGGGGCTGGTGTGCCCACCAGGCGAAGCCGCCCGCGGCGGCGAGCGCCACGATGACAAGGAGCCCGACGAGGCGTAAAAAGAAGCGTTTCATTGATGCGTGGGGCGATGGTTCCGTCATGTCCCTACCGGCGGGTCGGGTTCGCGCGCGGCCGGCCGACATGGCGCAAGGCCCATATAATACCGGGAGCCTTGAGCCCTCACGAGCCCATCACGCCACATCCATCGCCCGTGCCGCCCGTCCATGCCGCCGGATGACCCGTGGCTTGCCGCGAAGCATCGCCGTCCCCATATGCCGAGGGCGCCAAAGATATTCACTCCTATCGCATGACAGCCAACGCCAACCCGTCTCTCTCGTCCAGCGTGGACGCCCTGCGCACCACCGGTATCGTCGCACCCATCGCCGGCATCGGCCTGATCCGCGTGACCGGCGACGATGCCGGCACGTTCCTGCACGCCCAGCTGACCAACGCCACGGAAGACCTGTCCGCCGCCGATGCGCGGCTGGCCGGTTACTGCTCGCCCAAGGGCCGGCTGCAGGCCAGCTTTCTCACGTGGCGCGATGCGGAAGGCATCGTGCTGCAACTGTCGGCCGATATCCAGCCCGCGATCCAGAAGCGCCTGACGATGTTCGTGCTGCGCGCGAAGGCGAAGCTTGCCGACGCATCGGCCGCCTATCGCCTGCTCGGCGTGGCCGGCCCGAAGGCCGCCGAGGCGCTGGCCGCCGCCGGGCTGCCCGCACCGCTGGCCCCGCTGGCCGCGGCCGCGGCCGATGGCACGACCGTGATCCGCCTGCCCGACGGCGCCGCGCAGCCGCGCTGGCAGCTTGCGGTGCCGGCCGAACGCGCGGACGCGGTACTTGCCACGCTGGCGGCCACGCTCGCGCCGGCCGATGCCGAAGTCTGGGACTGGCTCGATATCGCGGCCGGTATCCCGCGCATCGTCACGGCCACGCAGGAACAATTCGTGCCGCAGATGATCAACTTCGAATTGATCGGCGGCGTGAATTTCCGCAAGGGCTGCTATCCGGGGCAGGAAGTCGTGGCGCGCAGCCAGTATCGCGGCACGCTCAAGCGCCGCATGTGGCGCGTGCATGGCGAAGGCGCCGCGCCAGCGCCGGCCACCGAGATCTACCGTCCCGAGGACGCCGAGCAGCCGTGCGGCATGATCGTCAACGCGACCGCTTCGCCCGAGGGCGGATGGGATGGGCTGGCCGAACTCAAGATCGACGCGGCGGCTGGCGAGATGCGGCTCGGCGCGGCCGGCGGCAGCCCGGTGGTCACGCGTGCGTTGCCGTACGAAGTCCCGCTGCCAAACGACGCCCAATCGTAAGGCTGCGCCACACGGGAGCCAGGGCATGAGCGATCATCTGTTCGTTTACTTCCGCGTGGCGGACGACTACGCGGCCGATGCGTTGCCGCGCTGGCATCGCTGGATGGAGACCGTGGCCGAGGCGACGGGGATTGGTGGTACGCTCATGCGCAGGCCCGAGACGCGGGATGGCCTGCAGACGTGGATGGAGTGTTATGCGGATGTCCCGCCCGCATTCGATGCAACGCTCGACGGACTCTGGCGTCAAAGCGGACTCGACGGCTGTATTCAGGGCGAGCGTCGCGCCGAGCGTTTTATCGATCTGGACATCCTGTAGCAGCGAAGCAAAGGAAGCAATATGTGCCTGATTCTGGTCGCATGGCAATCGCACCCGGACTATGCCCTGGTGGTTGCCGGCAACCGCGACGAGTTCTATGCGCGCCCCGCCGCGCCCGCGCACTGGTGGCAGGATGCCCCGCAGGTGCTGGCGGGACGCGACATGGCCGAGGTGATCGGCGACGCGGGCACGTGGATGGGCATTGCCAGTGGCGATGGATCCGTGCGCTCGCGCATGTCGCGCGACAGGCGCCATGGCGGCGCGCGCTTCGCGGCGCTGACCAACTATCGCGCGCCGTCGGAAAAGCGCGTGGACGCGCGCTCGCGCGGCGAGCTCGTGGCGCGCTTCCTGCGCGGCCAGCAGACGCCCGAGGATTATCTGGACGCCCTGTCGCAGGCGCACGGCATGTACAACGGGTTCAACCTGCTGGCCAGCGATATGGAAGAGCTCTGGTGGTACAGCAACCGCTCGCCGTCGCGCCAGCCGCAGCGGCTGGATCCGGGCCTCTATGGCCTTTCCAACGCGCTGCTCGATACGCCGTGGCCCAAGGTACGTAGCCGCGTGGGCGCAATGTGCGAAGTGCTCGCGGCCGATCGCGGCGATGCGAGCGCGAGCGCGGACCCCTATCTGCAGATGCTGGCCGACGACCATCGCGCGCTCGATTCGGAGCTCCCTTCGACCGGTGTGTCGTTCGAATGGGAAAAGGTGCTGTCGTCCGCGTTTATCCGCTCGCCGAGCTATGGCACGCGCGCCAGCACGGTGCTGCGCGTGCGGCACGATGGCCGCTTCGATTTCAGCGAACGCAGCTTCGGCGCCGAGGGCCAGGTCGGCGAGGTCAGCTATCGTGGCCAGCTGGGCGTGGCGCGCGACACCGACGTGCCTGCGTCGCGCTGATACGCGGCCGTTTCTTCAGGCGAGCGTCTTGCGCATCTCCACGTGCGGGATGCCGGCCTCTTCAAATTCTTCCCCCACCTGCTCGAAACCCGCGCGCGCGTAGAACGGCGCCGCGTGGGTCTGCGCATTGAGCGCCAGTTCCCTGTAGCCAAGCGACTGGGCCTTGGCCATCAGCGCCTCCAGCACTTTGAAACCGACCCCCGTGCCACGCGCGGTGGCCAGCACGGCCATGCGGCCGATATGGCCGTCGGGCAGCAGCCGGCCCGTGGCCACGGCGGTACCGTCGAGCTGCAGCGCCAGCGCGTGCCAGCACTGCGCATCCCACTCGTCGAGTTCGAGTTCCTGCGGCACGCGTTGCTCCTCCACGAATACCGTGAAACGGATGGCGCTTGCGCGCGCCTGGGCTTCGGACCAGGGACAGACGACGACGGTGATGGACATGACGGAGCGCGACAGCGGTGGAAACGAATCGAGGCGTCATGATAGTAGAATCGACCGCTCGTGACACAAGGAGACTGACATGCCGCGCTTTGCCGCGAACCTCTCGATGATGTACAACGAGCACGGTTTCCTGGACCGCTTTGCCGCTGCCGCCGCGGACGGGTTCCAGGCCGTCGAGTACCTGTTCCCGTTCGAGCATCCCGCCAGCGAGATTCGCAAGCGGCTCGACGACAACGGCCTCGCGCAGGCACTGTTCAACGCGCCGCCCGGCAACTGGGCAGCGGGCGAGCGCGGTACCGCGGCACTGCCCGGCCGCGAGGCCGAGTTCCGCGAAGGCTTCGCGCAAGCCCTCGAGTACGCGGCCGTGCTCGGCAACGATCGCGTGCATGTGATGGCCGGCATCGTCCCCGCCGACGCGGACCACGCGCGCTGCCGCGCGGTGTACCTCGAGAACCTCGCCTACGCCGCGGCCTCCGCGGCCGCGCATGGCATGACGGTGCTGATGGAGCCCATCAACACGCGCGACATGCCGGGTTACTTCCTGAGCCGTCAGGACGACGCGCACACGATTCGCGAACAGGTCGGCGCGGCCAACCTGCGCGTGCAGTTCGACTGCTATCACTGCCAGATCATGGAAGGCGACCTCGCGGTCAAGCTCAGGCGCGACTTCGCGGGCATCGGCCATATCCAGATCGCGGGTGTGCCGGAGCGGCACGAGCCCGATACGGGCGAGCTCAACTATCCGTATCTGTTCGACGTCATCGATGGGCTTGGCTATACCGGCTGGATTGGCTGCGAATACCGTCCGCGCGCGGGCACGTCGGCGGGTCTGGGCTGGCTCAAGCCGTATCTCGTCACGCGCGTGTAAGAGCTATAGCGCTATAGGGCTATCGTCCGTCAGCAACGCGGCAAAGCGGTCGGCGAGCGTCGGCCGCGAGCGCGTGGGCCAGATGGCGCTCAGTTCGAACGGCGGCAGGTTGTCGCCATCGCGCACATCGTGAAAGCTCACGCCCGCGAACTGTAGCGCCAGCACCGAACGCGGCAGCAGCGATGCGCCGCATCCGGCCGCCACGCATGCGAGCACCGTCAGCGAACGGTTGGCATCCTGCACGACATTGGCCTCGCAGCCGGCCTTGCGGAACGCGCTCAGGATGCCGGCCCGGATCACGGGCAGTTGCTCGCTCGGAAACCAGACCAGTCCCGCATCCGATAACTCCCTGAGTCCGACCTTGCCATCGTCGGCCACGCGATAGCCGCTCGGCACCACGGCCAGCAGCTGCTCGCGCACGATCAGCTTCTCGCGCATGCGCCCACCCACCGCCACCGGCGTGTGCAGCAGGCCGATATCGATGAGCCCTTTCTCCAGCGCACTGGCCTGCTCCGCGTTGCTCATCTCGCGCAGCACGAGCTCGATATTGGGGACTTCGCGCCGCAGTGCCGCGATGGCGCGCGGCAGCAGGCTGAACAGCGCGGCGGACACAAAACCGATGGTCAGCCGACCGCCACGCTGCGCGCCGATTTCCCTTGCGCGGTGGGAGGCTGCGTCGATACGCGCCACGCTCAGCCGCACGTCCTCGACGATGGCCTCCCCGGCCGCTGTCAACGCGGCACCGCGCCGCGTGCGTTCAAACAGCTTGACCCCGAGATCGCGCTCCATGCGCGTGAGGGCCTGGCTCAGTGCCGGCTGGGCGATATCGAGCACTTCGGCGGCCCGCGTGACGCTGCCGGCATCCACAACGGCCAGAAAGTACTTCAGATTGCGTGTGTCCATCGGACGAGCATATCAGAATGATATGAAAAACGATCATATCCATAGTATGCGGGCGATTTCAGGCTGCATAGAATGCTCCGCAGCAGCGCCCGGCCTGGCCGGTGCGCACGTACAACTACAAGCTGCCGCGTGAAGGGGACGACCTCTCCGGCGGCGCAGGAGATTGCCATGAACTGGTACCGCGAGATCTCGCCCACCGAGAAACGCACGCTCTGGGGTTGCTTTGCCGGCTGGGCGCTCGATGCCATCGATGCGCAGCTGTTCAGTCTCGTCATTCCGACCCTGATCGCCACATGGGGCATCGCCAAGGGCCAGGCCGGCCTGATCGGCGCGGTCACGCTCGTCGGCGGCGCGGTCGGCGGTTTGCTGGCGGGCGTGCTTTCGGACCGTATCGGCCGCGTGCGCGCGCTGCAGGTCACCGTCATCTGGTTCTCGCTGTTCACGTTCCTGTGCGCGTTTGCGCAGAACTATGAGCAGTTGCTCGTGCTCAAGGCGCTGCAGGGGCTCGGCTTCGGCGGCGAATGGACCGCGGGTTCCGTGTTGCTGGCCGAGACCATGCGCGCGCGCCATCGCGGCAAGGCGATGGGCATCGTGCAGAGTGCGTGGGGCTTTGGCTGGGGCGCTGCCGTGCTGCTCTATACGGTGGTGTTCTCGTATGTCTCGCCCGAGTGGGCGTGGCGCGTGCTGTTCGCGATCGGCATCGTGCCGGCGGGCCTCGTGCTCTATCTGCGCCGCGGCATCGAGGAGCCGAAGCGCGAGGCACGGCCGGCCGAGGGCCCTGCCCAGAGCGGCGGCGCACTGTCGATTCTCGCGGGCATCTTTCACCCGTCCGTGCTGCGCCAGACCATCGTCGGCGGGTTGATCGGGCTCGGCGCGCACGGCGGCTATCACGCGGTGACCACGTGGCTGCCCACGTATCTGAAGACCGAGCGCCATCTGTCGGTGCTCGGGACCGGCGGCTATCTGTCGGTCGTGATCGTCTCGTTCATCATCGGCTGCTTTGTCAGCGCCTGGCTGCAGGATCGCATCGGCCGCCGCTGGAACGTGATCTTCTTCGCGCTGGCCAGTGCCATCACGGTGAACCTCTATGCGTTCCTGCCGATCAGCGATACCGCGATGCTGTTTCTGAGCTTTCCGCTCGGCCTGTTCTCGGCCGGCATTCCCGCGACGATGGGCGCGCTGTTCAACGAACTCTATCCGCAGGGCGTGCGCGGCACGGGCGTGGGCTTCTGCTACAACTTCGGGCGCATCGTATCGGCGGTGTTTCCGTTCCTCGTCGGCCATATGGGCAACTCGATGCCGCTGGGTACCGCGCTCGGTATCGATGCGGGCATCGCGTACGGCCTCGTCGTGGTCGCCGCGCTGTTCCTGCCGCGTCCGCGGACGCAGCCGGCCACCGGTGCCGCGCCGCAGCAGGCCTGAGTGTTACCGGAGCGCCGCACGATGGATCGTCTTCCTTCCTCGATCGCCACGGGCAGCGATGCCCTCTCGCCCGACAATGCGCGCTGGCTGGCCGCCAATGCGCAACCCGTCGAAGCCGTGGATGCCCATGCGCATGTGTTCGTGCGCGGGCTGCCGCTCGCGGCCGAGCGGCGCCACGCGCCCGACTACGATGCCACGCTCGACGACTATGTCTCGCACCTGCGCGCCAACGGCCTCTCGCATGCCGTGCTCGTGCAGCCGAGCTTTCTCGGCACCGACAACGGGTTCTTTCTCGATGTGCTGAAACGCTATCCGCGGCGGTTCCGCGGCGTGGCGGTCATCGAGCCGGAAATGTGCGAAAGCGTGTGCGACCGTGAACTCGCATCGATGCACGAGGCCGGCGTGGTCGGCATACGGCTGAACCTGATCGGCCGGCCGCTGCCGGACCTGCGCGATGGCCGCTGGCCCGCGCTGCTCGCGCGCGTCAATGCGCTGGGGTGGCATGTGGAAATCCATCGCGGCGCCGGCGATCTCGGTGCGCTGCTCCCCGCGCTGATTGCGCAGCAGTGCACGGTCGTGATCGATCATTTCGGCCGGCCCGATCCGACGCTCGGCGCCGCGGACCCCGGGCTCGACGATCTGTGCGCGGTGGCATCGACGGGACAGGTGTGGGTCAAGCTGTCGGCCGCTTATCGCAATATCGCCGGCGACTCCGGCCTGGCGGCAGGCGAGGCACTCACCGCGCGCATGCTCGACGCGTTCGGCCCCACGCGGCTCGTCTGGGGCAGCGACTGGCCGCATACGCAGCACCGCGAGGTCATCGACTACGACGCCTCGCGCGCGGCCCTGAATCGCTGGATCCCGGACGCCTTCACGCGCCAGATCGTGCTGCGCGATTCGGCGCGCGCGCTGTTCCGCTTCGACTGACGCGCGGCCTTCATCGCGCGGCGCCGGATCAGCGGGCCATCTGCAGCGCGCGCACGACCAGTTGAAAGGCCGGCGACGGCTGCGCGCGCGTTGTCTATACAGCCGCGTCTGCCACGCCGCTGTTCGGCGCGGGCGACAAGTTCATGGCCGCGCTGACGCTCTCCGGACCCGCTTCGCGGCTGGAGGCGGCGGACCGGGCGGAGATCGCGCGCGTGCAGCGCGTTGCGGCGAAGAAGCTGTCGAAGCTGCTCGGCGCGAGCGCGGCGTGGTGCGAGAAGATCTATGACGCCGGGGGCGCGACGCCCCACTGAGAACGGACCGCGACAGAAGCCCTTCCATTCGGCGCTATCATCCCAATATCACGATGATGCGCACCCCCCACGCCGACTTGGACGCCTTGCAGGATTTCCATCCCGCGGTGGCCGCATGGTTTGCCGCGACCTTTCCGCGCGCCACGGAAGCGCAGGCGCGCGCGTGGCCGCTGATCCAGCGCGGGCAGCCGACGCTGATCGCTGCGCCCACGGGCTCCGGCAAGACGCTGACCGCGTTCCTGGCCGCGATCGACGCACTCGTGCGGGAGAGCGTGGAAACGCCCCTGCCCGATGAGACGCGCGTCCTCTACGTCTCCCCGCTAAAGGCCCTCTCCAACGACATCCGCGTCAACCTGCTGGCGCCGCTTGCGGGCATCGGCGCCGAGCTCGACGCCATGGGCCTGCCCGCGCATGGCATTCGCACCGCCGTGCGCACCGGCGACACGCCACAGGCCGAACGCAACGCCATGCGCCGGCGTCCGCCCCATATCCTCGTCTCCACCCCGGAATCGCTCTACGTGCTGCTGGCCTCGGACTCGGGCCGCGCGATGCTGGCCGGCGTGCGCACCGTGATCGTCGATGAAATTCACGCGGTCGCGGGCAACAAGCGCGGCAGCCATCTCGCGCTGAGCCTCGCGCGGCTCGATGCATTGTGCGAACGCCCACCCGTGCGCGTCGGGTTGTCGGCGACGCAGAAGCCCCTGTCGGCCGTTGCGGATTTCCTGAGCGGTACCGGCAAGACCTGCGAGATCGTCGATGTCGGCCACGTGCGCAAGCGCGACCTCGCGCTCGAGCTGCCACCGGTGCCGCTCGAGGCCGTGATCGCCAACGAGGTCTGGGAGCGCGTCTACGACCGGCTTGCCGAGCTCTCCGCGCAGCATCGCACCACGCTGATCTTCGTCAACACGCGCCGCATGGCCGAGCGCATGGCGCGGCACCTCGCCGACCGTATCGGCGGCGAACATGTGGCCGCGCATCACGGCAGCCTGGCAAAGGAATACCGGCTCGATGCCGAGCAGCGCCTCAAGCGCGGCGCATTGCGCGTGCTGATCGCCACGGCATCGCTCGAGCTCGGCATCGACATCGGCGATGTCGATCTGGTCTGCCAGATCGGTTCGCCGCGCAGCATCGCGTCGTTTCTCCAGCGCGTGGGCCGCTCGGGGCACCATGTCGGCGGCCTGCCCAAGGGCCGGCTGTTTCCCACCTCGCGCGACGACCTGATCGAATGCGCGGCGCTGCTCGACTGCGTGCGCCGCGACGAGCTCGATGTACTGCGTATTCCGGTGGCGCCGCTCGACGTCATGGCGCAGCAGATCGTCGCCGAGGTAGGCCTGCGCGAATGGGAAGAAGACGCGCTGTTCGCGCTGATCCGCAGCGCGACACCGTACGCCACGCTCGACCGCGCGCATTTCGACGCGGTGCTGCGCACGCTGGCCGAAGGCTATACGGGACGCCAGGGCGTGCGCGGCGCCTACCTGCATCGCGATACGGTCAGCGGCACCGTGCGCGCGCGACGCGGCGCCAAGATGACGGCCGTCACGTCCGGCGGGACGATTCCCGACAACGCCGACTTCACGGTGGTGCTCGAGCCCAGCGGACAGAACGTCGGCACCGTGCATGAAGACTTCGCGGTGGAGAGCCTGGCCGGCGATGTCTTCCAGCTTGGCAATACGTCGTATCGCATTCAGCGGATCGAAGCGGGCAAGGTGCGCGTGGTGGACGCGCATGGCGCCGCGCCGAATATTCCGTTCTGGATCGGCGAGGCGCCGGGACGCAGCGATGCCCTGTCGCTGGGCGTGGCACGCCTGCGCGCGGAGATCGATCGACTGTTGGGCGATCGGCTGCCGGGCAGCGTTGACGACATCGGCGATGGCGCGGCGGCGATCGATCATGCGGTCGGCTGGTTGCAGACGCATATCGGACTGCACGAGGATGCCGCGCGGCAGATCGTCGAGTATCTGGCCCGTGCGCGCGCGGCCCTTACCGCGCTGCCCACGCACGATACGCTCGTGATGGAGCGCTTCTTCGACGAGTCCGGCGGCATGCAGCTGGTCGTCCATGCGCCCTACGGCAGCCGCATCAATCGCGCGTGGGGACTGACGCTGCGCAAGCGCTTCTGCCGCACGTTCAACTTCGAATTGCAGGCGGCGGCCACCGAGGATGCGATCGTGCTGTCGCTGTCGGAGAGCCACAGCTTTGCGCTCGACGAGGTATGGCATTACCTGAAGTCGTCCAGCGCCGAGCACGTGCTGGTGCAGGCGCTGCTCGATGCGCCGCTGTTCAATGTGCGCTGGCGCTGGAATGCGACGACCGCGCTGGCGTTGCCGCGCTTTCTCGGCGGCCGCAAGGTGGCGCCGCAATTACAGCGCATGAAGAGCGACGATCTGCTGGCCGCCGTGTTTCCCGATCAGGCGGCCTGCCTCGAGAATATCGTCGGCGAACGCGAGCTGCCCGATCATCCGCTGGTCGAACAGACGCTCGACGACTGCCTGCACGAGGCGATGGACAGCGAAGGATGGATTGCGCTGCTGCGCCGCATGGAAGCGGGCGAACTGCGCCTGATCGCGCGCGATCTGCCGGCGCCCTCGCCGCTGGCGATGGAGGTGCTGGGCGCACGGCCCTATGCCTACCTCGACGACGCGCCCATCGAGGAGCGCCGCACGCAGGCGGTGCTCAACCGGCGCTGGACCGATCCGGCGTCGACCGACGATATGGGCGCGCTCGACGCCGGTGCCATCGCGGCCGTGGCCGACGAGGCGTGGCCGAACGCGCGCAATGCCGATGAAATGCAGGAGGCGCTGATGTCGCTGGCCTGCATCACGGAGGCCGAGGCGTCGGCCAACGCGGGCTGGCCCGAATGGCTCGCGGCGCTGGCCGCGGGTGGGCGCGCGATGCTTCACGATGTGAATGGGGAGACGAGCCTGTGGGTGGCACGGGAGCGGCTGGCGTGTGTGCGGGCGGCTTATGGCGTCAACGTCGGCATCAACGTCGGCATCAAAGTTGGCATCGATGTCGCAGCAGCGCAGGGAGATGGCCCATGGACGCGCGACGACGCGCTGGTGGAGCTGCTGCGCGCGCGGCTGTCGGGCTTCGGCCCGCAAACCCTCGCCGAGATCGCCGCGCCGCTGGCGCTGCCCGAGGGCACGGTCGCCATCGCGCTGGCGCAACTCGAGCGCGAAGGGTACGTGATGCGTGGCCGCTTTACGCCGGGGCGGCCGGCCGGCGCGACGGCGGAGCAATGGTGCGAGCGTCATCTGCTCGCGCGCATCCACCGATACACCATCCGCAAACTGCGCCGCGAGATCGAGCCCGTCGAGCGGCAGGACTTCATGCGGTTTCTGTTCGCATGGCAGCACCTGTCGGAGGACACACGCCTCCAGGGCAGCGACGCCCTGCCACAGGCACTGGCCCGGCTGGAAGGCTTCGAAGCGCCGGCCGGCGCATGGGAGTCCGAACTGCTGGCGCCGCGCGTGAAGGAGTACGCGGGCCTCTGGCTCGACGACCTTTGCCGCGCGGGCCGCATCGTGTGGACGCGGCTGGGCGCGCCGGCCAGCGCGAGCGGCGGTCCCGTGCGTGCCACACCGCTGGTGCTGCTGCCGCGCCGGCAGCTCGCGACCTGGCATGCGATGCCGGCCAATGCCACCGAGATCGAAGTCTCCCCGCGCGCCGCGCGTGTGCTGGAAGCGCTGCGGCAACACGGCGCGATGTTCTACGACGAACTCGCCCACGATGCGCGGCTGCTGCCCACCGAACTGGAGAACGCGCTCGGGGAACTGGTCGCCACGGGACTCGTGAACGCCGACAGCTATGCGGGCCTGCGCGCGATGCTCGTGCCCGCTAGCAAGCGCAATACGATGGACCGCCGGCGACGGCGTGGCGCGGGACCGACGATGGAGGAAGCGGGCCGCTGGGCACTGGTCCGCCGGCCCGACGCGGTGACGGTCACCACGCGCGCGAGCGAGATCGTGGCGGACACCGTCGTCACCGATGCCGCCGCCAGCCCTCCCTTGCCCGCCCCGCGCGCAGCGGGCATCCGCCGCACGGACCCGGAAACGCTCGAACACATCGCCATGACGCTGCTGCGCCGCTACGGCGTCATGTTCTGGAGCCTGCTGGAACGCGAAGCCGCATGGCTGCCCTCGTGGCGCGAACTGCTGCCCGTCTACCACCGCCTGGAAGCCCGCGGCGAAGTCCGCGGCGGCCGCTTCGTCGCCGGCCTGTCGGGCGAACAGTTCGCGCTGCCCGAAGCCATCCCGCTGCTACGCGACATGCGCCGCCGCCCGCACGACGGCGAACTGATCGCCATCTCGGCCATCGACCCGCTCAACCTCTGCGGCACGATCCTCCCCGGCGACAAGGTCCCCGCCCTCACCGGCAACCGCATCCTGTTCCGCGACGGCATTGCCATCGCCACACAGGTCTCCGGCAAGTTCCACTACCTGCAGACGCCGGCCCCCGCGGAGCGCGACATGCTGCAGGCGCGCCTCGTCGCGCAGCGTTAGCGGTACAGACCCTAGCGCACCGACTTGAACGCCGCGCGCAGTTCCTCGGCAAACAATTGCGGTTGCTCCCATGCCGCGAAGTGGCCGCCCTTCGATACCTGGTTGTAGTACATCAGCGACGGATACGCCTGCTTGCTCCAGCTCTCGGGCGCGCGGTAGATCTCGTGCGGGAACACGGTGATGGCCACCGGCACCTTGATGTCGCGCGTCTTCTGCGCGTCCGCGCTGAAGTTGTTGTTGTTGTTTTCCCAGTAGAACCGCGACGACGACGCGCCCGTGTTCGTGAGCCAGTACAGCGTGATGTCGTTGAGGATCGCGTCGCGCGTCAGCACGCGTTCGGGCTTGCCGTCGCTGTCGCTCCATGCGGCGATCTTCTCGTACGTGAACGCCGCCAGCGCCGAGGGCGAGTCCGTCAGCGAGTAGCCGATGGTCTGCGGGCGCGTGACCATCATCGCGCCGTATGCGGCGTTGCGGCCGAAGAACGTGCGCAGCGACTCGTACGCGTCCCGCTCGGACGACGTGAGCTCCGACGGGGCCGCGTCGCCGCTCAACAGCGACTTCATCAGGCCACCCGGCACCGTCGCCGGCATGTTCAGGTGAATCGCCTTCAGTCCCGGCGGGGCCTGGCGCGCCAGCGCGTCGGAGATCACCGAGCCGTGGTCGCCACCCTGCGACACGTATTGCGTGTAGCCGAGCCGCTTCATCAGCGTGTCCCAGGCGCGCGCCGTGCGATCCGGACCCCAGCCCAGTTCCGTCGGCCGGCCCGAGAAGCCATAGCCCGGAATCGACGGGATGACGACGTCGAACGCATCTTCCGCGCGGCCGCCGTAGGCCGTGGGATTGGTCAGCGGGCCGATCGTGTTGATGAACTCGAAGATCGAGCCCGGCCAGCCATGCGTGAGCACCAGCGGCAGCGCGTTGGGGTTTTTCGATTTCACGTGGATAAAGTGGATATCCACGCCATCGATCTTCGTGACGAACTGCGGCAGCGCATTGAGCTGGGCCTCGGCCTTGCGCCAGTCGTACCCCGTGCCCCAGTAGCGCACGAGCTCCTGCACGCGCGCCAGCTGGATGCCCTGCGAGTCGTCGGCCACGGTTTCCTTGTCCGGCCAGCGCGTGGCGGCGATGCGCTTGCGCAGGTCGTCCAGCTGGGCCTGCGGCACGTGGACGCGGAACGGACGGATGCTCTCGTCGGCCTGCGCGGCCCTGGCGGTCACGGCTGACTTCGCCGCGTCGGCGGCATGGGCCGACGGCACGTGCCCGATCAGCGCGAGCGATGCCAACGCGCCGGCGATGGCCAGGACATGGAATTTCGGAACTCGGATTGCCGGTTGCTGCGCGGTGACACGGGTGCGATACGACATGAACGTTCTCCTCGGTTTCGACTGGATCGGATCCGGCCAGCCCATGGCTGGCACGGCATGGAACGCAGTCTAGGGAGGCCGTTCATGCCCCAGGTGTCTGGAAAACGCGTTTTTGTATGTGGCTGTGTCGTGGCTTCGGCCGGATACAAAGCGATACGCAAGCCGGCGCTCAACGCGCGGGCGCGACCACCTCGTAGCCCTCGATGATCTCGCGCACCGGCCCCGGAATCGGGGCCGATGTCTGCGTCGCCGGATCCGCGCACACGTAGACGATCTCGCCCGTGATCAGATGGTCTTCCCCGCGATACATTTCCACGCGAAAGAGCATGCTGGAACGGCCGAGCCGCGCCATGCGGCCGCGGATATCGAGCTGGTCGTCGAAGCGCGCCGACGCGTGATATTCGAGCGTCGACTTGACGACGAAGATATCCACGCCGTGCGCGCCAAGCACGTCCTCCGGATAGCGGATGCCCAGCGCGCGCCAGTACTCGGTGACGCAGATATCGCAGTACGTCAGGTAATGCGCGTTGAAGACGATCGATTGCGGATCGACTTCGGCCCAGCGCACGCGCAAGGGCATGCTATGCCGGAAATCGGACTTTGCCATGATGGTGACGGTTACTGTGCCTTTGCCAGTCCGAGCTTGTCGATGATCGCCTTCTCCTTCTTGACCGTATCGGCCGCGAACTTCGCATACTCGGTGCTGCTCATGTAGTACGGCTCCATGTCGAACTTGGCGAGCGACTCGCGGTAGTTCGGCATCTCCATCGCCTGCTTGAACGCGTCATGCAGCTTCTGCACGATCTTCGGATCGGTGCCCTTGGGCACGACGAGCCCGAACGGCGAGGTCTGCACGATATTGATACCGAGCTCCTTCAGCGTCGGCACGTTCGGGAAGCGCGCCGAACGCTTGTCCCCCCACGTCGACAGCAGACGCAGACGGCCAGACTCGACGTAAGGCGCCCAGGCCGGCGTGTCCGCCACCGACATCACGTGGCCGCCGAGCAGCGCCTGCATCGATTCCGAATTGCCCTTGTACGGAATATGCGAGAACTGCACGTGCTCGTTCAGCGCGAGTTCTTCCATCGTGATGTGCAACGTCGTCAGCGCGCCCGGCGTGCCGTACGTAAGCTTGCCCGGGTTCGCCTTGGCGTAGGCCACGTACTCCTGCATCGTCTTGATCGGCGAGTCGGCCGGCACGACGAGGCCGAACGAGTAGCCGGCGAGGTTGATCACGTACTGGAGGTCCTTGACCGGATCCCAGTTGATCTTGGTCGTGTACGGCAGCCGGAACACGGGCAGCGGCACCTGCGCGAGCGTATAGCCGTCGGGCGCGGTGGTCTGCATCATCTGCGCGGGCAGCACGCCGCCGGCACCGGGCTTGTTCTCGACGATCACGGGCTGGCCGAGGATCTTCGAGGCATTGTCGGCGAGCACGCGGAACGGCACGTCGGTGGAGCCGCCGGCGGTGTAGCCGATGACCAGGCGGATGGGGCGCTGCGGAAACTTGTCGGCCTGCGCGTGGGCGGGCATGGCGGCCAGGCCGGTGGCGCCGGCCGCGGCCAGCATGCCCAGCTGGGCGAGGAAATTGCGACGTTGCATGGTGGTTGTCTCCTTGTTGTATGCGAATTCTCGGATATCGCTGATATCGATCCTAGGTTTGGTAATCCGTTCCCTATCCGTTCCCTTATTCCTGGGCACTCCCGAAGGCCCGGCGCAGCGCGGACGCCGCATCGGCATGCGCGCCGGCCACGGCGCCGACAAAGCGGCCCATCTTGAAAAAGTCGTGGATCATGGTCGGATAGTCGGCCAGCGCGGTGGCGACACCGGCCGCCTCCAGCTTGCGCGCGTAGGCCACGCCCTCGTCATGCAGCGGGTCGTAGCCGGCCACCGCGATCCATGCGGGACAGCAGCCGTGCACATCGGCACCGGCCCCGCCGCCATCGAGCGGCGCAAAGCGCCAGTCGTCGCGGTCTTCGGGCTTGCCCAGATATTGCGAGAAGAACCACTGGATCATATCGGCCGTCAGCAGATACCCATCCGCGAGCGCGCGATGCGACGGCGTGTCCTGCCGCGCGCAGAACCCCGCGTAGATCAGCATTTGCAGCGCAAGCTGGTATCCGCGGTCTCGCGCCTCGATCGCGCAGGCCGCGGCCAGCGTGCCGCCCGCGCTATCGCCGCCCACGGCGATGCGCGACGCATCCGCACCGAGCCGCGCGGCCTCGTCGAAGGCCCACTGCATGGCGTCGAACGCATCGTTGGCCGCGGTCGGGAATTTCCATTCCGGACCCAGCCGGTAATCGACCGACAAAACCAGGCATTCGCCATCGAGGGCCAGCCGGCGGCACAGCGCATCGTGGGTATTGATACTGCCAACCGTGAATCCGCCGCCGTGAAAGTACACGAGCAGCGGCTGCGGGTCGGTCCAGCTCGGTTCGCGCGGCGCATAGAGCCGCACGGGAATCGCATACCCATCGCGCGCGGTGACCGTCAGGTTCTCGACCGTATGCACGGGCGGCGGCGAGATATCGAGGATCGGCGCGCTTTTCTCGTAGGCGAGCTTGGCATCGGCCACGGCAAGCGCGTGGATCGGCGGACGCTTTGCGCGCGCGATCAGGTCGAGCAGCTGGGCGACCTGCGGATCGAGCAGTTGCGCGGACATGCCGGGAGGATGCGTGGACAGACTGGCGGACATCACAATTGTGAACGGTCGTTCGATTTCGTCATTCTGCCATCGATTGCGCCGGGACGGCTTACGAAATTACCCTCATCGCGCACATATCCCCTCGATGCCGCCGGAATCCGCGACTATGCTGAAAACATAGATACGCCAACCGGCGCGGGAGACGACATGACAGGCGAACATCTGCAGGTGGTGCACGGCGACATTACGCGCATGGAAGTCGATGCGATCGTCAATGCCGCCAACAGCGGGCTAGTGGGCGGCGGCGGCGTGGATGGCGCGATCCATGGCGCGGGCGGCCCCGCGATCGGCAATGCCTGCCGCGCGATTGCCGATACGCAGGGCGGCTGCAAGACCGGCGAAGCGGTGATCACCACAGGCGGATTGCTCCCCGCGCCCTATGTCATCCACGCCGTGGGGCCGGTCTGGAAAGGCGGCAGCCAGGACGAAGACGCCCTGCTCGCCAACGCCTATCGCAACAGCATCCGGCTCGCGGGCGAGCACGACCTGCGCACGGTCGCGTTCCCCAATATCAGCACCGGCATCTACGGCTTTCCGCGCGAGCGCGCGGCCGATATCGCGATTGCCGCCGTGCGCGAGGCCCTGGCGCGCGCGCCGTCGATCGAGCAGGTCACGTTCGTGTGCTTCGACGAAGAGAACTATCGGCTGTACCGCGACCGGCTCGCCTGACCGTCTGGCTACGGCAGCGCGCTGCGGATCAGGAGGTTCACGCGCTCGGGTTGTTCATGGATGACCCAGTGCGTGCCCTCTGGGATGCGCTCGACACGCAGGTCCGGCACGAAGTCGCTCAGGCCCTCGACGAGCGTCTTCGGTAGCGCGCGGTCCTGCTCGCCCCAGATCACGAGCGTCGGCACGCGGACCACGGCGTCGGCGGGGTTGAACCGCGACAGATCCGCGGCCGGTTCGCTGTCGGTCGGCGGCCGCATCGGCGTGGCGCGGTAGTAATTGACGCTGCCCGTCAGCGAATGGCTGCCGTCCTCGCCCGGCGCGGACCAGGCAGCGTGATAGCGGGAGCGGACCCCATCCGTGAACCACGCGGGCCGTGGACCGTCGCCGCCGCTCAGCATTTTCTCGATCAGCGCGAAATCGTTGGCCGCCAGTGCCTGCTCCGAGCCCGGCTTGCGCAGCCAGTTCATATACGCCGACGCGGCCTGCTGCGCGGGATCGGCCGTCAGCGCGCGCGCAAACAGGTAGGGATGCGGCGCGTTGACGATGACCAGCCGTTCGACGAGCTCCGGATGCTGCATCGCAAGATTCCAGCAGACCGCCCCACCCCAGTCATGGGCCACGATCACGCATCGCGAATACCCGAGCGTGCGAATCAGCTGCACGAGGTCTTCGGCCACATGCTTCGGGCGGTACGCTTCCACTTCGGCCGGCTTGCCCGACAGGTTGAAGCCGCGCAGGTCCGGCGCCACCGCGAAGTGGGTCTGCCCGAACTCGGCCAGCTGGCGCTCCCACGCATACCAGAATTCCGGAAACCCGTGCACGAACAGGATCAGCGGCTTTCCCGGCTCGCCCGCGCTCGCATAATGCAGCCGCATGCCGTTCGGCAGGCTCGCGAACTGCAAATGGTGAATCACGGCGGGTGCGGTCATGAGTGTCTCCATCGACAGTCTCCTCTCTGGTGGGTGACTGACGACTCAACCGCGCAAGGCCCGTACCAGGGCAGCACGCACGTCGGGCTTCTCGGCAAACGGGTCCGCGGGATTCCGCGCGCCGACGATCGCCTCCATGCGTTGCCGCACACTGTCGAGCGCCTGGGGGTGCGAGTAAATATAGAAGTTTTCCTCGCGAATCGCGGCGAAAGTTCGCTGCGCGACCTCCTCCGCGGTGACCTTTCCCGATGACACGGCCTTCTCCCCCTGCGCCCGCGCCACCAACTGCGAACGCGTCAGCGGCGCCTCCCCGGCGGCATCCTTCGGCCGGTTGCGCTGGGACTGGGCGATGCCCGTCGGCACGAAGAAGGGGCACAGTACCGAGCAGTGCACCTGATCGGTGACGAGGCTCAGGTCCTGGTACAGCGTCTCGCTGAGCGACACCACCGCGTGCTTGGACACGTTGTAGATGCCCATGGTCGGCGCATTGACGAGCCCCGCCATCGATGCCGTATTCACGATATGCCCGCGGTAGGCCGGATCCTTCTCCGCGGCGGCCAGCATCAGTGGCGTGAAGATGCGCACGCCGTGGATCACGCCGTGCAGGTTCACGCCGAGCACCCAGTCCCAGTCGCGTTCCGAGTTCTCCCAGATCAGCCCGCCCGACCCGACGCCCGCATTATTGAACAGAAGGTTGACCTGCCCAAATGCGGACAGCGTCGAATCTGCCAGTGCCTGCATGTCGGCCGCGCGCGAGACGTCGGTGCGCACGCCGATGACCTGCGCGCCCTGCGCCCGGAACTCGCCGACCGTGGCGTCGAGCACGTCCTGCTGGACGTCCGCCAGCACCAGCCGCATGCCCAGCGACGCGCCGATGCGCGCGAACGCCTTGCCGAACCCCGACGCGCCGCCCGTGATGACGGCGACCTTGCCCTCGAAATGGTCCATCGGCGGGCTCCCGGTCAGACGAGCTTGACGAGCTGCTTGCCGAAATTCTTGCCCTTGAGCAGGCCCATGAATGCCTCGGGCGCGCTGGCCAGCCCCTCGGCCACGCTCTCGCGGAACTTGAGCTGGCGCTGTGCGACCATGCCGCCGAGTTCCTTGAGCGCCTGCGGCCATACGTCCATATGCTCGGAGACGATAAAGCCCTGGATCTTCGCGCGCGAAACCAGGATCGCGCGCGGGTTCTTCAGCGGCAGGTCCTGACCGTCATAGCCCGCGATCAGTCCGCACAGCGCGATGCGGCCGAATGCATTGAGGCGCGCCAGCACCACGTCGAGAATATCGCCGCCAACATTTTCGAAATAGCCGTCGATGCCATCGGGCGTCACGGCCTTGACCGCCGCGTAGAGCGCCTTGGCATCGGCCGCGGCCTTGTAGTCCACGCAGGCGTCGAAGCCCAGCTCGTTGACCACGTAATCGCACTTGTCCTTGCCGCCCGCCACGCCAACGACGCGGCAGCCGGCCTTCTTCGCCAGCTGGCCCACCACGCTGCCCACCGCACCCGACGCGGCGCTGACCACGATGGTCTCGCCCGCCTTCGGTTCGATGATGCGATTCAACCCGTACCATGCGGTCACGCCGGGCATGCCCACCGAGCCCAGGTAGGCCGACAGCGGGATATGCGTGGTGTCGACCTTCTGCATGCCGCTACCGTCGCTGACGCCCATTTCCTGCCAGCCGAACATCGCCACGACGCTGTCGCCGGCCTTGAACTTCGGGTTGCGGCTCTCGACCACTTCGCCGACGGTGCCGCCGATCATGACCTCGCCGAGCGGCTGCGGATTCGCATAGGACTTGCTCTCGCTCATGCGGCCGCGCATATACGGGTCGAGCGACAGGAAATGATTGCGCACGAGCACCTGCCCGTCTGCCAGCGTGGGCACGGGCACGGTCTCCAGCCGGAAGTTGTCCGGCGTCACGGCATCGGCCGGTCGAGAGGCCAGAACGATGCGCCGATAGGTTTGCTGATCCGACATGATGTGTCCCCTCAAGGTGATGGGTCTCGTTATGCGCGGCGACCGGTGTCAGCCGTCCGCGCCGGTGTCTGCCGCGCCGGGCGTGCGCCGCGGCGGCGAGCGTTTGATGAACTTGAACGTGCCCGAGCCCCGCGCGACGGTCTTGCCTTGCGGATCGACGATCTCCGCCTCGCAGAAAGCCATCGTGCTCGTACGGTGCACGCATTTGCCGCGCGCGACGATCTTGTCGCCACGCCCGGGGGCCATGAAACTCGATTTCATCTCGATCGTCACGACGCCGCGGCCTTCCGGGTCCGTCGAGCGGCCCGCGATGGCCATCGCGACGTCGAGCATCGTCATCAGCACGCCACCGTGCGCCATGTCCCAGCTGTTCTGGTGGCGTTCGAGCAGATCGAGCTCGATCTCGCTCTGCCCCGCCTCCATGCGATTGCATCGCACGCCGAGGTCGAGAAGAAAGGGAATCCTGTGAAGAAAGCCGTTGTGTTCCGTCATGATCCGAAAGCGTCTGCGTCATTGGGCGCGCACGTGCGCGCCCGCCATTATGGATTCATATCGCGCTGACGCCACCGTCCACGGCCAGAATCTGCCCGGTGATATGTTTGCCCGCCGCGCTCGCGAACAGCAGCGCGGCGCCTTTCAGGTCCTCGTCGTCGCCGAGCCGGCGCAGCGGCACGCCCGCGCACATGGCGTCCACGCCCAGGCGGTCGAGCGATCCCTGCGTCATCTTCGACGGGAAGAAACCGGGGGCAAGCGCGTTGACCGTGATGTTGTGCTCGCCCCATTCGGCCGCGAGCGCGCGCGTGAAGTTGACGACGGCGCCCTTGGACGTGTTGTACGCAATCGTTTCCATCGTGCCGGGCGGATTGCCGGCCAGCCCCGCGATGGACGCGACGTTGATGATGCGGCCATGACGGCGCGGGATCATCGAGTCCCGGCCGATGCGCTGCGTGAGCAGGAACAGGCCGCGGATATTGAGGTTCATCACCTTGTCCCATGCTTCGACGGGATGGTCCTCGGCCGGCGCGCCCCAGGTCGCGCCCGCATTGTTGACGAGGATATCGACGTGGCCGAGCTTCGCCAGCGCGCCGCTGGCCAGCCGATCGATCTCGTCGTCGCGCGCGCCGTCCGCGGCGATCCAGTCGCACTCGATGCCGCGCGCGCGCAGATGCGCCTGCGCCTGCTCGAGTTCGCCGGCCTTGCGCGCCGACAGCACCAGCCGCGCGCCCTGCTCGCCGAGGGCTTCGGCGATCTGCAGGCCGAGCCCGCGGGAGCCGCCGGTGATCAGCGCCGTGCGGCCATGGAGGTCGAACAACTCACGCATCGTATGCATCGGTGTCTCCTTCTTTGTGATGAGCGCCGGTCTAGAACCATGCGTCTTGCATCGTAAGTGTGGTGCGATCGAGCGAGGCGAGCAGATCGAACTGCGGCCCGGTCTTCGGCAATTCGTAGCGATAGAAATACGCGGCCGCGGCGAGCTTGCCGCGATAGAAATCGTCATCGGCGCCGCCCGTCGCCAGTGCCGCCTGCGCGACGATGGCCTGCTCGAGCCAGATCCACGCGACCACCACGTGCCCGAACGCCTCGAGGTAGATACTCGCGTTGGCCAGCGTGACGTCGGGGCTGCCTGCCGACCACAACGTGGTGGTCACCGCCGCCAGCCGCCGCGCGGCCGCGCCCAGCGCCCGCGCCTGCTCGCCGAGCGAGACATCGCCGGTGGCAATGGCCCGCTGCGCGGTCTCGCCCACGCGATCGCCCAGCAGCCGGAACGCGGCGCCGTCCTGCATCACGACCTTGCGGCCCAGCAGATCGAGCCCCTGAATCCCATGGGTGCCTTCGTGGATCGGATTGAGCCGGTTGTCGCGATAGAACTGCTCGACGTTGTACTCGCGCGTATAGCCGTAGCCGCCATGCACCTGAATGGCGAGACTGTTGGCCTCCAGGCACCACTGCGACGGCCAGCTCTTGGCGATCGGCGTCAGGATATCGAGCAGCAGCGACAGCGGCTTCGCATCGTCGCCCGCGGCCTTCGCCGCATGCTCCTCGTCGACGAGCCGCGCGCAGTACAGGTTCAGCGCGAGCCCGCCTTCGACATAGCTCTTCTGCGCCAGCAGCATGCGGCGCACGTCGGCATGCTCCACGAGCTTCACCTGCGGCGTGGACGGATCCTTGCCGCCCGCGCCCACGGGCCGGCCCTGCGGCCGATTGCGCGCGTAGTCGAGCGCGTGCAGATAGCCGGTATAGCCGAGCGCCACCGCGCCGAGGCCAACGCCGATGCGCGCCTCGTTCATCATATGGAACATGCAGGCCAGCCCCTTGTGCGGCTCGCCCACGAGGTAACCGATGGCCCCGCCCTGGCCCTCGGGCCGGTACGTCGTGCCCTCGCCGAAATTCAGCAGGCAGTTGGTCGTGCCGCGGTAGCCCATCTTGTGATTGAGGCCAGCCAGCGCCACGTCGTTGTGCTCGCCACGCGTGCCGTCCGCGTTGACGAGATACTTCGGGACGATAAACAGCGAAATACCCTTGACGCCCGGAATCAGCTTGCCATCGGGGCCCGGAATCTTGGCCAGCACGAGGTGCACGATGTTCTCGGACAGTTCGTGTTCGCCCGCCGAGATCCACATCTTGTTGCCGCGCAGGCGATAGCGCGCGCCGAGCGGGGAGTCTCCATCGGGCTCGGCCCGCGTGCCGATGTCCGAGAGCGAGGACCCCGCCTGCGGCTCGGAGAGGCACATCGTGCCGAAATACCGGCCTTCGAGTTCCGGCCGCACGAACGTGTCGATCTGCGCCGGCGTGCCGTGCGCCAGCAGCAGATTGGCGTTGCCGATGGTCAGGAACGGATACGAACTCGTGCCGACGTTCGCGGCCTTGAAGTACGCGAACGCGGCCTTCTCGAGCACGACCGGCAACTGCATGCCGCCATACTCATAGTCCTGCCCGGCGGCCATCAGGCCGGCTTCGCAGAACGCCTTCAATGCCGCGCCGACCTCGGGAATCATGCGCACGGCTTCGCCATCGAACTCGGGCTCGTGCTGGTCGCTGCGCTTGTTATGCGGCGCGAACAGGTCCGTGGCGATGCGCTCGCACGTGTCGAGCGCCGCATCGAAGGTTTCGCGCGAGTGGTCCGCGTAGCGCGGAATGCGCGTGAGTGCCTCGACCCCGAGCCACTCGTAAAGGATGAAATTGAGATCGCGACGCGAGAGGATCAATGACATGGCAGCGGTGGCTGGGGTCGGGAGTCAGGTCTTACAGCACTTCGAACAACCCTGCCGCGCCCTGCCCGCCACCGATGCACATCGTCACCACGACGTACTTCACGCCACGGCGCTTGCCCTCGATCAGCGCATGGCCGACCAGACGCGCGCCGGACACGCCATAGGGATGGCCCACGGCGATCGCGCCGCCATTGACGTTCAGGCGATCCATCGGAATGCCGAGCTTGTCCGCGCAGTACAGCACCTGTACCGCGAACGCCTCGTTGAGCTCCCAGAGGCCAATGTCCTCGACCTTGAGGCCCGTCTTCTTCAGCAGCCTGGGCACCGCGAACACGGGGCCGATGCCCATCTCGTCGGGCTCGCAGCCGGCCACCGCGAAACCGCGGAATACGCCCAGCGGCTGCAGGCCGCGCGCGGCGGCGACCTTCGCGCTCATCACGACGGCGGCCGACGCGCCGTCCGAAAATTGCGAGGCATTCCCGGCGGTGATCACGCCGCCCGGCGTGGCCGTGCGGATCTTCGACACGCCTTCGAGCGTGGTGTCGGCGCGGATGCCCTCGTCGGCGGAGATCGTGACCTCCTTCGTGAAGAGCTGGCCCGTGGCCTTGTCCGCGACGCCGGCCAGCACCGTCATCGGCACGATCTCGTCCTTGAACTTGCCGGCTTCCTGCGCGGCGGCCGCGCGCAGCTGGCTCTGCACGCCGTACTCGTCCTGGCGCTCCTTGGAGATGTTGTAGCGCTTGGCCACGTTCTCGGCGGTCTGCAGCATGCTCCAGTAGATCTCGGGCTTGTTCTGGCTCAGCCAGCTCTCCTGGATCATGTGGCGGTTCATTTCCTGCTGCACGCACGAGATGGACTCGACGCCGCCGGCCACGAAGATATCGCCTTCATCGGCGATCACGCGCTGCGCGGCCATCGCGATGGTCTGCAGGCCCGACGAGCAGAAGCGATTCACGGTCGCGCCGGGCACCGTCACCGGGCACCCCGCGCGCAGCGCGATCTGGCGCGCGATGTTCGCACCCGTGGCGCCTTCGGGATTCGCGCAGCCCATCAGCACGTCTTCCACCTCGCCCGGCTCGATCTTCGCGCGCGCGATCGCGTGCTGCACCGCATGGCCGCCCAGCGTGGCGCCATGGGTCATGTTGAACGCGCCCTTCCAGCTCTTGGCCAGCCCGGTGCGGGCCGTGGATACGATGACTGCCTCGTTCATGTGTTGCTCCTCGGAATTTTTTGAATCGCTATATGAATCAGGAACGGATGAAAGCGTGGCGCTCCGCGAGCACCTCCGCCGATGTCATGCGCACCACGCCGGCTGCCGACATGTCGCGCCATGCCATGGCGAGCGAGCCGTCGAGGTCGATCGCGCGGCAAGCGTCCTCGACCACCACGACTTCGAAGCCCGCTTCGCGCGCATCCAGCGCGCTCCATGCCACGCAGAAATCGGTCGCCAGCCCCACGCAGAACACGCGATGCACGCCGTGCTCGCGCAGATAGCCCGCGAGGCCCGTGCGCGTGGCGCGGTCCGCCTCCATGAACGCCGAATAGCTATCGACGCCCGCGTGATGGCCCTTGCGCAGCACCATGCGCGCGTGCGGCACATGCAGGTCCGCATGCAGCGCCGCGCCATGCGTGCCCTGCACGCAGTGGTCGGGCCACATGACCTGGTCCCCATAGGCCAGCCGCGTCATGCCGAATGGCTCCATGCCCGCATGGCTCGACGCGAACGACGCGTGTCCGGCCGGATGCCAGTCCTGCGTCAGCACCACGTGCTCGAACGCCGGCGCGAGCCCGTTGATCACGGGCACGACCTCGTGCCCGCGCGGCACGGCCAGCGCGCCCTCGGGCATGAAGTCGTACTGGACGTCGATCACCAGCAGGCAATCGTGCATTTCCGTTCCTCGATAATGACGTTTCGGCCTCAGCCGTTGAAACCCTTGCCCTCGGCGGCCAGCGTCTTGAGCAGACCCGCGGGCTCCCACGCTTCGCCGTGATAGCCGCGCGCGTAACGGTGCATCGCCTGCACGACGTTGAACAGGCCGACCTGATCCGCGTACAGCATCGGGCCGCCGCGGAACAGCGGGAAGCCGTAGCCGGTCAGGTACACCATGTCGATGTCCGAAGCCTTCGACGCGATACCCTCTTCGAGAATCTTGGCGCCTTCGTTCACGAGCGCGAACACGAGGCGCTCGACGATCTCCTCGTCGGAGATCTTGCGGCGTTCGACGCCGGCCTCCTTCGAGTTCGCGACGATCATGTCGTTGACCTGCTGGTTCGGATACGGCTTGCGGTCGCCCGCCTTGTAGTCGTACCAGCCCGCGCCGGTCTTCTGGCCAAAGCGGCCCAGTTCGCAGAGCTTGTCGGCGGTCTTCGAGTACTTGAAGTCGGGACGCTCCACCGCGCGGCGCTTGCGGATGGCCCAGCCGATATCGTTGCCGGCCAGGTCGCCCATGCGGAACGGACCCATCGCGAAACCGAACTTCTCGATGGCCTTGTCCACCTGTTCCGGCAGCGCGCCTTCGTCGAGCAGATACCCCGCCTGGCGGCTGTACTGTTCGATCATGCGATTGCCGATAAAGCCGTCGCAGACGCCGGACACGACGGCGGTCTTCTTGATCTTCTTGGCGACCTGCATGACCGTGGCCAGCACGTCCTTGCCGGTGGCCTTGCCGCGCACCACTTCCAGCAGCTTCATCACGTTGGCCGGGCTGAAGAAGTGCATGCCGACCACGTCCTGCGGACGCTTCGTGAAGGCGGCAATCTTGTCCACGTCCAGCGTCGAGGTGTTGGAGGCCAGGATCGCGCCGGGCTTCATCACCTCGTCCAGCGTCTTGAACACGGCCTCCTTGACGCCCAGCTCTTCGAACACGGCCTCGATCACGAGGTCCGCATCCTTGATGGCGTCATAGGACAGCGTGGTCGTCAGCAGCGCCATGCGCGCTTCCACCTTTTCCGGCGTCAGCTTGCCCTTCTTCGCGCTGTTGTCGTAGTTCTTGCGGATCGTGGCCACGCCGCGGTCGAGCGCTTCCTGCTTCGTCTCGAGCATCGTCACGGGAATGCCCGCGTTCAGGAAGTTCATCGTGATGCCGCCACCCATGGTGCCGGCGCCGATCACGGCCACCTTTTCGACCTTGCGCACGGGCGTGTCCGAGGGCACGTCCGGAATCTTGCTTGCGGCACGCTCGCCGAAGAACGCGTGGCGCAGCGCGCGCGACTCGGGCGTACCCACGAGGAACATAAAGCCTTCACGTTCGGCCTTCAGGCCGGCTTCGAACGGCTTCAGCGAAGCGGCCACGGCATCCACGCAGCGCGCGGGCGCCGGAAAATTCCTGGCCACCGCTTCCACAGTATTGCGCGCGAACTTCAGGAAGCCTTCCGGATTCTCGTGCCGGACCTTGAGGTCGCGCACCTTCGGATACGGGCCGGGCGCCGCGGCAACGTTCTGCGCGAACTTCACGGCAGCCGGCAGGACGTCGCCGTCGACGATCTCGTCGAACAGCTTCGAGCCCGCGAACTTTTCCGACAGCACCGGCGTACCCGACACGATCATATTGAGGGCCTGCTCGAGGCCGATCAGGCGCGGCAGGCGCTGCGTGCCGCCCGCGCCGGGCAGCAGGCCGAGCTTGACCTCGGGCAGCGCGATCTGCGCGCCCTTCGCGGCCACGCGATAGTGGCAGCCGAGCGCGAGCTCCAGCCCGCCGCCCATGGCCACCGTATGAATCGCCGCGACCACGGGCTTCGTGGACGCTTCCAGCGCGCGGATGACCGAACCCAGCGTCGGTTCCTGCGTGGCCTTGGGGGTATTGAATTCGCGAATATCGGCGCCACCGGAGAACGCCTTGCCGGCGCCCGTGATCACGACGGCCTTCACGGCGCCATCGTCCAGCGCGCGCGTCAGGCCTTCCACGATGCCGAGCCGCGTGCTGTGGCCGAGGCCGTTGACGGGCGGATTGTCGAGCGTGATGACGGCCACGCCGTCCTGAACCTGATACTGCGCTGTCATGCTGGTTCCTTTGGTCTGGGTTGTCTCGGATGCGAAGGCGCGCATCGTGAATCGTTCTGCATGGTTCTGTACTGCGAGCGGGGACAAGCATACACAGAAAAGCACGGTCGTTCAATTTCCCGCGTCGTTCCCGATTCGCGCGTGCGGTCGCCGTTGGCGGGTTGGCACCGCCAGCATGCGGGCGCTGCATGACGCCCGTTGGCGGCGTTCATGGTGAGCCGCGCCGGCGGCGTCGCCACTACGGGAGAACCCTGAGCAAACGCGGCGCTTCATGGCCCTCGCGTCACTCGGACGCGCAATCTCGCGAAAATTTGACGCCACCGTCTAATCTTGCCGGACGGGTCGCGCTAGACTCGCGGCTTTTCGTTTTCGGATCGCCCGAAGGCACCCACAAGGTGCCGCGATCCCGACGACAGCCATCACAGCGACCCTGATGACAGCTCACCAGCATCCCACCGTCGAGCACGACGACCTCCAGCGCAAGCTCGGTGCCCGCCACCTCACGATGATCGCGATAGGCGGCGCGGTCGGCACCGGCCTCTTCGTCGCATCCGGCGCATCCATCGCCCAGTCGGGCCCCGGCGGCGCGCTGCTCGCCTACTGCGTCATCGGCCTCATGGTCTATTGCCTGATGACGAGCCTCGGCGAACTGGCCGTGCATATGCCCGTGGCCGGGTCGTTCGTCACCTATAGCGCGCTGTACGTCGAGGAAGGCTTCGGCTTCGCGCTGGGCTGGAACTACTGGTTCAGCCTGGCCGTGACCATCGCCGTGGAACTCACGGCCGCGCAGCTCGTCATGCAGTACTGGTATCCGGAGATACCGGGCGTGGTCTGGAGCGCGGGGTTCCTGCTGCTGATGTTCGGGCTCAACGCGTTCTCGGTGCGCGGGTTCGGCGAGGCCGAATACTGGTTTGCGCTGATCAAGGTCGTGACGGTCGTGATCTTCCTGATCGTGGGCGTGCTGATGATCTTCGGCATCCTGCGCGGCGGACCGCAATCGGGCTGGCAGAACTTTACGATCGGCGACGCGCCGTTCGTCGGGGGCATACCGGCGATGTTCGCGGTAGCCATGATTGCGGGATTCTCGTTCCAGGGCACGGAGACCGTCGGCGTGGCCGCCGGCGAGGCCACCGACCCCGCCCGCACGATTCCACGCGCGATCCGCCAGACGTTCTGGCGCATCCTGCTGTTCTATGTGATCGCGATCCTGATCATCGGCGTGCTGATTCCCTATACCGATCCGAATCTGCTGCGCAACGACGTGACCGATATCGGCGTGAGCCCGTTCGCGCTGGTGTTCCGGCACGCGGGCCTCGCGTTCGCGGCCGGCCTGATGAACGCCGTGGTGCTCACCGCGCTGCTGTCCGCGGGCACCTCGAGCATGTACGTATCCACCCGCATCCTCTACGGCCTGGCCGTGAGCGGCCGCGCGCCCCGGGCGCTGGGAAGGCTGACGCGCGCGGGCGTCCCGCTGAACGCGCTGTTCGTCACCACGGCCATCGGCGCGCTATGCTTCTTCAGCTCGCTGTTCGGGGACAAGACCGTCTACCTGTGGCTGCTGAACACCTCGGCGATGACGGGCTTCTTCGCGTGGTTCGGCATCGCCATCAGCCACTACCGCTTCCGCCGCGGCCTGATCGCGCAGGGCTACAAGGTCTCCGACCTCGCGTACCGCTCTCCGCTCTACCCGTTTGGGCCGATCTTCGCGGGCATCCTGTGCCTCGTGATCGTCGCGGGGCAGAACTATCAGGCGTTTACCGACATCCCCAACCGCTGGCACGACATCGTGGCGACCTATATCGGCGTTCCGATGTTCGCGGCGCTATGGCTCGGCTACCGGCTGGTCAGGAAGACGCGCCTGATTGCGTACGAGGACATGCCGTTCGAACTGCCGCGGCGCGACGTGCCCTGAAACGCCTTGGGGCCACTCATGGCACCTGCGCGAACGCCGCGTCGATCGTCACATGCACGGCGTCGCCGACGCCAGGGAACCAGGTCGACAGCCCAAACTTCCGCAGGCTGATGTCCCCGGCCGCCGCGAATTCCAGCCGGCCGTCGTTCGGTGACTCGATGGCGCCGGGCACCTGCGTCACCAGAAAATCCACCGGGCACACGACACCATGCATCGTCAGGTCGCCGTGAAGCCAGCCACTGCCCGCCCGGTCTCGCACAAACCGGGTGCTGACGAAGCGGATCTCGGGGTAGTGCGCCTCGTCGAGCATGCCACTGCCCCGTACGATCGGTGACAGAAAGCGCGGGCGGGTCTCCACGCTCGCGACGTCGATCGTGACCGCCACCTGATCGGCGTCACCGCCGACGCCCTGCTCCAGTTGCGCGTCCACGCGCGTAAAGCGCATCCGGAGCGGTTGATGGGACACGTCCACCACGAAGAAGACGTTCGCGCGCTGCAGGACATAATGGGCCGGCAGCAAACCCGCGTCGGCCGGTCGCGCCTGACCAACCGCTCCTGCCAGCAACGGGAGCGAGGCAAGGACGATCCCCGCGATACCCGCCATGGCGCGCGCACGGACATGCAGGCTCACGATGCGTCCTCGCGCGGGCCTGCGTGCGTGCCGAGCTTGTCTCCGAGCACGCGCCTGACCGAGACATAGAACACGGGAATAAACAGCAGGCCAAGCACCGTCGCCGCAAGCATGCCGCCGATGACGCCGATGCCGAGCTCATGGCGGGACGCCGCGCCGGCGCCCGTCGATACCACGAGCGGGAACACACCGAGGATAAACGCCATCGAGGTCATCAGGATCGGGCGCAGGCGCAGTCTTGCCGCGGCCACGACCGCGTCGAAAAGGCTCAGTCCGCGCGCCTGTCCTTCGACGGCGAACTCGACGATCAGGATCGCATTCTTCGCGGCCAGGCCGATGACGGTGACGAGGCCGATCTTGAAGTAGATGTCGTTCGGCACGTTTTGCCACAGGCAGAAGACCAGCATGCCGAGCATCCCGATGGGCGCGACCAGCAGTACCGAGGCAGGAATCGACCAGCTCTCGTAGAGCGCGGCCAGGCACAGGAACACCACGACGATGGAAAGCGCCATCAGCGTGGTCGCGGAGGATCCGGCCAGCAGTTCCTGATAGGACTGCCCCGTCCAGTCCGCGGCGAAGCCTGGCGGCAGCTTCTGGTCGATGATGTTCTGGAGCACCTGCATGGCCTGCCCCGTCGAATAGCCCGATGCCGGATTGCCCACGATCTCGATCGCGGAATAGCCGTCATAGCGCGGTTGCACGGTGGGCGCGACGGCCCAGTGGGTGCTGACCACGCTCGATAGCGGGACACTGTTGTAGGGGCTGACCAGCGTGTTGGCCGCCGATGGGTTCACCGGTGCGGGCGTCGGCGCCGTGGTGGACGCGGGCGCGGGCGCGGGCGTAAACAGATGCCGGAATGCATCGATGCCCATGCGGAATGGCGCGTCCGCCTGGATGTACACGCGCTTGACCCGGCCTCCATACGTGAACTGGTTCACGAAGAACGGCGCCAGTTCCATCTGAATCGTGTTGTAGACGTCCGTCAGCGACAGTCCCATCGACTCCGCCTGCGTGCGGTCCACCGCGATGCGCAGTTGCTGCGCGCTCGGCAGCGAGTTGGCGCGGATGCCGTAGAGGTCGGGGCTCTTGCCGGCTTCTTCGAGCAGCGTTTTCTCGGCGGCCTCCAGTTGGTCGCGCGACTGCCCGCTCCTCGCCTGCAGGTACATGTCGATGCCGCCAAACTGGCTCAACCCGCGGATCGTCGGCAGATCGGTCGCGAAGATCTGCGCGTCGGTGACGCCATGCAGGATCTGGTTGACCTGCGGAATCAGCGCCATCGCGCTTTGCGATCGCTGGCGCCAGTCGGTCAGCTTGATGAACGTCATGCCGACGTTCTCGCTCGTGCCGACGAAGCTGAAACCCACCGGCTGGAACATGGCGCTGATGTCCTTCCCGATCGGGCTGTGCAGAAGCTTGTCGCGGACTTCGCCCATGACGCGCCGCGTACTGGCCAGCGTCGACCCCGACGGCAGGTTCACGAGCACGAGGATAAAGCCCTGATCCTCGTCCGGCACGAAGCCCGTCGGCAGCTTCGTGTACAGGAAGCCCGCCAGCACGACGAACAGCACGAAGCCCACCATCCATCGCGGCGCATGACGGACGGCGCGAGTGACGTGGCCAAGGTAGGTGCGCGACATCCACCCGAAACCGCGATCGAACCAGCGGAAGAACGGACCCTTCTTGTCGGGGTGGACCGGCCGCAGGATGGCGGCGCACAGCGACGGCGTGAACGACATGGCCAGGAACGCGGAGAAGATCATCGACACGGCGATGGTCAATGCAAACTGGGCGTAGATGATGCCCGTGGCGCCCGGCTGCAGCGCGGACGGTACGAACACGGCCGACAGCACCACCGTGATCGCGACGATGGCGCCCGTGATCTGCCGCATGGCCTTGTGCGTGGCGGCTTTGGGCTCGGTGCCCTCCTCGCTCATGATGCGCTCGACGTTCTCTATCACCACGATCGCGTCGTCGACCACGATGCCGATCGCCAGTACCATGCCGAACAGTGTCAGTTGGTTGAGCGTGTAGTGCAGCAGCGAGAGGCCGATAAACGTGCCCAATAGCGCCACGGGAATGACGAGCGTGGGAATGATGGTGGCGCGAAGGTTCTGCAGGAACACCAGCATCACGACGAACACGAGCGCGATCGCTTCGATCAGCGTGTGAACCACATCGGTGATCGAGGCCGTGATGAATGGCGTCGTGTCGTAGGGCACGCTCCATGTCACCCCGGCGGGCAGATCGCGGGCGAGCGACGCCATCTGTGCCTTGACCGCATTGGCGACCGACAATGCGTTGGCGCCGGGCAGCAGAAACACGGCCATTCCGCCGGCGGGCTTGCCGTCATAGACCGGCGCGATCCCGTACGTCTGCGCGCCGAAGCTGACCCGCGCCACATCGGAGAGCCGCACCGTCGTGCCGTCGCTTCTCGACAGCAGGATGATGTCGCGGAACTGTTGCAGCGACGAGAACAGGCTGTCGCCCGATACCGTTGCCGTGAAGACCTGCCCCTTCACGGCCGGGTCCGCGCCGAGCGACCCCGCCGCGAACTGCGCGTTCTGGGCGTTGACGGCGTTCAGCACCTGCGTCGTCGACAGCCCATAGCCCTGCAGCTTGTCGGGATCGATCCAGATGCGCGCCGCATATTCCGAGCCGAGCAGCGTGGTGTTGCCCACCCCGCTGACCCGCCCGATCACCGGCTGGATCTGCGACGCGAGGATGTCGCTCAGCCGCGGCGCGTCCACGGCGGGACTGTTCGAGCGCAAGGCGATGAACATCAGGATATCCGGACTGGCCTTGGCCACGACGACGCCCTGCTGGGTCACCTGCGCGGGCAGCAGCGGCGTGGCCAGCGTCACCTTGTTCTGCACCTGCACCTGCGCGATATCCGGGTTGGTGCCGGTAGCGAACGTCAGCGTGATGACGGTCTGGCCGTTGGCGCTCGAGTTCGAGCTGAAGTACAGCAGGTTGTCGATGCCGGTGAGCTGCTGCTCGATGACCTGCGTCACCGTCGATTCCATCGTCGCCGCGCTGGCGCCGGGATAGTTGGCCGTGACGGTCACCTGCGGCGGCGCGATCTCCGGATACGAGTCGATGCCCATGCTGCGCATGGCGATGGCACCGAACAGCGAGATGAGGATGGCGACGACCCACGCGAATACGGGTCGGTCGATAAAGAAGCCAGCCATGCATACCTCCTACTTGCGCACCGAGACCGGGCCGCCTTCGCGTACGGCCTGCAGGCCTGTGACGATGACCCGATCGCCCTGAGCGAGGCCTTGGGTGACGATCCAGTCGGTACCCTGACTGCCGTCGGTCTCGACATCCTTGCGCACGGCGTTGTTATCGGCGCCCACCGCCAGCACGTAGGCGCCGCGGGTATCGCGCAGCAGCGCGGGCTGGGGAACCAGGAAGACACCGTTCCGGCGGCCGAAGTCCGCCGTGAGCGTGACGTACATCCCCGGCAGCAGCAGGTGCCGCGGATTGGAGACCAGCGCCCGCAGGTTGACCGCGCCCGTGGTCGCGTTCACGGCCACGTCCGAGAAGTCGAGCGTACCGGTGTGGTCGTAGGGCGCGCCGTTGGGCAGACTCACCTGCACCGTCGTCGCGTTCTGGCTGGCCAGATCGACCCCGCCATGGTCCGCGGACTGGCGCAGCGACGTCAGGTCGGCGGAACTCATGGTGAAGTTCACATAGACCGAGTCGATCTGCTGGACGGTCGTCAGTAACGTGCCCGCCGTACCGGCATCGTTGGTGCCGTTGCCGACGACCGCGCCCGCCGTCACCAGCTGCTGCCCGGCGATGCCGGCAATCGGCGATGTCACGCGCGTGTAGCCCAGACTGATGCGCGCGCTCTCCACCGACGCGCGATCCGCCTGGACGCGCGCGGCGGCACTGCGCTCGGCCGCATCCGAGTTATCGACGGTCTGCTGCGATACCGATCCCACCGGCAGCAATGCCCGGTTTCGCTCGGCGGTGACGCGATCGTCGACATAGGTCGCCTGGTCCTGCGCGAGTTGCGCCACGGCGCTGTCGAGCTGCGTCCTGTAGAACGACGGGTCGATCTCGAAGAGCACCTGCCCTTCCCGCACTGCCGTGCCCTCGGCATAGACGCGCTTGTCCAGCACGCCCGAGACGCGCGCCGTGACGTTGGCGCTGTAGAGCGGGGACAGCCGGCCGACGAACTGACGGGTCAGCGGGATGCTTTGCGCGTGCGCGGCCAGGACGTCCACCGCCGGCGGCGGCGGCGCCGGGGGCGCGCCATGGGAACAGGCGGCAAGCGTGGCGGCGGCAAGAATGGAAAAAAGCGTGGAAACCAGCGCCCGACATGGAGACAACTTCATGGCAAGGCCTCCCAACCGCCGCCGAGGTTCTTGATAAGGGTGACGTCGCTCTGTGCGAGCGCGGACTGGGTATCGCGCAGGCTCTGTTCCGCCTCGACCAGCACGAGCTGCTGATCGAGCAGATCCTCGACGCTCGCGGTACCGATACGGCGCTGCGCCTGCACGCTGGCGAATAACTGGCGGTTGCGCGCCAGGATGTCCGCCGAGGATGCCGCCTGCGCGCGAAGATGGTTCAGCGACGACAGGCTGTCTTCGACGCTCTGGAAGGCGGTCAGCACGGTGTTGCGATACGTGGCCACCTGCTGGTCGTAGCTCGCGCGCGCCACGCTCACCTCGGCACTGCGCTCTCCCGCATCGAAGATCGTGGCCGCGACATCGGGACCGAGTGTCCAGAAGCGGCTCGGCAGCGAGAACAGCCGCGCGAACGTATTGCTCTGGAAGCCGCCCTGCGCGGATAGCGTCAGCGTCGGAAAAAATGCCGCGATCGCCGCGCCGATCTTTGCATTGGCCGCGGCGGCCAGGCGTTCGGCGTTGACCACGTCGTACCGCCGCTCCAGCAACTGCGATGGCAGTTCCAGCGGCACATCGGGGGCGCGGAACGCATATGCGGTGTCCGGTGCGATCGACAATGCGGCCGGCGGTACGCCCGTCAGTACGGCGATGGCATGCTCGTCCTGTTCGCGCGCGATCCTTGCCGCCTGCAGGTTCTCGACCACCGCATCGAGCACGTCCTGCGCGACCAGCACGTCATTGCTCGATGACGCGCCCTCGCGGAAGGATGCCTGTGTGATCTCGAGCAGGCCGCGGTCGATATCCTGCTGCCGCTCCAGCGAATGGATGTCGTAGTCGGCCTGCCGAAGAGCCAGATAGTCGATCACGACGCTGGCTGCGATCGACAGCCGCGCACCGGCAAGCTCGGCATCGCTGGCCTGTGCGCTGGCCTTGGCCGATTCGATCTGGCGCCGGATCGCGCCCCACAGATCGAGTTCCCACGAGACCGCGGCGCTCGCGCTCAAGCTATTGAAGACGCCGGTGCTTGCCGTCCTGCCGATCGACGAGGTTCCCGCGCCGGCCTGTGTCACGCCCGTACCGATGCCCGTGCGCGTGCCGGAAGCGCCCGCCGTCACGATCGGAAACAGCGCGGCGGTGTTCACCTGCACGGTCGCCAATGCCACGCGATACGCGGCCTCGGCGGCCGCGATGGACTGGTTGGCATCCAGCGCGCGCTCGACGAGTCCATCGAGCGTCTTGTCCCGATACTGGCGCCACCACGTACTCGATATCGACGCCTCCGGATTCGCGTGCGCGCGCTGCCAGCTGACGCCTTCCTTGAAGCCCTGCGGGATTTCCACCGCGGGCCTGCGATAGTCCGGGCCAACGGCGCACGCGCCGAGTAACAGGGCCAGAGACATGGCCAAAAACCGGGCCAGCGCGAGCGACGCGCCGCCGCGCGCGGGCCGCCGGCATGCCGTGCTTGCCTGGCGGCGTTCCTCCGGGGTTGCGTCCAGCGGTAACATATCCGTCGCCGTCCGGTCAGTTCAGACGCTTCGGTTCGCCATCCTCGGCATACCAGTCCGGCGTCTTCCCGGAGGTATTGATCGTGACCGCGCGCGGCTCGCTGAACTGGTCGAACGACTCGACGCCCGTCTCGCGACCCACGCCGCTCTGCTTGAAACCGCCCCACGGCGAGGCGGCGTCGAGCCGGTGATGGTCGTTGATCCACACCAGGCCGAACTCGAGCTTGCCCGCGATACGATGCGCGCGCGCGACGTCCTGCGTCCACACCGATGCCGCGAGTCCGAACCGCGTGCCATTGGCGATGCGCAGTGCGTCGGCCTCGTCCTCGAACGGCATGACCACGGTCACGGGCCCGAATACCTCTTCCTGGCAAATCTCGGATCGCGGGTCGGCGTCATAGAGAACCGTCGGTTCAAGATAGAAGCCTCGCGCGAAAGCGGCCGGTGCGCGGCCGCCCGTCAGCACCTTCGCGCCGTCGGCTTCCGCGCGCTCGAGCATCGCAAGGATGCGCCGGCGTGACCGTTCGGATATCACCGGGCCGAGCTGTGTCCGGGCATCCGAAGGGTCGCCGATACGAATGGCGGCCACTTTTGCCTGAAAGCGCTCGAGAAACGCGCGGTAGATCGATCGCTGCACGAGAATGCGCGCGCCGCAGACGCAGGTCTGTCCGGCGCCGATAAAGGCGGCGAACGCCGCACCGTTGACCGCGCGCGTGAGATCGAAGTCGTCGAACACAATAGCGGCACCCTTGCCGCCCAGCTCGAGCGTCGTCATGGCGAAGTTGCGCGCCGCCGCTTCACCGATGGCGCGACCGACTTCCGTGCCGCCTGTAAAGACGATTTTTCGCACCAGCGGATGGCTGGCCAGCGCCGCGCCGGTTTCACTGCCGACACCGTTCACCACGTTCACCACACCGTCCGGCACGCCAGCCTCGCTCAACAGACGCACGAGCCGCACGGTGGTGAGCGGCGTCTGCTCGGACGCCTTGATCACCACGCTGTTGCCCGTGGCCAGCGCGGGCGCGAGACTCTTGGACAGGATCATCAGCGGGTGGTTGAACGATGTCATCAGGGCGACCACGCCGAGCGGTACGCGCTGTGTGTAGCAGAAATATGGACTTTCCACCGGAATGACGTCGCTGCGGCGCGTGAGCGCGAGCGCGGCGAAGTACCGGTAGAACTGCGGCAGGCGCGCGATCTGCGCGCGCGTTTCGTTGATCGGCCTGCCGTTGTTGAGCGTTTCGAGTCGGTACAGGTGTTCGAGGTCTGCCTCGAACAGGTCCGCGAAGCGATCGAGCACGCGCGCCCGCTGCGGAACCGGCATATCGCGCCACACCCCGCTCTCGAACGCCGCATGCCCCGCGCGGACCGCGCGGTCCACATCGTGTGCAGATGCCACGGCGAGCGCGCCGATGGCATCGCCCGTGGCCGGGTCGACGATTTCCAGCGTACGTCCGTCAGGGGCCTGCCCCCACTCGCCATCGATGAAGAGCAGCGCCTCGTGGCGCAGTGGTGTATCGGAGTCCATGGAAATATCCTTCAATGACCGGCACGCTGCATGATGCGGAGGCTCGTCGCGGTAAGCAGTTCCGTCGCACAACGGAAGTTCTGCTCGACCGAGCCTTCTTGCGCGGCCTGGAAAAATGCCTTGCACTGGCGTGCACCGGCGTCGTCGATGCCGACCACGCGCGCGATCAGCGCGTCGGTCTCTGCCTGCAGGCGTGCCGGCGCCACGATCTGCGTGATCAGGCCCGCCTGCAGCGCGTCGGCGGGCGTCATGGCGTCGCCGAACAGCAGCATGGGAAACAGTTGCTTGGGGCGGCCGTAGTTGCCGAGGTAGGCCATGATGGCGGCCGGCGGCAGGCCTTTGCGCATTTCGGGAAAGCCGAGGGATGCGCGCGACGACACCAGCGTGAAGTCGCAGAGAATCGCGATGCCGAACCCGAATCCCAGCGCGTCGCCCTGGACCTGCGCGACGGAGATGAGCGAGGTGGAGCGCAGCAGGCGTTTCAGTTCGATCAGGCGGCTGACTTCGGCGTGCAGCGTCTCCGCGTCGCGCCCCGCTCGCTCGCGACCGGCACAGAAGACGTCGCCTGCCGCGCGGAGGCGCAACACACGCGCGGTCGGTCGTTCGACTTCCGCGCGCAGCGCGGCCACCATCGCCTCGAACATGGGCGCCGTCACTTCGTTTCCCGCCTCTGGACGATTGAGGACGAAGGTCAGGACGCTGCCCGCGCGCTCGATCAGCACGGGCGGTGAATACGATGCTGGTGCCATATTGGCTCCCAAAGACGCGATGGTGTATACTTCGAATACCCTGTATACAGGGTATGCACAGACTCGGGAGAAGTCAATGTCCGCATCGAGAACCGAAGGGAAGGCGCTGACGCTGGAAGCCATTGCGAGCAAGTATCACGAGCGTCTGCGGACGCCGGCGGGGTTCAGCGACTCGTTGAGTGAAGCGCTGGTCGTGCCTGCGTTGCGCGAGGCAATCGTCGAGGGGGTCCTGCCGCCGGGCAGCCGGCTGTCGGAGGTCCAGATCGCCAAACAGCTCAATGTGAGCCGCACGCCCATGCGGGAAGCGTTCGTCCAGCTGGAGCGCGAAGGCCTCGTGACGATCCTGGCGCGCGTGGGCGCGCATGTGCGAACCGTCACGCGCCGGGATGTGGAGGAGATCTATACAGTACGGGCGGCGCTGGAGTGCCTGGCGGTACAGGAAGCCGCGGCGCGCATCACGCCGCTGGGCGCGGCCCAGCTCGACGATGTCCTGACCGCCATGCGCGTGGCGGTGGATGCGGGCGATGCGACAAGCTACGTCGACGCGCTCGACCGTTTCTACACGATCATCATGGCGATCGCGGACAACCGAACGCTGCAGGAGACCCATCGGAGCCTGATGGGACCGGTCAGGCGGCTGCGCCGCATCGCGATGGTGCGCGGGGGCCGCATGCGCGCCTCGTTCGACCAGTCCGTCCGCATTCGCGACGCGATCGTCCAGCAGTCCACGGACGTTCAGGACCTGATGCGCGAACAGCTGCGCGGGGCCTGCGCTGCGGCGCTCGATGTCCTGGAGCGGGCGGCTGAATGAATTCGGGACGGGACGGTTCGGCGGCGACTGGGGGACGTTCGCCCTCCTCTTCTTCGCGCCGGACCTGTCCTTCATGGGGTAGATGCACTGACTTTTCCGAACCGCCAGACCATCGCCGCGTTTCACGCGCACGCAACACTGCCGCCCTACATTCGGTTCTTTTCTCGAGGATCGAATATGTCTTTCCAGATGCGTGCCATCGCGATGGCCAGCGCGATGGCCAGCGCGATGTTCCTGCTCGGCGCGTGCGGTGGCGGCGATGACAATGGCGGCACCAATGCGGGGACGCCCGCGACCACGCCGCTGCAGGTGCCGCCCGCGCCCGCGGATGCCGGCTTCGTGGATAGCGCGCCCGTGGCGGCGTCGGCGGTACCGCTCGTCGACACGATCGCGACCAATCAGCGTGGCGATGCACGTTATGCGACCGTCGACACCAATGCCGGGGTCCGGCTCGTTCGGGGCTTTCTCGATGTCTGGGAGCCGCTGACGCGGCTGGTCGATGCGGGCTCGCCGGCCGCGGCCAATGGATCGTTCCCTGCCGTCGCGGCGTCCACGTGGACCGGCCTGCCGAATGACGGCACCGCGGGCGGATCCGTGACCAATACCGTCGCGCACAACGCGAACATCCAGTACGTGATCGACGCCACCACCCGGCGCACCGCCGCGCAGGCGGAAGCCGCCTATTTTGACGATCGCCGCGGCAAGAACTACAGCGTGACGGACGGCATGGGTCCGCTGACCGAGGCATGGCGTGCCGCCGCGCGTCAGACCACGACGATCACGAGCATTCCGGCCGACGCCACCACGGTCAAGTACGACGACGGCGGCAACAATAGCGGCGTGGCGGGCGCGACCAACACCACGTTCGGCGACGTCATCACGATGGTCAACAAGGTCGGCGACAACGCGTCGACCGAACCGGCCAAGCGCTTCTACAAGTACGCGCGGCCGTATCGCTGGAGCACCAGCGTGATCGTGGCACCGACGCTGGTGCCGGCCATCAGCGCCGATCCCACCATCGATGGCGGCTTTATCAGCGGCCACACGGCCGAGGCCCTGCGCAATGCCGTGGTGATGGCCTACCTCGTGCCCGAACGCTTCCAGGAAATGCTCAGCCGTGGCATGGAGCTCGGCGAGAACCGCATCCTCGCGGGCATGCATTCCCCCATGGACGTCATCGGCGGCCGCATGCTCGGCATTGCCTCGGCGGCCGCCAACCTCAATGCGCCAGCCAACGCCACGCTCAAGGCGGCAGCCTACAATCAGGCCCATACCGCGCTGATGGCAGCCACCGGCACGACAGCGGCGACGTTCCGCGCGTTCGCGCAATCGGGCAACGCCGGCAATGACCGGTTTGCCGACTACCCGGCCAACAAGGCCAACTTCCTGCGCCGCATGACGTTCGGGCTCCCGCAGATCGGCTCGACGACGGCGGACCCGGTCGTGCCGAAGGGTGCCGAGGTCATGCTGGAGACCCGCTTCCCGTACCTCAGCGCCGACCAGCGCCGCGTGGTCCTGAAGACCACCGAGGTCGCTTCGGGCTATCCGGTCATGGACGATGCCGAAGGCTGGGGACGCCTGAACCTGTTCGCCGCCGGCGACGGGTATGGCGCCTTCAACGGCAATGTGGCCGTCTCGATGGATGCGAGCAAGGGCGGCTTCAACGCGAGCGATATCTGGCGCAACGATATCGCGGGCGCGGGACGGTTCACGCTGGGCGGCACCGGTACGCTGAAGCTTGCTGGCACGAACACGTATTCGGGCGGTACGCAGGTGGCGGGCGGCGTGCTGGGGGCGGCGTCGGCCAAAGCCTTCGGTACCGGCGACGTCTACCTGGGCGCGGGCTCGGTCGTGATCGACGCGCCAGAGAGCGTGGCGATTGCCGGCAAGTACACGATGCTGGCCAACACCACGCTGGAACTGCGCGTCGGCCCCAACGGCCAGGGCCGCATGACTGTGGCGGGCATCACCACGATCGCCGGCGGCACGCTGCACGTCGCGTTTGCCGACGGCTACAAGCCACGGGCCGGCGATACCATCGCCGTGATCACCGGTAGCAGCGTCAAGGGCCAGTTCACCACGGTCGCGGTCGATGGCTACAAGGCAACACCCGTCTACACCGCCAATGGTGTGCAGATCCGTATCGACGGTTAAAGCCCTCGCACGAACGTCCAGAGGACGACATCAAGAAGCTCGCAGGCCCGCGTCAAAACGCGGCGAAGTGACGTGGACCTGCTTCCATTATCATTCGCGTGGACATTCGACTTATGGGACTCAACACAAGCCTTCGCCATGGATCTGATGAACAGCATGACGGTATTTGTCCGCGTGGTCGGCTGCGAGAACTTCACTACGGCCGCGGACCAACTGGGCATTTCCACCACGATGGTCAGCAACCATATCCGTGGACTGGAATCGCGGCTCGGGGCCAAGCTGCTGCACCGGACCACGCGCAAGCAGAGCCTGACCGACATCGGGCGAGCCTATTACGAGCAATGCGTCGATATCCTGTCGCGGATCGAGCTCGCCGAGACGAGCGTGCGCGAACAACGGGCCAATCCCAAAGGCCTGCTCCGGATCAGCGCCGTGGTGAGTCTGAGCGCCCACACGCTCGTGCCGCTGATGGCGCAATACATCGAGACCTATCCGGAAGTGGAGGTCGAACTGATCTTCAGCGACGAGGTCGTGGACCTGATCGAAGGTGGATTCGATGCGGGCATCCGCTACGGTGATTTGCCCGACAGCGGGCTCGTCGCGCGCGAACTGGGCAAGACCCGGCTCGTTGCCTGCGCTTCACCCGCCTATCTCGAGCGGCATGGCGCGCCGGAATCCCTTGACGACCTGCGAAGACATACGTGCCTGGCCTTCCATAACACCGTCGCGCAATGGCATTGGAAGTTCGGCAGCGGCGAATCCACCGCCGTCGCAACACGCGGCCGGTTCAGCACCAACAATATGCCGGCCCTGCGAACGGCCGCGCTCGAGGGACTCGGCATTGCCATGCTGCCCCGCGATCTGGCGAACGCCGATATCCGCGAAGGACGCCTGAGACCATTGCTGGAATCGTTTGGCTCGCCCGGTCGGCCGCTGCATATCGTCTATATGCCGGACCGGCTGATGACCCGCAAACTATCCAGCCTGATCGATTTCCTCGTCGCCCATTTCCCGAAATAGCCGTCCCGGTCAGGACGCCGTCACGCCGCCCCACAGATCGACAGGCCCGAGGCGGTCCGCGCCCTGCGTATCGAGCATCCAGCCTGGATACTCGGGCGGCAGCGCGCTGACGGCGTCGATCGCGGCGATCTCGTCGCGCGACAGTTCGATCCGGGTGGCTTCCAGGTTATCGGTCAGCTGGTCGATCCGTTTGGCACCGACGATGACGCTGGTCACCACGTCGCGCGATAGCAGCCATGCCAGCGCAATACGCGCAACACTGCATTCATGCGTGCGGGCGATGGGCGCCAGCACGTCGAGCACGTCCCACGCGCGCGCCTTGTCGACGATCGGGAAATCGAATTCGGAGCGGCGAGAGCCTTCCGGGTTCTGATTGTTGCGGCTGAACCGTCCTGAAAGCAGGCCGCCGGCCAGTGGACTCCACACCATCAAACCGAGCTTCTCGTGCTGCATCAGCGGAACCAGTTCCCGCTCCAGATCCCGCCCGGCCACGGAGTAGTACGCCTGTACGGTCGCAAACCGTGCATAGTTTTTCGCGTTCGAGATGCCAAGCGCCGTGGCGATTCGCCACGCGGCCCAGTTGGAGACGCCGATGTACCGCACCTTGCCCTGCGTGACCAGATCGTCGAGCGCGCGCAGGGTTTCCTCGATCGGCGTGACGGTGTCGGTGGCATGAATCTGATACAGATCGATATGATCGGTGCCCAGGCGCCGGAGGCTCGCGTGAACGGCATCCATCAGATGTCCGCGCGACGCGCCAACATCGTTGCGCCCCGGCCCCATGCGGCTGTAACCCTTGGTAGCGAGCACGTACGCCGTGCGCGGCACATCCAGGTTCTTGAACGCCTGCCCAAGGATCGACTCGCTTTCGCCGCCGGAATAGACATCCGCCGTATCAAAGAAATTGATCCCCGCATCGAGACTCGCCTTGACGAGCGTGTCCGCCAGTTCCTGACCGACGTTGCCGATATGCTTGTAAATGCCTTGTCCGCTGCTGAACGTCATCGTCCCCAGGCAGAGCTGGGACACGAGAAGTCCGGTATTGCCAAGCTGCTTGTATTGCATGGTTTCTCCCTCTGATTGAAGCGATCAGCGCAATGTAGTGCGCCTGCAGAAGGAGAAACAGCGTTGGCAGGTTAAAGGATATTCAAGTCTCGATTGACAATGTCAGGGCGCGAAGGGCTTCCCCATGGGCTTGAGCCGAATGCCGGGCGCCAGGCGTGTCCACGGCAGATCCGCGGGATCGGCCGTCATCGGGCCGGGGGCCTTTGCCACGAGCACCGCATGCGCTGTGCCCTGGAAGTCCGCCCGGAAATGGACCGAGCTCTTGTTCACGAGGATCTTCATCGCCTCCGGCTCGACGCCGCCAACGCGATAGAGATTGCGATCGAGCATCTGCGCCTTGCCGCCGCTGACAACGACCTGCACACCATCGATCCCCAGCAGCGCCACCGGTCCCACATCGGCGAGCATGCCGTGCATCATCGGGCCACCGAACCGGCAAACGCCGTCCGACAGCTTCAGCACCTCGAAGCGCGCCTGCAATGGCGCGTCGCCGGGCACCCCGGACACGCCACCGAGCGCCACGTCGATCGTGGCGCCAACGCCCGCGCGATGCGCCGCCGCCGCGGCCGCCGGGTCCCATATCAACCCGATGGCCGCGCCCTGCGCGCCGTTGCGCAATAGCGCACGCAGCATGCCCATCGTATTGGAGTCGCCGCCGGCGCCGGGGTTGTCCTGCGTATCGGCGATGACCACCGGGCGCGTGGCGCCCTCCGCCATGCGCATGGCCTCGCGGACGGCCTCGTCCGGCGAGAGGAACGGCACCTCCCACGCGGACTCCTCGGCCAGCATCTTGTCGTAAAGCACCTGCACCGCGGCATCGGCGACCGCTGCATCCTCGGCGTACCCCCAGATCACGGGCCCGCACTCGGGGAAGTCGGCGGCCGGGAAACCCGGGGCGAACGACAGCGAGACGACGCCATCGGACTCCAGCTCGGCCAGCGCCGCATACAACCCGCGCGCCGGTTCCAGCATCGTGCACATGCCGTTGATCGGAATGAGGAATGGCAACCGGCGCGCGGCGGCCCGCCAGCGTCGCGGGCTCTTCAAGAGCGCCTGCAACAGCTCTGCCGCGCGCACCCCGGTTTCCGCCATATCGACATGCGGATACGTGCGGTACGCCACCAGCGCGTCGGCGGCATCGAGCATGCGTTGCGTGACATTGGCGTGGAGGTCGAGCGAAGCCACCAGCGGCACATCGGGGCCGATCGCGCCGCGCACGCGCGCCAGCAATTCGCCTTCGCCATCGTCGGCATGCTCGGCGACCATCGCGCCATGCAGGTCGAGATACACCGCATCGAAACCGCCGTCGCGGGCCGCTTCGACGATCTCGCCGGCGATGCGCTCGAAGGCGTCCTCGGTAACGTGCGCCGACGGGCTCGCGCCGGCCCAGATCACGGGGCTCAGCGACCAGCCGTTGCGTTCCGCGGCCTGGATGAAACCGCCGGCCGGAATGTTCACATCGCGCAGTGCCAGCACATCGCCGCCGCGCACCATCGCGGGAAAGCCCTCTCCCCGCTCGAAGCTCGCGTAGGTGGCCTTGGACGGCGCAAACGTATTGGTCTCGTGCTGGAAACCGGCAATCAGGATTCGGGGTGCCACGGGGCTCTCCATGTTCAATGTCATCTTAGATCGCGGCCGGACTGGCCTGGGGCGCGGGCATGCGGCTGGCGACGAGCGTCACGGCACCGGCCACCAGCAGGGCCACCATCACGAGCAGGCCAGCCTGCATGCTGCCTGTGGTCGTGCGCACCCAGCCGATGATCGTCGGACTCAGGAAGCCGCCGATGAGGCCAATGGTATTGATCAGCGCGATGCCGCCCGCCGCGGCGTCGCCTTTCAGGTATTGCGAAGGAATGGCCCAGAACACCGTGTAGGCGGTCCACATCATCGCCGTGGCAATCGTCATGCAGAGCAGCGACACCGCGAGGTTGCCGCTGAAGAGCGTGGCCACCGCCAGCGCGGCGGCGCCGATAAAGGCGGGCACCGCGCTATGCAGCCGCCGTTCACCGCGCCGGTCCGAACGCCTGCCGATGACGATCATCGCCATGGCGGCCGCGATATACGGAATCATCGAATAGAGGCCGATCTGCATGGTGTCGGTGACGCCATCCGCCTTGAGGATGCTGGGGAGCCAGAAGCTCACCGCGTAGATGCCGCAGATCATCGTGAAGTAGGCGAAGGCCAGCAGGTAGACACGCGGGTCGCGCGCGACCTGGCCGAACGAATGGTGGCCGCCGGCGGGCGAGCGCAACGCTTGGGCGATCATGCGCTTTTCTTCGTCGGTGAGCCACCTGGCATCGGCGGGCCGGTCCGCCAGCACGCGCAGCGCCAGGGCGCCGAGCAGGACGCAAGGCAGGCCCTCGACGAGGAACATCCATTGCCAGCCGGCGAGGCCGTGCGCGCCCGAGAGCGCCGTCATCAGCCACGTCGACAGGGGCGAGCCGAAGATGCCGCCGAGCGGACCCGCCAGCATCACGACGGCCATCACGCGCGCCATGCGCTGCTGCCCGTACCAGTACGTGAGGTAGAAGATCATGCCGGGAGCAAAGCCGGCCTCGAACACGCCCAGCAGAAAGCGCATCACGTAGAACGTGGTCTCGTCGCGCACGAACATCATGCAGGCCGAGGTCAGACCCCAGAGCACCAGAATACGGCTGATCGTCTTGCGCGCGCCGATCCGGGGAAGCAGCAGGTTACTGGGGATTTCGAACAACACGTAACCGAAGAAAAAGATGCCGGCGCCGAGGCCGTACACCGCATCGGACAGGCCCAGGTCGCTCTGCATCTGCAGCTTGGCGAAACCGATGTTGACGCGGTCGAGGTAGGCAAACGTGTAGCAGAGCAGCAGGAACGGCAGCAGGCGCCAGTTCAGTTTCCGGTACAGGGCCTGTTGCGCGGCGCTATCGTGCGCCGGCGTGCTACGCGGAGGCAGTGTGGGGGTCATGCAGGTTACTCCCTTGGTCGTTCGTGGATGCGATGAACGTTGTGCTGGTGCGCTCTTTTAGTTTTCGAGCATCGTGCGGCAGTTGAAATGGCATGGCAAGAGCAACCGAAGTCGGCTATCGTTGCTCATCCGGCAACACTCATCTTCACGCGGAAGTCGATATGCGAGAACTGAACCAGCGCAGGCTGCGCTATTTCCACGAGGTACTGACGCACGGATCGATCCGCGGCGCGGCGGACAGCATCAACACGTCGCCTTCCGTCATTGCCCGACAGATACGCCTGCTGGAGGAGGAAGTGGGCGCGGCCCTGTTCGACCGCCACGCGCGCGGCGTGCAGCCCACCGAAGTCGCGCAGCATCTGCTGGAATACTGGCAAGGCTGTCGTGCCCAACATGAACTGTTCGAAGACCGCCTGCAGGCATTGCGCGGCCTGCAGCATGGCCAGGTGCGCATTGCGACCAGCGAAGGCTACGTCGATAGCCTGATGGATGAAGTGCTCACCGATTTCTGCGCGCGGTACCCGCGACTCGATGTCACCGTGGATACGCTGCCCGTCAACAACGTGCTACAGGAGGTGGCGGACAGCCGCGCGCATATCGGCCTGGCGTACAACCCGCCCTCGCACGCGGACGTGCGCTGGGTGGCCACGTCATCGCAGCCGGTGGTGCTGCTCGTCCATACCAACCACCCGCTCGCGTTGCGCGGCACGAAAGTCGATGTCCATGAGCTGAACGACTTTCCGCTGGCGATGATGCCGCCCGCATTCGGGCTCGGACAGATCGTGCAGATGCTGTCGTACGCCGAAAACATCCAGATCCGCCCGACGCTGACGACCAATTCGCTCGCCGTGTTGCGGCACTTCGTCAAACGCCATCACGGCATCACGCTGATGGGCGCGTTTGCCGCCTATCACGAGCTGGGTTCGGGTGAACTGGTCACGCTGCCCATCGCGCATCCGCTGTTCGAATCGGCCAAGGCGCAGTTGCTCGTCAAGAACGGAAGGCCGCTGGGCGTGGCGGCCAACGCCCTGCTCGAACGTATCCGGCGCGACATGCCGATGTTCGCTGCGCCGGCGCCCCGCCGGCGGGCAAAGCCCCCCGGACGCAAGCCGCCTCGCGCGTAGGGATGCGCGCGTAGGCATGCGCGCAGCTACGCAGCCGCGCGGGCGAGCGCCGCCGCAAACTGCCCGTATGCACGCAGGGGCCGGCCAAGGATACGCGTCAACCGCTCGACATCCCCCGCTTCCGGCACCATGCCGTCGCTCACGTATCGCTCCGCCATCAAGCGCATTTCGTAAGCCATCCACGCCGGCAGGAAGTTGGCGAGGTTGGCCTCGAAAGCCGTTGGATCATCCCCGCCGTAAGCGATCGTGCGGCCGGTGATGTCCGACCATATCGCGGCCAGGCCGCTGCCGGTCAGCGTGTCGGGACCCACCAGATTGAAGGCTTCGCTGGGCAGGTCTTCCGGCCCGTCATGGCGGCGGATCAGTTCGAGCGCCGCCACCTCGGCGATGTCGCCGGTATCGACCATGGCGACGTCCCTGCCGCCGACGGGCATGGGGTACACGCCGTGTCGAAGGATGACGTCCTTCACCATATGCTCGTTGTCCATGAAATAAGCCGGCCGCAGCACGGTCGCGCTGAAGCCGGCGTGTTCGATCAGCCGCTCGACCGCGAGCTTCACGGCGAAGTGCGGCACGTTCGCGAAGCGCTCCGCGTGCATGACCGACAGATAGACGATGCGCCGCACCCCGGACTCGCGGGCGATATTGAGGACGGTGAACGCCTGGGTGAATTCGTCTCCCGCCACGGCATTGAGCAGGAACAGCGTCCGCACGCCGACGAAGGCTTTCCGCAACGCGGCAATGTCGAGCATATCGCCTTGAACGATATCCACCTCTGGCGGGAGCCCTGCCTTGGATGGATCCCGGACGAGCGCGCGGACATTGGCACCGCGCTGCACGAGTTGGCCCACGACTTGGCGCCCGACGCGCCCTGTTGCACCGGTGATAAGGATGGTCATGCTGTTCTCCTGACGAAAGTTGGCTAAGAAAATTGCACTTGCCAGGAAACAGTAATCGATCCATATTCGCTCCGGTAGCCGTCAAAATTGAACGCGTCGTCCCAAAAATGGAACACCTCGATCTCCTCGCGCTGGCCGATTTCAACCTCGTCGCCCGCCACGAAAGCCTGGGCGCCGCGGCGCGCGCGACCGGGCGGCCCAAGGCCACGCTATCGCGCAAGATCGCCGAGCTGGAGGACAGCCTCTCGCTGCGGCTCTTCGAACGCGGGCCCCGGGGTCTCGCGCTCACGCAGGAAGGACACGCGCTATATGCGCGGACGGGGGCGCTGCTCGCCGAGATCGCGGAGAGCGCGTCGGCGATCGCCTCCGGGAGCGAACGGCCTCGCGGGCGTCTGCGCATCACCGCGCCGGCGCTGTTCTCCCAGATCGCGATGGGGAAGCTCATCGCGACATTCGCGCGGAAGTATCCCGAGGTACGGCTGGAAGTCACGACGGAGGACCGCAGCGTGGACATGCTCGCGGAGGGCTACGACCTCGCGATCCGCGTCAACCCGGACCGCGATGAAGACCTCATCGGCCGCATCTTCGTTCGCGACCGATTGGTGGTCGTCGCGGCGCACGATCTGCACCGCCCGCGCAAGGCCGATCGCCCCGTCCCGGCCATCGTCCGACAGGAAAGCGAGCAGCGTTCGTCCTGGGAGGTCACCACGCGCGCGGGTCAGGTCCGGCTTCCCATCACGCCCGTGGCAGTGCTCTCGTCCCTGTTCCTGATACGCGATGCGGTCCGGCTCGGGATGGGCGCCGCCTGCCTGCCGTTGTCGATGGTGAGCGCGGACCTCGCGTCGGGCGCGCTGTCGCGCTGGGGCGATATCGCGGGCACGGAGGTCGCGTTATGGGCGCTCTATCCGTCGCGGCGGCATCTCAGCATCCGCGTCACCGCATTCCTCGACCACCTGAAGGAGGCCTTCCCGTCAGGCACGCCCGAGGAGCTGGCGGCGTATATCCGCCCTATCGCGTAGTGCGTTGCCCGCCCGCGCCGACTTCGAAAACCATGTGCCGTTGCAGCCGTTGGTGGAGCCATCTGTGGGCGCGGCCGCGGCTCGCTGACCTGCGCCATACGAGGTCGACGCCGACGAGCCAGTCCGTATGCGGATACGCCGCCAGCTGCAGCTCGACGAGATCGCCTCGCGCCAGTTCATCGCGAATCAGCTGCCGCGGCAGCGTCGCCCAGCCGAGACCGTTGCTGACCATCTCCATCAGCGCGAGATAGCTTTCCGCCTGCCAGGTGCGCGCCGCGCGAAGGTACTCCGTCGTCGGCAGCTTGTTTGCGTGCGCGGTGAAGGCAAGGCGACGATAGGCATGCAGATCCTCGAACGACACGCGATCGAGAGAGGCCAGCGGGTGCTCGGGATGCGTAACGTGGACCATGATCAGCTTGCCGAGCTGCACGAAGTCGAGCTCGGGCGAATAACCGGGCTGCGCGAACGCAATGCCAACCTCGGCGTCTCCTTTCAACACCAGTTCACTCACGTCACCCGACATAGGATTGCGAATGGTCAGGTCGACGTAGGGGAATTCGCGTTCGAAATCCATCAGGACCGGCATGACGGTGTTGTAGGGGATCTCGATCGCAAGCGTGAGCTCGGCGGGATTCGCACCCGCCAGGCTCGCGGCATGCGCTTCGAGCGACCGGCAGCGCTCGAGGACGGCGGTGGCCTCCCCCAGCAGCGTGCGGCCCGCCTCCGTGACGGTGGGGATCTTGTGAGTTCGATCGAACAACGTGACGCCGAGGTCGATCTCCAGGTTGGAGATGGCGCTGCTGATCGTCGATTGTGTCTTTCCCAGCCGTCGCGCCGCCGCGGAAAACGACCCCGTTTCCACAACGACGACGAACACCTGCACCTGCTCCAGCGAAAACCGCATAGCCCTTTTCCATCGAAAAAATCGATGGCTGTTGATTTGGTTGGATGACGTCTCCGATGGATCATGCCCTAGCGACGCCGGTGCGGGCAACAACGCGAGGTTCGCGTGATGCGGCGCCCTGTCTTCGTGCATGTCGCGCACATATCTGGGGCAGCGGGAATTCCGCTGCCCCCATCATCAGCGAGGGAGAGGGCGAATGAGCAAGAGCACCGCGGTGGACCCGGTGGACGAGGTGCTGCCGGCGAGGCAGCTGGCAAGTTACGGCTTGCAGCATGTACTGGTGATGTATGCGGGCGCTGTCGCGGTGCCGTTGATCCTTGGCAGTGCGCTCGGCCTGTCCTCGGCGCAGGTCGTCACCCTGATCAATGCGAATCTGCTGACGTCGGGCATCGCGACGATCCTCCAGTGCCTCGGCATATGGAAGTTCGGCGCGCGCCTGCCGCTGATCCAGGGCTGCTCCTTTATCGCGTTGGCGCCGATGATCATGATCGGACAGCAGTACGGGCTGACCGTCGTGTTCGGCTCGGTCATCGCGGCGGGCGCGGCCACGATTGCGCTGGCGCCGGTGTTCAGCCGGCTGCTCCGCTTTTTTCCGCCGGTGGTCATCGGCAGCCTGATCACGATCATCGGTGTATCGCTGATGCCGGCGGCCGCCATCTGGCTCGGCGGCGGCGACCCTGGCGCGCCCGGATTTGGCAGCGTACCGAACCTCCTGCTGGGTGCCGCCACGATTGTGGTCACGCTCGTGATCAACGCGCGCTTCCGCGGCATCGTGGGGAATCTGTCGGTGTTGCTGGGGCTGGTGGCGGGAACGATCATCGCCACCGCGTTCGGGCTGACCGACTTCTCTCATGTCGGCAGCGCCGCCTGGTTCGAGATCAGCGCGCCGTTCGCTTTCGGCATGCCGGAGTTCCGCCTGGCGCCCGCGCTCATCATGGTGCTGGCGATGCTGATCATCATGGCGGAGACCACGGGCAACTGCCTGGCCATCGGCAAGATCGTCGGCAAACCGGCGGATCAGCAAACGCTCGGTAACGCGTTTCGCGCCGATGGCCTCTCCACGATGCTTGGCGGCATCTTCAACAGCTTTCCGTACAACGCCTTCACGCAGAACACCGGCCTCATCGCGCTGTCCGGCGTCAAGAGCCGCTATGTCGTGGCGACGGCCGGCGTCATCATGGTGTTGATGGGCCTGTTCCCCAAGCTCGGGGCCTTGATTGCCTCGGTCCCCCGCCCCGTTCTGGGCGGCTGTGCCATCGTGATGTTCGGCATGACGACCGTCGCGGGCATCCAGGAGCTGTCGCGCGTGAAGTTCGACGGCACGCGCAATGCGATCGTTGTCGCGGTCTCGATCAGTGTCGGCGTGCTGCCCATGTCGTTTCCCGCGTTGTTCGCGCACGTCAGCGGCACGTTGAAGCTGGTGCTGGAGAGCGGCATCTTCCTCGGCGGCATGACCGCGATCCTCCTCAACGTACTGCTGAATGGCAAGTCACTGCAAGGCACGGCCTTGCATCCGAACACCAACCCTCTGGAAGAACGCGATGAGTATCCCGCCCCTTGAAAGAACGTCCGAAGCCGAAACGCCCGACGCCGTCCGCGCACGCGATCTCGATTTGCTTCGGAAGTCGATTGCCGAGTCGTACCGATCGCGGGAACGCGGCCGCCATCCGTTCGCGGCCCTCGTGGCCGACGAAGCAGGAAACATCGTATCGGCGGCAGGCAACAACTCGATGCCTCCCGAAGGCGATCCGACCCAGCACGCCGAACTCGCGGCCGCGGCGGCGGCCGCGCGCGTGCTGACGCCCGAAGCGCTGGCGCGATGCACGCTCTACACGAGCGCGGAACCGTGCTGCATGTGCGCGGGGGCGATCTACTGGACGGGCATCGGCCGCGTCGTCTATGCGCTGTCCGAGCACACGCTCCTCGGTCTCACCGGCGATCATCCCGAGAACCCGACGTTCTCGTTGCCGTGCCGCGAGGTCTTCGCGCGCGGCCAGCGGCGCGTGGAGGTCGCGGGTCCGATGCTCGAAGAGGAAGCCGCCCGCGCGCACGAGGGCTTCTGGAAGTGACGGGCCGGACATGGTGGAGCGCGACTTGTTTCAAACCTCCAGCCACTCCTTCCGCACGACCGCATTCCCCTTGAGCTCCGCGGGCGTCCCCTCGAACACGATCTGTCCATGCCCCATCACGTACACGCGTTGGGAAATATCGAGCGCGATGGCGAGTTTCTGTTCGATCAGCAGGACCGAGATGCCGCGTTCGCGGAGCGCGCGGAGGGATTCGGCGACCTGGGCCACGATCAGCGGGGCGAGCCCTTCCGTGGGTTCGTCGATCAGCACGAGGTCCGGGTCGCCCATCAGCGTGCGGCACAGCGTGAGCATTTGCTGCTCGCCGCCGGAGAGCACGCCGGCGGGCGTGTGTTCGCGTTCGCGCAGGCGCGGGAACATCCGGTACATGTCGTCGAGGCACCAGCGCGGCTTCGGTTGGCGCGGGTTGCGTTTTTCGCCGAGCTGCAGGTTCTGCCGCACCGTCAGCGTCGGGAAAATATCGCGGTTCTCGGGGACGTAGCCGATACCGAGGTGGGCGATCTCGAACGTGCGATGCCCCAGCACATCGGTGCCACGCAGCCTTACCGCCCCCTCCGCGCGTACCATCCCGAGAATCGCCTTCGCGAGCGTCGAGCGGCCCACGCCATTGCGGCCAAGCAGCGCGACGATCTCCCCCTCGCCGATCTGCAGGTCCACGCCATGCAGGATATGGCTCTTGCCGTAGTACGCATGCAGTCTGGCTACATCGAGCATCGGCCCTGCCATTACGCCACCTCCGCATGGTCGTCGAGCGTGGTGCCGAGATACGCCTCCCGGACCTTCGGATTCGCGCGGATTGCCTCGGGCGTGTCGCTGGCGATCACTTCCCCATAGACGAGCACCGAGATCTTGTCCGCGAGCCCGAACACCACGCTCATATCGTGCTCCACCATGATCAGCGTCTTGCCCGCCGTCACCCTGCGAATCAGCTCCACCGCATGGTCGGACTCGGACCGGCTCATCCCCGCCGTCGGCTCGTCGAGCAGGATCACATCCGCGCCGCCCGCGATCGTGATGCCGATCTCGAGCGCGCGCTGCTCCGCATAGGTCAGCAGCCCGGCCTGCGTCTGGCGCCGATGCGTCATGCCTATCAGCTCGAGCACCTCCTCCGCGCGTAGCCGCGCATCGTGCAGGGCCGACAACCGGTGCCAGAACGAATAGCGATACCCGAGCGCCCAGAGCACCGCGCAGCGCAGGTTCTCGAACACCGACAGCCGATGGAAGATATTCGTGATCTGAAAGCTGCGCGACAGCCCCATCCGATTGATCTCGAACGGCCGCTTGCCCCCGATCTCCTCGCCATTGAGCTTCACCGACCCCGAACTCGGCGCAAAACGTCCCGACATCAGATTGAATGTCGTCGATTTGCCGGCGCCGTTCGGCCCGATCATCGCGTGCCGCTCGCCACGCGGCACGGCCAACGTCACGCCGCGAATGATCTCGGTCTGCCCGAAGCGCTTGCGCACGTCGGTAAGTTCCAACGCGGGCACTCCTGCCGTCATGCCACACCTCCGGTCTCGAACTGGATGCGCTCAAGCGTGGCCCGCACGCGCGCGGCCGCATGCCGCCACGCCAGCGCGCCCACGGCCCACAGCACCGCCGCGACGATCCATGGCACGGGCGTGCCGGCGTCGAACGGTATGCCCAGCAACGACATGGCCGTCCCGCCGGCGCTATCCACCTGCACCTTGTAGATCATCTCGATGGTCAGGATCGCCCCGGCCAGCAGCAGGAGCGCGGCCACCGCGCCCCGTCCGTAGGCGGGCAGCATCTGCCCGAAGCGGCGCGCCGCGATCAGCGGCAACTGACGCAGCAGCACGCTGGCAATGCCGCCCGGCACGAACATCACCATCAGCACGAAGAACAGCCCCAGATACAGCAGCCACGCCTTGGTCAGGTCCGACAGCGCCACCGCGAACAGAATGAACACGATGGCCCCGATCACCGGCCCGAAGAACACCCCCGCGCCGCCGATGAACGTCGCCAGCAACACGCCGCCGGAACGCACCGCGCTGACGTTCTCCGCCGAGACGATCTCGAAGTTGATGGCCGACAATGCCCCCGCGATACCCGCGAAGAACGCGGAGAGAATCAGCACCAGGTAGCGCACGCGCTGCGTGTTGTAGCCGATGAACTCCACGCGCTCGGGGTTGTCGCGTACCGCATTGGCAATGCGCCCGAGCGGCGTCTGCGTCCACGCATACATGCCGATCATCGACACGAGGCACCATGCGGCAATCAGGTAATAGACCTGCCGGCCGGGCCCGAACGTGATGCCGAGGAACGGATCGCCCACGACGCGATTGGTCGAGATACCACCTTCCCCGCCAAAGAAGTCCGGAAACATCAGCGAGCTCGCGAACACCATCTCGCCGATGCCCAGCGTGATCATCGCGAACGTCGTGCCCGACCGCCGTGTGGTCACATAGCCGAACAGCACGCCGAAGAACGCGCCTGCCAATCCTCCCACGAGCGGCAGCATCGATACGGGAAACCACAGCTTGCCCGCGCCGATCATATTGAGCACATGCACCGCGATAAACGCGCCGAGCCCCGAATACACCGCGTGGCCGAACGACAGCATGCCGGTCTGCCCGAGCAGCATGTTGTACGACAGCGCAAAGATGATCATCACGCCCATCTGCGAGAGCAGCGTCACCGCGAACCCGCCCGGAAACAGCAGCGGCAGCACCAGCATGACCAGGGCGGTGAGGCCCCAGATCAGCCAGCGCGCGAGGTTCAGCGGACGGTAATGCATGGTCGTACCGGTCATGGATGCCATCCCTTACCCCTCCCGCGTGCCCATGAGCCCGCGCGGGCGCACGATCAGCATGACCACCAGCAGCAGATACGGGAGCACGGGCGCCACCTGCGCCACCGTGAGCTTCCACAGCGAGCTCAGCGGCGTGGCGTCGGTGATGTCCAGTCCGATGCCGGCCACCACGCTGGCCACCGACGCATCGATCGTCACCGCGAACGTCTGCAGCACACCGATCAGGATCGACGCGATAAACGCGCCCACCAGCGAGCCCATGCCGCCGACCACCGCCACCACGAAGACGATCGATCCCACCGCCGCCGCCATCGACGGCTCGGTGACGAACGCATTGCCGCCGATCACGCCGGCCAGCCCCGCGAGCGCCGCGCCGCCGCCGAACACCATCATGAACACGCGCGGCACGTTATGGCCGAGCGCCTCCACCATCTCCGGATGCGTGAGCGCGGCCTGAATCACAAGGCCGATGCGTGTGCGCGTCAGCACGAGGTAGATGCCCAGCAGCATCGCCAGCGACACGAGCATCATGAACGCGCGGTACTTCGGGAACGAGGACGTGAACACCGTGAACAGCGGGCCGTCGAGCTCGGGCGGCACGCGGTACGGCACCGCGGCAAGTCCCCACACGAGCTTGACGCCCTCCTCGATCAGGTACGCGAGCCCGAACGTGAACAGCAGCTCGGCCACGTGCCCGTACTTGTGCACGGTCCGCAACCCAAAGCGCTCCACCAGCGCGCCCGCGCCCGCCACCAGCAGCGGCGCCACGATCAGCGCGGGCCAGAAGCCGATGGCCTGCGAGATCGTGTACGCCAGATACGCGCCGAGCATATAGAAGCTCGCATGCGCGAAGTTGAGCACGCCCATCATGCTGAAGATCAGCGTCAGGCCCGATGACAGCATGAACAGCAGCAGTCCGTAGCTGATGCCGTTCAGCAGAGAGATGATGAAGAATTCCACGGGGCGCGTTCCGGAGAATCAGCCCGGACGCTTCATCTGGCACGACGTCGGCTGCGCGGCCACGTACTGGTCGAGCACCGCATTGGTCTTCCAGCCGTAGCCCGTGTTCTCCTGGTCGTACTTCACGTCCTTGCCATTGACCTTGGTCCACGTGGCCACCACGAGCGGCTGCTGGGCCTGATGATCGCTCGCGCGCATCTCGACGGTACCGTTCATGCTGTCCACCTTGATGCCGCCGAGCGCCTTGGCCACCTTGACCGGATCGGTCGAGCCCGAGTCCTTGATCGCCTTGGCGAGCATCGCGACCCCCGTGTACGAGGCCACCACGTAGAAGTCGTCGTTGTACTTCTTCTTGAAGCCGTCGATCACTTCGGCGCCGCGGAACCCGTCGTTGTTCGGGTTGTAGTACCCGACGTAGCGCACGCGTTCGGCCCCCGCCGCGCCCATCGCGGTGGGCACGCCCGTGGTCGTCGCGTAGTACGTATAGAAGTTGGTGGTGAGGCTGGCGTCCTTGGCGGCCTTGACCAGCAACGCGAGGTCGCTGCCCCAGTTGCCCGTGATCACCGTATCGGCGCCGGACGCCTTGATCTTGGCCGCGTACGGCGCAAAGTCCTTGACCTGCGCGAGCGGGTGCAGATCTTCGCCGACGATCTGGATATCGGGCCGCTTGCGCTTGAGGTATTCCTTCGCCGCGCGCGTCACCTGATGCCCGAACGAGTAGTTCTGGTTGATCAGGTACACCTTCTTGACCGCGGGATCCTTGGCCAGATAGGTGGTCAGCGCCTCCATCTTCATGTCGGAGTTCGCATCGAGCCGGAAATGCCAGTAGCTGCATTTGCTGTTGGTCATGTCCGGGTCCACCGCCGCGTAGTTCAGGTAGACGATCTCCTTGCCCGGATTGCGCTCGTTATGCTTGGCCACGGCGTCCTCGAGCGCGAGCCCCACCGACGAGCCGTTGCCCTGCACGATATAGCGGATGTTCTGGTCGGCCACCTGCTTGAGGATGGTCAGGCTTTCCTGCGGCGACAGCTTGTTGTCGAAGCCCACCACCTCGAACTTGTGCGGACCGCCCCACCCTTTCTGGTTCGCCACCTCGGCCACGTACTGCCAGCTCTTGAGCTGGTTCTGACCCACCGGGGCCATCAGGCCCGAGAGCGGATCGATAAACGCGATCTTGACGGTATCGGCAAAGGCCGGGAAAGCCAGCGAGGAACCGAACGCCGCCACTACAGCCGTGGCTGCCGCCAACGGACGCATCTTGGTCATGCCTGTCTCCTTCACTCTTTCTTGTAGGGAGCTGCTATGCGGTCGGCAGCCTGTAGTCCGCGAATTGCTCGCGCAGCCTGAGCTTTTGCATCTTGCCCGTCGCGGTCAGCGGGATTTCGGTGACGAACGCCACGTCGTCGGGGATCCACCATTTGGCGACCTTGCCCTCAAAAAACTGCAGCAGCGCCTCGCGCGACACGTCCATGCCCGCGCGCTTCACCACCACGAGCAACGGCCGCTCGTCCCATTTGGGATGCCGCACAGAGATGCATGCAGCCATATGCACCGCGGGATGCGCGGCGGCCACGTTCTCGATGTCGATCGAAGAAATCCATTCGCCGCCGGACTTGATCACGTCCTTGCTGCGATCGGTAATCTGCATATACCCGTCCGGGTCGATCGTCGCGACGTCGCCCGTGGGAAACCACCCATCCTCGTGCGCGCTCGTCTCCGCCCGGAAATAGCGGTCGATCACCCAGGGCCCGCGCACGAGCAGGTCTCCAAACGCCTTGCCGTCCCAGGGCAACTCGCGCCCCTCGCCATCGACGATCTTCATGTCCACGCCATAGATCACACGGCCCTGCGTTTCCAGGATCCGGTGCTGCTCGTCCTCGGGCAGGTCCGCATGGCGTGCGAGCAGCTTGCACACGGTGCCCAGCGGCGACATCTCGGTCATGCCCCAGGCGTGGATCACCTCGACACCGAGCGCCTCCAGCGCGCGAATCATCGCGGGCGGCACGGCCGAGCCGCCGATCACGGTGCGGCGGAAGGTCGAGAATTTCAGGTCGTTGGCCTGCACGTGCTGCAGCAGGCCGAGCCATACCGTCGGCACCCCCGCGGAGAACGTCACCCCCTCGCGCTCGAACAGGTCGTACAGCGAGGCACCGTCGAGCTTCGGCCCCGGCAGCACGAGCTTGGCGCCGACCAGCGGCACCGCATAGGGCAGGCCCCATGCGTTGACGTGGAACATCGGCACGACGGGCAGGATCACGTCGCGGGCCGAGCAGCCCAGCGCATCGGGCAGCGCCGCCGCGTAGGCGTGCAGCACCGTGGAGCGATGCGAATAGAGCGCGCCCTTCGGATTGCCCGTGGTGCCGGACGTATAGCAAAGGCTCGAGGCCTGGTTCTCGTCGAGCTCGGGCCACGTGTAGTCGCCGTCCTGAGCGTCCAGCAGATCCTCGTAGCACAGCAGCGGCACCTTGGCGTCCGCCGGCATATGCGCGCGGTCCGCCAGCATGATCCAGCCCCTGACCTTCGGGCAATGCGGGGCCACGCCTTCGACGAGAGGCAGGAACGTGGCATCGAAGCACACGTACTGGTCCTCGGCGTGATTGACGATATAGGCGATCTGCTCCGCGAACAGGCGCGGATTGATCATATGGCAGACGGCGCCCATGCCGGACACGCCGTAGTACAGCTCGAGGTGGCGGTAGCCGTTCCAGGCCAGCGTGCCGACGCGCTCGCCCTGCTGCACGCCGAGCGCGGCCAGCGCCTGGGCCAGCTTGCGCGCGCGAAGTTCGCAGTCGCGGTAGGTATAGCGGTGGAGATCGCCCTCGGTCCGTCGTGAAACGATTTCAGTCGTGCCGTAGTAGCGCGCGGCGTGCTTGATGATCGAAGAAATGAGCAATGGCGCGCCCATCATTTGACCCATCAATGCCATATGGTCGTCTCCATGGTCTCCAGCGTTTTTCTGGCACGGCCTCAAAAACGAACAATCGTGCTAATTTTGGGCCGAGTCTCGCAAAACCGGTGCACGTACAATACTGGTTGTCATATGCCGTCTCAACATGTCGTTTTCCCTAGCCCGAGACCGCACATACGTCCAACACAAGTCCTCCCGATGCCCCCAGATTCCGACCACAGCGCAACCCCCGGCGCTTCCGCCATGGCACGCATCCCGTTTGCCGTGCCCTTCACCACGGCGCCCGGCTTCGCGGAACTCGGCGAACGGTTCTTCACGCGCCTGTCGCCGACACCGCTGCCCTCGCCCTACCTCGTGAGCGTGGCGCCGGCCGCCGCGGCACTGCTCGGCTGGCGCGGCGATACCATCGGCGCGGAAGCGCGGCAACCGGCATTCATCGACACGTTCGGCGGCTGCGCGGTACCCGACTGGGCGGACCCGCTCGCAACCGTGTACTCGGGCCACCAGTTCGGCGTCTGGGCCGGTCAGCTCGGCGACGGCCGCGCGATCCGCCTCGCGGAAGCGCAAACGGCAGCGGGCCCGTGGGAGATCCAGCTCAAGGGCGGCGGACTGACGCCGTATTCGCGCATGGCCGACGGCCGCGCGGTACTGCGCTCGTCCATCCGCGAATACCTGTGCTCGGAAGCGATGGCCGCGCTGGGCGTGCCGACCACGCGCGCGCTGTCCATCGTCGGCTCGGATGCTCCCGTGCGCCGCGAGACCATGGAAACCGCGGCCGTGGTCACGCGGCTGGCACCGTCGTTTATCCGCTTCGGCCATTTCGAACACTTTGCCGCGCGCGAGGACCACGAGTCGCTGCGCCGCCTCGCGGACTTCGTGATCGACCGTTTCTATCCCGAATGCCGCGATGCGGGCGGCAACCCGTATCACGCGCTGCTGCGCGAGGTGTCGCTGCGCACGGCGGACCTGATGGCCCACTGGCAGGCGGTCGGTTTCTGTCACGGCGTGATGAATACCGACAATCTGTCGATCCTCGGGCTGACCATCGACTACGGCCCGTTCGGCTTTCTCGATGGGTTCGACGCCAACCATATCTGCAACCATTCCGATCAGCAGGGCCGCTATGCGTACAGCCAGCAGCCGCAGATCGGCTTCTGGAACCTGCATTGCCTCGCGCAGGCGCTGCTGCCGCTGTGGCGCGAAGACTTCGCGGACAGCGACGCGGCGGCCGAGTTCGCGCGCGAGGCGCTCGACCCGTACCGAGACCGCTATGCTTCCGCGTTTTTCCGGCACTATCGCGGGAAGCTGGGCCTGCAATCGGCGGACGACGGCGACGAGGCGCTGCTGACCGGGCTGTTCCAGCTGCTGCACGCCCAGCGTGTGGACTACACCTTGTTCTGGCGCAACCTCGCCCGCATATCGGGCAAGGATGGGGCTGCCGACGCGCCGGTGCGCGACCTGTTCCTCGATCGCGCCGCCTGGGATGCATGGGGCGCCGAGTACCGCGCACGGCTGCAAAAGGAGTCGTCCGACGATGCGGCCCGCGCGGTGGCGATGAATGCGGTGAATCCGAAGTACGTGCTGCGCAACCACCTGGCGGAAACCGCCATCCGCGCGGCGCGCGACAAGGATTTCGGCGAAGTGAACCGTCTGCTGGCCGTGCTGTCACATCCGTTCGACGAGCAGCCGGAAGCGGAACACTATGCCGCGCTGCCGCCGGACTGGGCTTCCGGACTCGAAGTCAGCTGCTCCTCGTAGCGACGCTATCAAAATGATCCTGGCGTCGTTGCGCGGCCTTGCCGTACCACTTGTACTGTCTGCGGCCGCGCGCCTAGCCAGGACCGCTTCGCTTCATTTTGATACCGTCGCCAAGGCGGTATAACGATTGAAAGGGAAACTGGAATGACCACGAAGAAAACCGACGCCGAGTGGCGCGAGCAACTCTCCGACATCGAATACCGCGTGGCGCGCGAATCGGCCACCGAGCGCCCGTTCACGGGCCGCTACTGGGACCACTGGGACCAGGGTATCTATCACTGCGTCGGCTGCGGCACCCCGCTGTTCGAGTCGGGCACGAAGTTCGACGCGGGCTGCGGCTGGCCGAGCTATTTCCGCCCGATCAACGGCGAGGTCATCGAGGAGCATACCGACCATAGCCACGGCATGACGCGCGTCGAGGTTCGCTGCAAGGAATGCGGCAGCCATCTGGGCCATGTGTTCGAGGATGGCCCCGCGCCGACCGGCCTGCGCTATTGCATCAACTCGGCTGCGCTAAAATTCGACGATCTCGATCCGGCCGACCGGCCCCCTGAAGCATGAAATTCCTGTTCGACCTGTTCCCGGTCATCCTCTTCTTCGTCGCCTTCAAGCTGTTCGGCATCTATCCGGCCACCGGCGTGGCGATTGCCGCGACGATCGGGCAGATCGCATGGGTGCGCGTGCGCCACGGCAAGGTGGAGCCGATGCAATGGATCAGCCTGCTGATCATCGTCGTGTTCGGCGGGGCGACGATCCTGCTGCACAACGAGACCTTCATCAAGTGGAAGCCGACCGTGCTGTACTGGCTGTTCGCGGTCACGCTGGTGGCCTCGGCCATCGGCTGGCGCAAGAACCTCATCCGCGCGATGATGGAGAAGCAGGTCACCCTGCCGGACCCGGTCTGGAGCCGCCTGAACCTCGCCTGGGCCGGCTTCTTCGCGGCGATGGGCGTGCTCAACCTGTATGTGGCCTACTCGTTCGATACCGACACCTGGGTCAACTTCAAGCTGTTCGGCAGCATGGGGCTGATGGTGGTCTTCATCGTGGTGCAGAGCATCTGGCTGTCGCGCCATATGCACGAGCCCCCCGCGGCGGAAGGCACTGCCGAAAAGAGGCCCGACTGATGGCAGCCGATCCCGCTCACATCGACGCGCTGCTGCGCGCGGCGCTCGCGCCCACCCACCTGACCGTCCGCGACGACAGCGCGGCCCATGCCGGCCATGCGGGCGCGGCGTCGGGTGGCGGTCACTATGACGTGACAATTGTCAGCGATCAATTCGCCGGCAAGACGCGCGTGACCCGACACCGCATGGTGTATGATGCGCTGCGCAGCTTGTTCCCCGCCCAGATTCACGCTCTGGCGGTCAGTGCATACACCGACGAAGAATATCAATCCCGCTAGATTTCCATGAAGATCACCGTCCTTTCGTTCAGCCTGGCCGCTGTGCTCGCTGCTGGCTGCCTGCCCGCTTTCGCCCAGAATGCCGCCGTCGTGAATGGCAAGCCCATCCCCTCGGCCAAGCTGGACAAGCTGATCGCCGGAACCGGCCAGCCTGCCAGTCCCGAGCTGCGCGACCGCGCCCGCACGATGCTGATCGACCGCGAGCTGCTGCTGCAGGAAGCCAACAAGCGTGGCATTACGCAACGCGACGACGTGCAGGAACAGCTGGAACAGGCCCGCCTGAACGTGCTGGCCGGCGCGGTGTTCGAAGACTACGTCAAGACCCACGGCGCCAACGACGACGAACTGCGCAAGCAGTACGACAAGATCAAGGCGCAGTTCGGCAACGGCAAGGAATACCACGCCCGCCACATCCTCGTGGAGAAGGAAGCCGACGCAAAGGCGATCATCGCCAAGATCAAGGGCGGCGCCAAGTTCGAGGACATGGCCAAGGCCTCGTCGAAGGACACTGGCTCGGCGGCCAACGGCGGCGATCTGGACTGGGCCAACAGCGGTAGCTACGTGCCCGAATTCTCGGCGGCCATGACGGGCCTGAAGAAGGGCCAGATGACGGACACGCCCGTGAAGACGCAATTCGGCTGGCACATCATCGAGCTCGTCGATGTGCGCGACCAGAAGATTCCGTCGTTCGAGGAAGTGAAACCGCAACTGCAACAGATGCTGATGGGCGATCAGGCCTGGCAGCGCGAACAGTTCCAGGCCATGATGAAATCGCTGAAGGACAAGGCGAAGATTCAGTAAGCCACACGCCCCTGCGCCGGCGAGAAGACGAGACGGCGAGACGGCGAGACGGCAAGACAACAAGGCACCTTCGGGTGCCTTGTTTTTTTTCGTCGCCATGCGGCCCACCGCACACAGCCGCATTCCGTCCGCTGCGGTGCAACGGTAAGATCGTCCGGCAATCCACCACGAGCGGGACGAGACACGATGGCGGCGGCAAGCGACTACTGGCACATGTGGCACCTCTATTCGCGCGGCGTCATCTACTGCGCGCTCGGTATGCCCAACGTCGAATGCACCGGCATGCGCTGGCGCGATCTGCAGGCCTACCTGCCCGTCCGCGACCGCTACGCGCAGACCAAGATGCTGCAGGCCACGATCGCGTTCATGGAAATCCGCGGCGAGATCGGCGTCCCGCCCAATGCCGATCGCATGCGCCTGCTGTACTCCAAATTCCTGCCGTGGAGCGCCCAGTTCCAGCCGACGGCCCTCCCGTCCGCGCTTTCGCCCGCAATCGACCAGGCCGCCTGAGACGCACCCGGCGCCTGCGACACCTCTCCCCGCCGTACCCGCTCTGCCGCATCAGGGGTTGCCCTGATGCGGCTTTTCTGATGTTGACAATCCAAATCCCGTGATCTACAACTTCGTTCACATATAAGAACTATTTTGTAGACAATTCTGTTTTCAATCACATGACCACAGGGCCACAGGAGACAGACATCATGCAAGTGACAGCGCCGACGGCCGTCGATACCCTCGCCGGAGTGCATCCGGAGAGCAACGCGTTGATCAAGCCAGGCTATGACGAACGGCTCACCAACGAAGATCTGGCGCCGCTGCGCAAGCAGACCTGGGGCACCTACAACATCTTCGCGTTCTGGATGTCCGACGTGCACAGCGTCGGGGGCTATATCACGGCCGGCAGCCTGTTCGCGCTGGGCCTCTCCAGCTGGCAGGTACTGGTCTCGCTGCTCGTCGGCATCCTGATCGTGCAGTTCTTCTGCAACCTCGTGGCCAAGCCGAGCCAGGTCACGGGCGTGCCCTATCCCGTCATCTGCCGCGCGTCGTTCGGCGTGCTCGGCGCCAATATCCCCGCGATCATCCGCGGCCTGATCGCCGTGGCGTGGTACGGCATCCAGACCTACCTCGCGTCGAGCGCGTTCCTGATTCTCGCGCTGCATTTCATGCCGTCGCTGGCCCCGTACGCCGACGTGAAGCTGCATGGCTTTGCCGGCCTGTCCACGCTCGGCTGGTGCGCGTTCATGACGCTGTGGGTCCTGCAGGCCCTCGTGTTCTGGACGGGCATGGAGACCATCCGCAAGTTCATCGACTGGGCCGGCCCCGCCGTGTACGCCGTGATGATCGCGCTCGCGATCTGGCTCGTGTCCAAAGCCGGCTGGGAGAACGTCAACTTCACGCTGAGCTTCCTCAAGTATCAGGGCTGGGACGCCGTGCCCGTGATGCTCTCGGCCATTGCGCTCGTGGTGTCGTATTTCTCGGGCCCGATGCTCAATTTCGGCGACTTCTCGCGCTATGCGAAGGACTTTCGCTCGGTGCGCCGCGGCAACTTCTGGGGCCTGCCCGTCAACTTCCTCGGTTTCTCGCTGCTGACCGTGATCACGACGTCCGCCACGCTGCCCGTGTTCGGCAAGCTGATTACCGATCCGGTGGAAACCGTGAGCCATATCGACAGCACGTTCGCGATGCTGCTCGGCGCGTTCACGTTCATGACGGCCACCATCGGCATCAATATCGTCGCCAACTTCGTGTCGCCGGCCTTCGACTTCTCGAATGTCTCCCCCAAGCACATCAGCTGGCGCACGGGCGGCATGATCGCCGCGGTGGCCTCGATCTTCATCACGCCGTGGAACCTGTACAACCACCCGACGATGATCCACTACACGCTGGACGTGCTCGGTGCCTTTATCGGCCCGCTGTTCGGCATTCTCATCGCCGACTACTACCTCGTGCGCCGGCAGCATGTGAAGGTGGACGATCTCTATACGCTGCGCCCCACGGGCACGTACTGGTACAGCAAGGGCTACAACCCCGCCGCCGTCGCCACGATGATCCCCGCCGCGATCGTCCCGATCCTGTGCGTGATCGTGCCGGCCTGGCAGGGGCTGGCCAACTACAGCTGGTTCGTCGGCATGGGTATTGCACTGGTGCTCTACCGCGCGCTGGCGCCGCGCATGATGCGCGCGCATATCGCATGACCCTCTTCTTCCCCGTCAACTGACACTGCCATGAAGCTCAAGATCATCAACCCCAATACCACGCAGAGCATGACCGACAAGATCGGCGCATGCGCCCGCGCGGTGGCGGGCAGCGACACGCGCATCGTGGCCGTGAGCCCGCGCATGGGCCCGGCCTCCATCGAGAGCCATTACGACGAGGCGCTCAGCGTGCCCGGCATTCTCGAGGAGGTCAGCCTCGGCGAGCAGGATCATGTCGATGGCTATGTCATCGCCTGCTTCGGCGACCCGGGCCTGTACGCCGCGCGCGAGCTTGCGCGCGGGCCGGTCATCGGCATCGCCGAGGCCGCCATGCACGCGGCCAGCATGCTGGGCACGGGCTTCAGCGTGGTGACGACGCTCGCGCGTACCTGCAATATCGCGTGGCATCTGGCGGAGCGCTACGGCATGGAACGCTTCTGCCGCAACGTGCGCGCAAGCGACCTGCCCGTGCTGGACCTCGAGAAACCGGGCTCCGACGCGCGCCGCATCATCGCCGACGAGTGCCGGCGCGCGCTGGCCGAGGATCGCAGCGATTGCATCGTGCTCGGCTGCGCGGGCATGACCGACCTCTGCGAGGAGATCGGCGACGCGCTCGGCGTGCCCGTGATCGACGGCGTGGCCAGCGCGGTCAAGATGGCCGAGGCGCTGGTTTCGCTGCGGCTTGCCACGAGCAAGCGCGGCGATTTCGCGCGGCCTTTGCCGAAGGCCTATTCGGGGTTGCTGGCCGATTACGCACTGAAATGATGCACCGCATGTAAACGGAACCGAGCATTCTTGTGTACGATATGCGCATCAATTGTCCCCACTCCGGTGCAGACACCGGGCATATCGTTTCACACATGGCCACCACGGAAAGCCCCGCCGACGCCGAGCAGTCCCTCAACGAATCCATTTACCGCGACCTCCATAACGCCATCATGGAGCACCGGCTGCTCGCCGGCACCAAGCTCGTCGAGGAGCGCTTATGCGAGGTCACTGGTGCGAGCCGCGCGCGAATCCGCCAGGTCTTTGCGCGGCTTGCCCATGAAAAGCTCGTGACGCTGATTCCGAACCGCGGCGCATTTATCTCGAGCCCGACCATCGAGGAAGCGCGGCAGGTGTTCCAGGCTCGCCGCATGGTCGAGCGCGAGCTCGCCGCGCTGCTGGCATCGGAAGCCAAACCCGCGCAGATCCGGGCCATGCGCCACCATATCGGCGAGGAAGACGCGGCGCGGGCACGCGGCGACCGCGCGGCCGTCATCCGCTTGTCGGGCGGCTTCCATATCGTGCTGGCCGAACTCGCGGGCAATGCGATTCTGGAAAAACTCGTGCGCGAGATGGTGTCGCTGACATGCCTCATCATCACGCTGTACGACCGGCCGGGCGCGCCGGCCTGCCCCGAGCACGAGCATCGCGACCTCGTCGATGCCATCGAACGGCGCGACGCCGCGCGGGCGGAAGCGCTGATGGTCGATCATCTGCGGCATATCGAAGGCTCGCTCGACCTGTCCGTCCGGGAGACGGGTGTACCCGACTTCCACAGCATTTTTCATCGCGAATAACCGGGAAGACGAATTCTTGCACTGCAGCAATGCATCCTGCGCGCGGGTGTTCTATGCTTAACGTTCCTGCTATCTCTTTTATCGAAGGAGTTGAAGGATGACCTGGACCACCCCTGCATATACCGATCTGCGTTTCGGCTTCGAAATCACGATGTATATCGCCAACCGCTGATGACGATGCGCCCTTGGGCCATCGCCATCGGTCTGGCATGAGCCCGCCTCTCCGGCGGGCTTTTTGTTGTTTGTCTGTTTGTTGCGGCACGGGGACCAATGACGACGATTCGCGTACTGGGGTCGGCCGCCGGCGGCGGCTTCCCGCAATGGAACTGCAATTGCGCCAACTGCGACGGCGTGCGGCGCGGCACGATCGATGCGAAGCCGCGCACGCAGTCGTCCATCGCGCTGACGCAGAACGGCCAGGACTGGCTGCTGGTCAACGCCTCGCCCGATATCCTCGCGCAGATCCGCGCCACGCCCGCGTTGCAGCCGGCACGCGCCTCGCGCGATACGGGGATCGGCGCGGTGCTGCTGATGGATGCGCAGATCGACCACGTGACGGGCCTGCTGATGTTGCGCGAGCATCGTCAGCCGCTGCCGCTGTACGCCACGCCGTCGGTGCTCCGCGATCTCGACCGCGGCTTTCCGCTGCGCGGCATCCTGTCGCATTACTGCGGCGTGGACACGCATGAACTCGCGCTCGACAACGGCGCCTTCCGCGTGCCGCCGTTGCCCGATATCGATCTGCACGCGGTGCCGCTCGACAGCAAGCCGCCGCCCTATTCGCCCAATCGCGCCACGCCGCAGCCCGGCGACAATATCGGCCTGCGCATCGTCGATCGCTCGACCGGCCGTCGCGCGTTCTATGCGCCGGGGCTTGGCGCCATATCGCCCGAGGTGCGCGAGGAACTCGATCGCGCGGACGTGGTGCTCGTCGATGGCACATTCTGGACCGACGACGAGATGCCGCGGCTCGGGCTCTCGGCAAAGCATGCGCGCGATATGGGGCACCTCGCGCAATCGGGGCCCGGCGGCATGATCGCGGCGCTCGATGCCTCGCGCGCGACGCGCAAGATCCTTATTCATATCAACAACACGAACCCGATCCTCGTGGAAAACTCGCCCGAGCGGCGCGAGCTCGCCGCGCATGGTATCGAGGTTGCCCACGACGGCATGGAGATCGCACTGTGACCGCTCCCGCTATCTCGCCCGACGCACTGGCCGCGTTCGAAGCGCGCCTGCGCGGCATGGAATCGCGCTACCACATCCACCATCCGTTCAACCGGCGCATGGCCAGCGGCCAGTGCTCGCCCGAACAGATCCGCGGATGGGTCGCCAACCGCTTCTACTACCAGCTCAATATCCCGCTCAAGGACGCCGCGATCCTGTCGAATTGCCCCGATCGCGCCACGCGCCGCGAATGGGTCATCCGCATTCTCGATCACGACGGCACCGACACCGAGCCCGGCGGCATCGAGGCATGGACGCGCCTGGGCGAAGCCGTGGGCCTGACGCGCGAGCAACTGTGGTCGCAGGCCCTGGTTCTGCCCGGCGTGCGCTTTGCCGTCGATGCCTATGTGAACTTCGCGCGGCGCGCGCCATGGCAGGAGGCCGTGTGCTCGTCGCTGACGGAAATGTTCGCGCCCGCCATCCACAAGGAACGTCTGGCGGGCTGGCCCGATCAATATCCATGGATCCAGCCCGAAGGACTGGCCTACTTCCGATCGCGCATTCCGCTCGCGCAGCGCGATGTCGATCATGGGCTGCGCGTGACGCTCGATTACTTCCGCACGCCCGAGCAACAGACGCGCGCGGTGGAGATCCTGCAGTTCAAGCTCGATATCCTGTGGTCGATGCTCGACGCGATCGAAAAAGCGTATCCTGACTGAAGGACGGCTCCATGAACGACATCACGATGCCCCGGCTGGACAAGCTCTACCGGCTGCAATACGAAGAGGCCCAGAAGGCCTGGGTGCTGCTGTATCCGGAAGGCATGGTCAAGCTCAACGACAGCGCCGGCGCCATCCTGCAGCGCTGCGACGGCGCCCATACCGTTGCGATGATGGTCGACGAACTGCAACAGGCCTTCGGTATCGAAGGCATCGCCCCGGAGGTGGAGACCTTTGTCCAACACGCCATCGAGCGTGGCTGGCTTGTCTGAGCCCGCCACGATCGCTCCGCCGTTATGGCTGCTTGCCGAGCTCACGTATCGGTGCCCGCTGCATTGCGCGTTCTGCTACAACCCGCTCGACTATGCACGCCACGATCGCGAGCTCGATACCTTGCAGTGGCAGCGCGTGCTGACCGAAGCGCGCGCGCTCGGCGCCGCCCAACTCGGGTTCTCGGGCGGCGAGCCGCTGCTGCGCGATGACCTCGAAGCGCTTGTCGCGCATGCGCGCGGGCTAGGCTTCTACACCAACCTCATCACGTCGGGCGTGGGCCTGACCGATGCGCGCCTCGGCGCGCTGCGCGAGGCCGGGCTCGACCATATCCAGCTGTCGTTCCAGGACTCCACGCGCGAGATGAACGACTTCCTCTCCAGCACGCGCACGTTTGCGCTCAAGCAGCGTGTGGCGTCGCTGATCAAGGCGCATGGTTACCCGATGGTGCTCAACTGCGTGCTCCATCGCTACAACCTGCCGCACGTGGGGGCCATCATCGAGATGGCGCTCGAGATGGGCGCCGAGTATCTGGAACTCGCGAACACGCAGTATTACGGCTGGGCGTGGGAGAACCGTCTGGCGCTGATGCCGACCGAGGAACAGTTGCGCGAAGCGGAGGCCGTGGTGGCCGAGTACCGCGCGAAGATCGGCAAGCGTTGCCGCATCCTGTTCGTCGTGCCCGACTACTACGAGACGCGGCCCAAGAAGTGCATGAACGGCTGGGGCTCGGTATTTCTTGGCGTGGCGCCCGACGGTGCCGCGCTGCCCTGCCATGCGGCGCGCGGATTGCCGGGTCTGGCGCTGCCCAATGTCACCACGCATTCGCTCGAGGAGATCTGGTATCGCAGCGATGCGTTCCAGCGGTTTCGCGGCACCGCGTGGATGCCCGAGCCGTGCCGCAGCTGCGACGAGCGCGAGAACGATCTTGGCGGGTGCCGGTGTCAGGCGTTTCTGCTGACGGGAGATCCCACGCGCACCGATCCCGTCTGCGACAAGTCGCCGGATCACGCGCGCGTGCGCGAGGTCGTGCTGAACGGCGCAGCCGCACGCCATGACGCCACGGCGGGCCATGGCATTGCCGCCGGCGAGTATCCACTCGTCTTTCGCGGCGACGCCGCGTCGCGCGCGTTTGCGTCGGGCGCCAAGCCGCGCTAGCGGTCGGCGTCCTACGGCAACGCCGCAATCGCAGCCTTCAGCGCGGCAGCCATCTTCCCAACGGGCAGATGGCCCGCGTCGACCCACTGCAACGTCGCCGCAGGCAACACCTCCCGGAGCCGCCGCGCATTGCGCGGATCGCAGACCCGATCGCGCCGGCCATGAAGAATCGTCACGGGGATGCCTTGCAAACCAGCGTCGCGCGCGGCCCGCAGCACAGCCGGCTTGCCCAGCCACGCACGATGCCGCAGGTAATGCGCCTGAATCCGATACCGATGCCGCCGCAACGCCCGTTGCCGCCCCGCCGTGCCCGCCGCGCGCACCTTGCGCACCGGCCGCAACCGCAACGCGCTCCGCTCCACACGCTCGTAACCCTCGGCCAGACGATGCTGCGCCCCGCGCGCGCCATGCAGCAGCCGATTGACCGCCGCGCCGAACGTCCCCCGCGCGTCGGGCACACGCGCTCCGGCAGGCCGCACATCGTGCAACATCGACAGCCCCCGCTGCCGCGGCGAGAACAGCCGCAAGATGTCATCCCACCCGGTCAGAAAGCTGCCCCGCAACACGATGCGCGCCACCGACGCCGGATGCCGCGCCGCATAGGCGAGCGCCAGCGCCGCGCCCCACGATCCGCCCACCACGCCCCATCGCGCGATGCCCAGATGCACGCGCAGCGCCTCCAGATCCGCAATCAGCGATGTCACCGAATTGCGCCGCAGCGATCCCGAGGGCCTCGACGCGCCCGCCCCGCGCTGGTCGGGCATCACGACGCGGTGCCGCGCGAGGTCGAACCATGCGGTCATCGCGGGATAGCAGCGCCCGCCGGGCCCGCCATGCACGACGACCCATGGCTCGCCATCGGCGGGCCCTGCCACCGATACATGCAGCCGATGGCCATCGGGACGGCGGAGATAGAACGAGGAAACGGAATTGGAAGGTCGCATTGAGGTCTCACACGGCCGCGGGCACCTGCGTCCGCAGATAGTCCACCACGCGCGCGACGCGTGGCGACAGTGCCCATTCGGAACGATGAATCAGCCAGAGTTTGTCGATCACGGGCGCGTCGCAGTCGAGCACGCGAATCTGGTCCTGATGCGCGAATGCCTGCCGCGCATAACGTGGAATCACGGTAAAGCCAAACCCGCGCGCGACGGGCTCGAGCATCAGGCTGATCTGATTGCTGAACCCGCGGCATGGCAGCGTGCTGACGCCCGGATTGCCCGGGTAGTGCCGGCTCAACAGGCGATTGGCCATCGCCTTGCCGTCCGGATGGTCGCAGAAGCCGATGCGCTGCAGATCGTCCCAGCCGCGCACGCGTTCGCTCGCCGGATAGACGAGCTCGAGCGGTTCCTCGCTGAACGGACTCGCGGTCAGGCGCGTGTCGTCGGGACGCAGCGAGACGAGGCCCACGTCGAAGCGGTTCTGCAGTACCGCGTCGAGGGTTTCGGCATCGGGCGCGAAGCGATGGCGAATGATCAGGCCAGGCGTCCTTCCCTGCAGGTCCAGCAGGCGCGGATAGAGGAACAGGCCGATGCTGCCGGGCGTGATCAGGCCGACCACGCCGCTATCGGCATGGGCGCTCAGCTGCGCGCGCAGGCGGTCGTTGGCGGCCTCCATGTCGGCGCAGTATTCGAGCAGGACCTTGCCGGCCGGCGTCAGCTCCACGGCACGCGGGCGCCGGATCAACAACGGGCCCAGCGCCTCCTCGAGGTGGCGAACATGCTGGCTGACGGCAGCCTGCGTGAGGCCGAGCTGGTCCGCCGACTGGGTAAAGCTGCCGGTCTGCGCCACGAGGGCGAACGATCGTAGCCATTGCGGGTTGAACATAACAAACTCTTATTGAAGCGATAACGCGCGGATGGTTTTCATTATAGAGAAGCCTCGCTAATATTGCTGCGTCGCAATACGCACGGAATTTCCACATGACTACGCCCGCACTTTTCACCCCGTTCACGCTGAAAGACGTTACGCTCCGCAATCGTATTGCGGTCCCCCCGATGTGCCAGTACAGCGCCGTCGATGGTTTCACCAACGACTGGCACCTGTCGCACTACGCGGGGCTGGCGCGCGGCGGCGCGGGCCTCGTTATCGTCGAGGCCACGGCGGTCTCGCCCGAAGGCCGTATCACGCCGGGATGCACGGGTCTGTGGAATGACGAGCAGGCAGTGGGCATGAAGCGGATTGCCGAGGCCATCCAGGCTGGCGGCGCGGTGCCGGGTATCCAGATCGCGCACGCGGGCCGCAAGGCGAGCGCGAATCGCCCGTGGGAAGGCGACGACCATATCGCCGAAGGCGATGCGCGCGGGTGGAAGATCATCGGCCCGTCGGCCAAGGCATTCGGCGCGCATCTGCCGAAGGTGCCGGAAGCGATGACCGAGGACGATATCGCCCGCGTGAAGGCCGATTTCGTCGCCGCCGCGATTCGCGCGCGCGATGCCGGTTTTCAATGGCTCGAGCTGCATTTCGCGCACGGCTATCTGGCGCAGAGCTTCTTCTCCGTGCATGGCAACGCGCGCACGGACGGCTATGGCAACGACGCCATCGGCCGCGGCCGTTTCCTGCTGGAAACGCTGGCCGCCGTTCGCGAAGTCTGGCCGCAGAACCTGCCGCTGACCGCGCGCTTCGGTGTCATCGAGTACGACGGCAACGACGAGCAGACGCTCAAGGAATCGATCGAACTGGTCCGCGCGATGCGCGAGGGCGGCCTCGATATGCTGAACGTCAGCGTGGGCTTTTCCACGCCCGACGCGCAAATCCCGTGGGGCCCCGCGTTCCTGGCCCCGATCGCCGAACGCGTCCACCGCGAGGCCGGCATCCCGGTCGCCTCGTCGTGGGGCATCGACGACCCCGAGATCGCCAACCGCGTGGTCGAACAAGGCCAGATGGACCTCGTGATGGTCGGCCGCGCCATGCTGTCGAACCCGCACTGGCCGTACCAGACCGCCATGAAGCTCGGCGTGGAACGCCCGTCGTGGGTCCTGCCCGCGCCGTACGCGCACTGGCTGGAACGCTATCGCGTGCAGTCGGCGTAAAGCCTGCCTGAACACGATCCCGGCCGGGCCCCGCGCATCCGGCCGGCGGTTGTGTGGCGAAGCGCCACCTACTCGGTGACCGCCGTCCGAACGATATAGCGCGCTTTCGTGCGATAGCTGTAGAGCACCAGTGTCAGCTCGCGACCGTCGTCGCGCAGATCGAGGATCTTCCAGCCATCTCCTGTGAAAGCCGGGTGCTCGGCCCACATGTTCACTTGCCGCAGGCGTCTGAAGTCCTGCAGGCCACGCTCGGTGAGCCAGATTTCGAGCTTGCCCGAGCCAGCCATGGCCTTGAACATGTAGAGACGCCGGTTCTCGCAGATCGCCTCGATCCAGCCTCCTTGCTCGGCCGTGAAATACACCGCATTGCCGATTCTCAGCGCCGCATCCTCGCCAAGCCGGAGCAGGCTGCCGTCATTGCCGCCGCGGTTCGCCCATCGGATGTCGGTGGGGCAATTGCGCACGGCTGTACGGTCGGTCTTTGTGCCCGTGTCCGGCGCCTCCGGGTCTGCATTGCCCGGCAACGGCCCCTCCCCCTGTGGTACGACGACGGCGCGATGGACTGGCCGCACGAGCGCCACGCGGGGCAGGATCGGCGCCGGAGCCTTATCGGGTAATCCGAGGGCCGTTTGCACCAACTGGCGAGGCTGTCCGCCGCGCACGCCGTACGGATCGAAGGCCGGACAAAACCGGCCATTGGACGTTTCCTGCCGCCACGCGCGGCTGAAGATCACGCGGCCCGCACGGCCCTCGCGCAGGGTCAACTGGTAGCCCGCCCTGCCGTCCTTGTGCCTGCCTTCGACGAGCAAGGTGGCGCCGCTATCGCCACGCCCCTCGCTGGGAACCGAGACGACGACGCGCTCTCCGTCCCGCGTTTCCGCCCAATAATCGCGACCCTCGACGCGAATCGCCGGCGCGCCCCATTTCAGCAGACTGTCGGCCCATCCGTGCCCGAGTCCGGAAGATAGGCCGACGACGACTTCCAATGGTCCCTGCAACGCCCGCAGCGGCTCGGCAATGCCCTCTGGCTCGGCGGTACAGACCTGCCCCATGCGAAACACGACATCCTTCAGGTATTCGCGCTCGGCGTCATTCGGATGCCGGCGATCGAGCAGATAGAGCCTTAGCGACGTCATCGCAACGATGACCGCCAGCGCAACGCCCAGACAACGCAGGCCGTCCGCGGTCCACGCGGTTTGCCGACGCCGAATGCGCTCTTCCTTCAGATAGGTGCCCGCCGCGACGATCGCTACCGCCATTGCGACAAACCACAGGACCGCGCCGAGCCCGAAGCCATAGACCGAAGTCTCGTTCGCGTTGGCATTCAGCCGGAGCGCGTCGAACCGAAAGGTATCGAGCGCGACCGCAAACGCCAGCAACGATCCGATCACCGCGACCCAGGCGCGCTCCCTGACATAAAGCCACAGCATCGAAAACAGGAATAGCGGGTTGGCAAACCACGCAAAGGCACCCTGAAGCGGACCTTGCCAGCCAATCACCAGAATTTTGTATCCATGCAAGCGAAAGCCGTTATGGAAAGTCATGCCAATGGCGACCAACGAGGCGATCCAGATCAGGAGGGCCAGCGTAGCCAGCACGATGGACCGAGACACTTTCACGGCTGACCCATTCATATTGGACTGTTCGATATCTGGATGCGCATTGAGCGGAAGCGTGCCAGCCTATCAAAGCCATGCGCGGACGGCATCCAACCTGAAGGGGGGTCGTGGGGTGGCTTGCAAACTTTGTCGTGCAGCACCAACACCCCACTTCATTCTCAGACGCTGACAATCTTGTAATGATTCGGTCAGTCTCGGGTCAGTGCCTGGCGCCAATACTGGGTACAAGTTCATCGCACGATGACTTCCGCCAACAAGGCAAACCAACCCAGGAGGTACCTATCATGAAAACCCTTGCACGCACCCTGCTCGTCGCCTGCACCCTGGCCGTCCCGGCCCTCTCGTTCGCCCAGACCGTCGATCAGAATGGCCCGGTCACCCGCGCCGAAGTCCGCGCGGATCTGGTCCGTGTGGAAAAGGCCGGCTTCACGCCGTTCCGTGGTGACAACTACACGTACCCGGCCGCCATCCAGCGTGCCGAAGCCAAGATCAATGCGCAGGATCAGGTCGCGACCGCCACCACCCCGTCGCTGACGCCGAGCGTCAAGCTCGTCGCCGCGAATACGTCGCACCAGCACTATCGCATCGACGATTCGCGCAGCGTCTACACGGACGGCGCCTGATGCAGGGCAGCGCCATCACCCACGCCGCGCGCGGTTAGGTCGTATTGCGCGCGGCGTGCGTGACCGCGGTAGCGAACGCCGGAAGCATCTTCCGCATCGACGCGTTTGGCACCACGACACCCCGGACTACCGGCAATCGCTGCTCCACCACTTCGAACCCGAAGTGTGCAAAAAACGGTTGCGCGGTACGGCTCACGTCCGAAGTCAGCCACGGCAGGCGTTGTCGTCCGGCATGGTCATGAATCGTCTCCATGAGCAAACGCCCCGCCCCTTTGCGCGCGTAGTCTCCCGCGACAAAGAAATGATCGATATACCCGTTCGGCTGCAGATCCGCGTAGGCGACAAGCACGCCATCTGCCTCGATCACGAACGGATCGATAGTCCTGATCCGCGCCTCCCAGACGCCAGCATCCAGATCCGCAGGCGCCCACGCCGCGATCTGCGCCGCGTCATAGTCCCGACTCGCGATCCGATGGATCGCGGAGAAGAACACCCGGAATAGCGCCGCCTCATCGCCGACGCGAAACTTGCGCACACGCATGGTCAACCGAACTCGTCATGCTGTGGCAGCGCATCCGTAATCGTGTACCACGGCGCCTTCGATCCCACAAAGATATGCGCGGCCGGTCGAATGCTCGGCGCATCGGCAAGCGTCCCCAGCGTGACGTGCACATATGCGCCATCCCGCACTACCGAGAACATCAGACTGCCGCAGATCCTGCAACGCACGTCATGCGCCGACTGTGTATCGCCAAAGATCGACACATCGTCCTCCCCCTGCGTGATCCGCAACTTGTCTCGCGCAATCCCCGCAAACGGCTTGAACGCGGAGCCCGTGGCGCGGCGGCAATTCGAACAGTGGCAGTTCAACGCGTAGGCGAAGTCGTCCTCCACGGCGTATCGGATCGCACCGCAAAGACATCCACCGGCAAGGATTGGTTTTTTCATGGTCATGAACGCCTTGAAAAGCAAAGGCTGACACCTACCCAGCCCTGTTCGCCACCGAAGCCTCGAACACCCTTCGGTAATTCCCCCCCAACACCTGCTCCGTCTCCGCCTGAGAGAACCCCTCCGCCAGCAACGCACTCCCCAACAGCGGCAGCTGCGCATAGCTCGTGAACACCGGTGGCGAGATAAAGCCGAGCATGTCCGTCCCGAGCCCGACGTGCGCGACGCCCACCACATCCGCCATGCGCCGGAACCCATGCGCCATCTCGCGCAGATCGTGGAACGAGCCCGCGCTTGGCCAGACGCCGATGACCCCGCCCGTCTCCGCGATCGCGCGCGCATGGTCGGCGGAGATCGAGCGGCCGCGTGCGGAGGGGCGCGCCACCAGCGCGGTATGCGACAGCACCAGCGGCTTCGTCGAGACGGACGCCGCGCGCTTCACCAGGTCGTACGTACCATGCGCGACATCGACGACGATGCCCAGCGCATTGCAGCGCCGCACGACATCGGCGCCGAAATCGGTGAGCCCGCCCTGCGCCGGCGCCTCCGTCTGGATATCGCCGAGCTCGTTCACGCGATAGTGCGTCAGCTGCAATTGCCGCAGCTTGTGCAGTTCAAACGCTTCATCGACGCGATCCACCCGCCCTTCGAGAAAATCCGCGCCCTCGGCCGTGACGATCACGCGCGGCCCATCCCCACCCGACCGCAGCGCGCCCGCATCGGTGACGATGCTCAACCCTTCCTGCGCGCAAAGCGCCTTCGCGCGCTCGAACGACAGCTGCGACAGCCGATAAAGCTCGCCCGGCTCGGGCTTGCGCCAGGCTTCGAACCTGCGCCGATCCGCGGACACACGCGTAGCGGCCGTATCCGCCACGATGGCGAGGCAGATCACGTTCATCCCACCCTCGACCATCGGCCCGCGCAGCGAGGTGAACGGACGATGCAACCCCGTCGCCGGATCGCGCGACAGCGTGACGCGCCCCGCATGGCTATGCATATCGATGGTCACGGCACCGGGCGACGCACGCCATGGAGGCGCGTCACCCTCGGCCCCACCACCGGAACGCCCCGGCGCGCAGGCCACCACGCCCAGCGCGGCCCCGAGCGCCAGAAACGCGCGCCTGCGCGGCCTGAACGCGGACATGGCCACGGTGTCACCGCCTGTGGCGGACGTTGCTTGCGAGCGCGCAGATGTCATATCGCTTTCGGAATTGTTGAACCGCCGCAGGCCACTATTCTGCCCATTCTTCACGATCGAAAAAAAGCCCGCCAGGCACAGAGCCGGCGGGCTTTTTTCAACACGGCACAGCAGGTATCACCCCACCCACTTCCGCGCATTGCGGAACATCCGCATCCACGGGCTCCCACCGTCGGGAATCGCCTTCCATGCATCGGGCGCCCAGCTCATCGTCGCCGCGCGGAACACGCGTTCCGGGTGCGGCATCAGGGCCGTAAAGCGGCCATCGACGGTCGTGACCGACGTGATGCCCTGCGGCGAGCCGTTCGGGTTCAGCGGGTACGTCTGCGTGACATTGCCCGCATTGTCCACGAATCGCAGTGCAACCTTCGCGGCACCGATGTCGCCCTGCTGCGAGAAGTCCGCGAAGCCTTCGCCGTGCGCGACCACGATCGGGATGCGGCTGCCTTCCATGCCCGCGAAGAAGATCGACGGCGACTGCTCCACCTGCACGGTCACAAAGCGCGCTTCGTACTGTTCCGACTGGTTGCGCGTGAACTTCGGCCAGGCGTTCGCGCCCGGAATGATCGGCGCAAGGTTGCTCAGCATCTGGCAGCCGTTGCACACGCCCAGCGCAAACGTGTCCTGACGGTTGAAGAACGCCGCGAACTGCTCGGCCATCTGCGCGTTGAACAGGATCGTCTTGGCCCAGCCCTCGCCCGCGCCCAGCACGTCGCCGTAGCTGAAGCCGCCGCACGCCACAAAGCCCGTGAAATCGGCCAGGTTCGCGCGGCCCGCGATCAGGTCGCTCATATGCACGTCGTGCGCATCGAAGCCCGCGCGATCCATGCTGTAGGCCATTTCGATCTGCGAGTTCACGCCCTGCTCGCGCAGGATCGCCACACGCGGACGCTTGCCGGTGGCCACGAACGGCGCGGCGATATCGGCGGCGGGATCGAACGTCAGCACGGGGCTGATGCCAGGGTCCGCCGCGTCGAGCACGCGATCGTATTCGCTATCGGCGCAGGCCGGGTTGTCGCGCAGACGCGCGATACGCCAGCTCACTTCCGACCAGTTGCGCTGCAGCTCGCCACGCGCGGCGCCATAGACCTTCTTCGCATCGCGATAGATCTCGATCTGGTCGCTCGTGTTGGGCTTGCCCAGCACATGGCTGCAGGCCGAGAGGTTCGACTCGCGCAGCACGCCGAACACCGCGTCGCGATCTTCGGCACGAACCTGGATCACGGCGCCGAGTTCTTCCGAGAACAGCGCGCGCAGCGTCTGCTCGTTGCGGCGTTCCGCGATCTGCTGGGTCCAGTTCTTGGCGTCGCCATAGTCCTGTTCCTGCGTCGGATCGAGCGCGATCATGTCCACGTTCAGCGACACGCCGCAGTGGCCCGCAAAGGCCATTTCGGCCACGGCAGCCATAAAGCCACCGTCCGAACGATCGTGATAGGCCAGCAGCTTGTCCTCGCGGTTCAGGCGCTGAATCACGTTGAAGAAGTTCTTGAGATCGTCGGCGTTATCGACGTCGGGCACCGTGTCGCCCACCTGCTGCGTCACCTGCGCGAGGATCGAGCCGCCCAGACGGTTCTTGCCGCGGCCGAGGTCGATCGCGATCAGCACCGTGTCGCCCAGATCCGTACGCAGTTGCGGCGTCAGCGTGCGATTGACGTTATCGACCGCCGCGAACGCGGAGATGATCAGCGATACCGGTGCGACCACTTCCTTGGCGACGGTCTTGCCGCCTTCCTCGTCCGACCACTTGGTGCGCATCGACAACGAGTCCTTGCCCACCGGAATGCTGATGCCGAGCGCCGGGCACAGTTCCATGCCCACCGCATGCACGGTGTCGTACAGCTTGGCGTCTTCGCCTTCCACGCCGCAAGCCGCCATCCAGTTGGCCGACAGCTTGACCTTGCCGAGGTCGATCACGGGCGCGGCCGCGAGGTTCGTCAGCGCCTCGCCAATCGCCATGCGGCCCGATGCGGGCGCGTCGATCACGGCCAGCGGCGTGCGCTCGCCCATCGTCATCGCCTCGCCGGCCAGGCCCTTGTAGTCGAGCGTGGTCACGGCCACGTCGGCCACGGGCACCTGCCACGGGCCGACCATCTGGTCGCGCGCGTTCATGCCGCCCACGGTCCGGTCGCCGATCGTGATCAGGAACGACTTGCTCGCCACGGTCGGATGACGCAGCACGTCATGCACGGCCTGTTCGAGCGAGATACCGGTCACGTCCACGGCCGGCAGTTCGCGCGCCACGCGCTTGACGTCGCGATGCATGCGCGGCGGCTTGCCGAGCAGCACATCCATCGGCATGTTCACCGGGAAGTGTTCCTTCAGCGAGGCATCGACCGCCGCATCGACGACCTGCAGCTGCTGTTCCTCGGTGGCCACGCCGACCACCGCGAACGAGGCACGCTCGCGTTCGCACATCGCCTGGAACTGCGGGAAGCTGTCCGGCGCAATCGCCAGCACATAGCGTTCCTGCGATTCGTTGCACCAGATCTCCGCCGGCGACATCCCCGATTCCTCGAGGTGGATCTGGCGCAGGTCGAAGCGCGCGCCACGGTTCGCACCGTCCACGACTTCGGGGAACGCATTCGACAGGCCGCCCGCGCCCACGTCGTGGATCGACAGAATCGGGTTCGCATCGCCAAGCTGCCAGCACGCGTTGATGACTTCCTGCGCGCGGCGCTCCATCTCGGGGTTGCCACGCTGCACCGAATCGAAGTCCAGATCGGCCGTATTGGTGCCGGTCGCCATCGAGCTCGCGGCGCTGCCGCCCATGCCGATGCGCATGCCCGGGCCGCCCAGCTGGATCAGCAGCGTGCCGGCCGGCAGATCGTTCTTGTGCGTGTGGTTGGCATCGATATTGCCGATACCGCCGGCGATCATGATCGGCTTGTGATAGCCGCGCACGGTGCCGCCCACGTTCTGTTCGTACACGCGGAAGTAGCCGCCGAGGTTCGCGCGGCCGAATTCGTTGTTAAACGCCGCGCCGCCGAGCGGGCCTTCGATCATGATCTGCAGCGCGGACGCGATGCGGTCCGGCTTGCCGGTCACGCCGGGCTTGTCGTCGGGGTTGCGATGGGCGACCGGCTGCGCGGCGTCGCGCGCGTTCTCCCACGATTCCACGGCTTCCGGCAGCATCAGATTGGACACCGTGAAGCCCGTCAGGCCGGCCTTCGGCTTCGCGCCGCGGCCCGTTGCGCCTTCATCGCGAATCTCGCCGCCGGCGCCCGTGGAGGCGCCCGGGAACGGGGAAATCGCGGTCGGGTGGTTGTGCGTCTCCACCTTCATCAGCGTATGGGTCAGCGCCTCGTGACGGCCATAGCGCTGGTCGTCGCCGCGCGGGTACCAGCGCTCGGCCACGGCCCCTTCCATCACGGCCGAATTGTCCGAATACGCGACGATCGAACCCTGCGGGTTCAGCTGGTGCGTATTGCGGATCATCGCGAACAGCGACTTGTCCTGGCTCACGCCGTCGATGGTCCACGTCGCGTTGAAGATCTTGTGGCGGCAGTGCTCGCTGTTGGCCTGCGCGAACATCATCAGTTCCACATCGGTCGGATTGCGGCCGAGCTTCGCGTACGCGTCCAGCAGATAGTCGATCTCGTCCTCCGACAGCGCCAGGCCCATGGCCGTGTTGGCGGCCACGAGCGCGCTGCGGCCCGCGGCGATATCGATGAACTGCAGCGGCTTGGCCGGCAGTTCCTGGAACAGGCCCGCGGCATCGGCGCGGGTGGCCACGACGGTCTCCGTCATGCGGTCGAACAGATGCGCGGCGACGGCGGCGCGCGTATCGGCGTCCAGCGTCTTGCGGCCGCGCAGCAGGCCCTTCTTGCAGATCACGGTGATCTCGATCCCGCGCTCGATGCGGTGCACATGCGTCAGGCCGCAGTTATGGGCGATATCGGTCGCCTTGCTCGCCCACGGCGAAATCGTGCCGAAACGCGGAATCACCACGAAGCGGTCGCCTTCGGTCTGCTCGGCGAACGGTGCACCATAGGTCAGCAGCGCGGCGATCCGGGATTCGTCGTCGGCCGAGAGCGGTGCATTGGCATCAACGAAGTGCAGGAACTGGCCGTGCACCGATTCGATATCGGCGTCGATCTGCTTGAGGGCGGTGAGGAGGCGTTGCTGGCGGAAGGCGGAAAGCGCCAATGGGCCGGGGAAGCACGAGAAATGCGCCATGATCGTTGCGGTCGGGAGGCAGGAGGTAGGGGGCTGCGGCCGCCGGCACCGCTGGATGGGATGCCGGCTGGCGGAAAACCGCTATTGTACCTTGCCCGGGACCGCTTATTGCATTGCGCAATCCGACGGGAACGGACAAAACGGGCCGGGCCGCCCGGACGCACCGTTCGGGTGCCCCCTTGCGGCCCATCCATCACATCAAAGCGAGGTCGCCGACCGCGCCGCCTGCTCGTAAAGTCCCGTCAGTACCCGCAACAGCCGCGCAAGTTCGCCGATCTCCACGTTCTCGTCGCTGCCCTCGGTGAAATTGCTCGTCAGGCATTGCTCGCGGATCTCGCGGTACCGCGCACAGGCATCGCTACCGGCCTGCGTCGTGGCATAGGTCGCTTCCTTGCCCACGCGCTCGCCGGAAACCAGCCCCAGCCCCGTGAGCTTCTTGAGCGCATAGGTGACCAGATGGGTGTCCTCGACATTGAGCACGAAGCAGATATCGGCGAGCCGCTTCGCCCGCCCGCGGTGGTTCACATGATGCAGGACCAGCACATCGAGGAACGTCAGGTCCCGCACCCCGGCCGCGCCCATGCAGCGCACCACCCAGCGGCTATAAGCGTTGTAGGCCGTGTTGAGCCCGAACTCGAACTCGGACAGCTCCGGGCTGCGAACCGACACCAGGTGCGACGACGACACGATGTTCATGCCCGCCGCGCGGGACAGCGACGTGCGGGGCGACGCCGCGCCAGTCTCCTCGGGCGGTTCAGGCGGGGTGGTCGCAGGCTTGCGTGCCATAGATAAAGTCTCCTGTCCGTGGCGATAGGTGAAAGCCCGAAGCGCATCGAGCCAATAATGGCTTGACAGTTTATTGGCAAATTCTCAGCATGAACACCACTCTGGGCATGACCCTTGCATCAAAAAATCCGTTTTCGCTCATCGCGCGCCCGCCGAGCCAGCGGCGCGCCCCGGTAGTCAAACCCGCGCGCCAACGCGCATGCAACACCAGGAGAGATCGAGATGCGAGTCAAGGGAGTCAACACGTGGGCAGTCATGGCAGGCCTGATGGCTGGCCTCGGGAGTGCGCCGGCGGCATGGGCGGACACCAAATGGGACCTCCCCACCGGCTATCCGGTGAACAACCTGCACACCGAGAACCTGCAGAAGCTCGCCGATGACGTGGCGCAGGCCACGGGCGGCAAGCTCAAGATCCAGCTGCATCCCAATGGCTCCCTGCTGAAGGCCAACGAGATCAAGCGCGGCGTGCAGACCGGGCAGGTCCAGATGGGCGAGATCCTGATGTCGACGCTCGCGAACGAAAACCCCGTGTTCGGCGTGGATGCCGTGCCGTTCCTCGCCACGAGCTACAGCGACGCCTACAAGCTGTGGCAGGCCTCGCGCCCCGTGACCGAGAAGATTCTCGATCGCCAGGGGATGAAGCTGCTGTACGCGGTGGCATGGCCGCCGCAGGGCATCTACGCGAACAAGACGCTGAGCTCCGCGGCCGACATGAAGGGCCTCAAATGGCGGGCGTACAACCCGGCCACCTCGAAGATCGCCGAGCTCGTCGGCGCGCAGCCGGTTACGATCCAGGCCGCCGACCTCGCGCAGGCGCTGGCCACGGGCACCGTCAACTCGTTCATGTCCTCGGGCGCCACCGGCGTCGATACCAAGGTGTGGGAGAGCGTGAAGTACTTCTACACCGTGGACGCCTGGCTGCCCAAGAACATGCTCGTGGTCAGCAAGAAGGCCTACGCCGCGCTCGACAAGCCCACGCAGCAGGCGCTGGAGAAGGCCGTGGCCGACGCCGAGAAGCGCGGCTGGCAGGTCTCCGAGCAGAAGACGCGCGAATATCTCGCGGTGCTGTCGAAGAACGGCATGACCGTGCAGCCGCCGTCGTCGCAGCTCAAGGGCGATATGCAGAAGGTCGGCCAGACCATGGTCGATGAATGGGCGAAGAGTGCCGGCGACGACGGCAAGGCCATTCTCGAAGCCTACCGCAAGTAACCGGCCCACTCGCCAAACCGCACCACGCGCACCAGGCACGAGTTCTGTCTGCCGATGGCCCCGGCCATCGGCAGGTCACGCCGCGCCCGCGCCCTGCGCCGCCTCGCGCCACCCCGACACGTAACCTCACGCCCTGCCCATCATGGAAGTCCCCGTCCCTCCCAAGCGCTGGCTGGACCGGCTGCTCGATTACTGCGCCGTCCTCGGCGCGCTCTGTATCCTCGGCGTCTGCATCGTGATGATCATGATGTCGCTCTCGCGTGAAACCACCATCGCGTTCCGCGGTGGCGACGATATCGTCGCCTGGCTGTGCGCGGCCTCCGCGTTCCTCGTGCTCGGCCAGACGTTCCAGCACGGCGGCATCGTGCGCGTGGAAATGCTGCTCGAGGCCGTGGGCCCGCGCCGCCGGTGGCTGCTGGAACTCGTCTCGCTGACCGTATGCCTCGTGTTCGCGGCCTATGCCACCTATGCACTCGGCACGTTCGCATGGCAAAGCTGGGACATCGGCGACGTGTCGCAGGGGCAGATCGTGATTCCGCTCTGGATTCCGCAGAGCTTCGCGGTCATTGGCTGCGCGGGCTTCCTGCTCGCGGTGGCCGACGAATGGCAGCGCGTGGTGCGCCGCCAGAAGCCGCGCTACCAGCTGGCGCAGGAAGCGAAGCTCGCCGCCGGCGACTTCGGGGAGACGATCTGATGAGCACCGTACTCGTTGCCCTCGTCCTGCTCGTGGTGATGATCGTGTTCCTCGCGCTCGGCGCGTGGATTCCCGTCGCCATCGCGGTCACCTCGTGGATCGGCCTGGTCATCTTCTCCGACCACGAAGCGCTGATCAATCTCGCCAACTCGTGGTGGTCGTCCAGCGCGTCGTACACCCTCGCGTCTCTTCCCCTCTTCGTCTGGATGGGCGAGATCCTGTTCCGCACCAAGCTGTCGGAGCAGATGTTCAACGGCCTCTCGCCGTGGCTCAACTGGCTGCCCGGCCGGCTCATGCACGTGAACATCCTCGGCTGCGGCATCTTCGGCTCGGTCTCGGGCTCGTCGGCCGCCACCTGCGCGACCATCGCCAAGTCCGCGCTGCCCGAACTCACGCGGCGCGGCTACGACGAGCGCATCACGCTCGGCTCGCTGTCCACCGCGGGCACGCTCGGCATCCTGATTCCGCCGTCGATCACGATGGTCGTCTACGCGGTCTCCGCCGACGTATCGATCATCCGCGTGTTCCTCGCGGGCTTTCTGCCCGGTCTGCTGCTGATGCTGCTGTTCTCGGGCTATATCGTCGTATGGGCCCTGCTCAATCCGAGCAAGACGCCACCGGCCGAGACGTTCGGCTGGCGCGCGCGATTCGCCTCCATCCGCCAGCTGCTGCCCTGCATCGTACTGATCGCGTTCATCACGTGGATCATGATCGCCGGTTACTCCACGGCCACCGAGGCGGCCGCGTACGGCGTCGTGGCGTCGCTCGCGCTCGCCTGGGCCGGCGGCTCGCTGACGCGCCGGGCGTTCTGGGACAGCCTGATGTCCGCCACGCGCCTGACCGCGATGATCATGTTCGTGCTCGGTGCCACGTCGTTCCTGTCCGTGACCATGAGTTTCACCGGCATTCCGCGCGCGCTGGCCGAGTGGGTGGCCGCGCTGCACCTGTCGCCGTGGGCGCTCATCGCGGTGCTGACCATCATCTATATCGTGCTCGGCACTGCCCTCGACGGTATCTCGATGATCGCGCTGACCACGGCCACGGTGCTGCCGATGGTGCAGGCGGCCGGCTTCGATCTGGTATGGTTCGGAATCTTCATCGTGCTGCTCGTCGAGATTGCCGAGGTGACACCCCCGGTCGGATTCAATCTCTTCGTGCTGCAAAGCATGACCGGCAAGGACAGTAACTACATCGCCAGAGTCTCGCTGCCGTTCTTCATGATGATGGTGCTTGCCATCGCCATGGTGACCGTGTGGCCGTCCATCGTGACGTGGCTGCCCGATCAGGTCATGCAGAAAGAACTCAAATAGCCGCGCCCCTGCCGGAGGGGCGCCGGCAGGGAGATGCGAGCCAATATGCACGTCATCGTGATTGGGGCCGGCGCCATCGGCGTCTGCTCAGCGTGGTACCTGCGCCAGGCCGGCTTCGACGTGACCGTGCTGGAAGCACGCGGCGCGCCGGCGCAGGAGAGCAGCTTCGGCAATGCCGGCGTGATCGCGCCGGGCTACGTCACGCCGTGGGCGGCGCCCGGCATGCCGCGCAAGCTGCTCGGCATGCTGTTCGCGAAAGAGACCCCGGTTCGCTTCCGCCCGAGCCTCGACCCCGCCATGTGGCGATGGATCGCGCGCTGGCTGCGCGAATGCCATCCCGAGCGCTACCGCGCCAACAAGCTGCGCATGCAGCGGCTTGCGTTCTACAGCCGCGATTGCCTGCATCGGCTGCGCGGCGAGCTCGAGATCGAGTACGAACAATCGCGCGGGTATCTTCAGCTGTTCCGCACGGCGCGGGATCTCGACCTGGCCGCGCCGGCCCTCGCGCTGCTGCGCGAGAACAAGGTCGTGCATACGCTCGTGGATGCCGAGGGCTGCCGGCGTATCGAGCCGGGGCTGGCACAGGACACGGCGCTCGCGGGCGGCCTGCACCTGCCCGAGGACGAATCGGGCAATTGCCCGCTGTTCGTGCGCCGGCTGCACCAGCACGCGGAAGCCGCGGGCGTGCGCTTCCGGTTCGATACGTCCGTGGCGCGGCTGCGCGCGCCCTCGGGTGGCAGCGGTGGTATCAAGGTCGAACTGGCGGCCGCGAAGCGCGGCGCCACGGCAGAAACGCTGACCGCCGATCGCGTCCTCGTCTGCGCGGGCGTGGGCAGCGCGGCGTTGCTGCGGCCGCTCGGCCTGCGCGTGCCGCTCTACCCGGTCAAGGGTTACTCCGCCACCGTCATGGTGCGCGACGAACTGCAGGCCCCGCTGGCCGCGCTCATGGATGAATCGTTCAAGGTCGCCATCACGCGTATGGGCAATCGCCTGCGCGTGGCGGGCACGGCCGAGCTCGGCACGCGCAGGATGGATCTGCGGCACGATGCGGTACGCACGCTCATCCGCGTGGCCCGCGACTGGTTTCCGGTGGCGGGCAGCTATCAGGAAGCGACGTTGTGGGCCGGCGCGCGGCCGATGCTGCCGGACGGCCCGCCGCTGATCGGCGCCACTTCGGTAGCGGGACTGTTCCTGAACCTCGGCCATGGGTCGACGGGGTGGGCGATGTCATGCGGCTCGGGCAAGATCGCCGCGGACCAGATCGCCGCGAGCGTGGGGGAAGGCGACGGTCCGGCCATCGACATGGAGGGCCTGACGCCCGCGCGTTATCGACTTGCCTGAGAGCCTACGCATGAACACCCTATCCGCCTCCGCGGCGTTGTCCGCAACACCGGGCACGGTCTCAGCCTCCGCCCGTGCACACGCCCGCGCCCGCGCCCGCGCACACGCCCGCGCCCGCGCACACACAACAAGCGGCCCCGATCCGCTCGCAACATCGGCGTCCCCGTCGCAAGACATGGCTACCCTGCCGCCCGCGCGACATCGTCTCGCCTGAGAGCCCAAGCATGAACACCACATCCGCCTCCGCAGCGTCGTCCGCAACACCGGGCACGGTCTCAGCCTCCGCCCGTGCACACGCCCGCGCCCACGCACACGCACACGCATCAAGCGGCCCCGATCCGCTCGCAACATCGGCGTCCCCGTCGCAAGACATCGCCAGCCTAACGCCCGCGCGCCATCGTCCTGCCTGAGAGCCCAAGCATGAACACCATATCCGCCTCCGCGGCGTCGTCCGCAACACCGGGCACGGTCTCAGCCTCCGCCCACGCAACAAGCGTCCCCGATCCGCTCGCGACATCGGCATCACCGTCGCAAGCCTGGATCCCGCTCGACCCCGCCCATCCGCATACGTCCACCCCGCTCTACGACGTCCCCGCCATCCGCGCGATCGAGCGGGCGGGGCTCGACAGCCTGCCCCCGTTCACGCTGATGGCCCGCGCCGGTGCCGCGGCGGCCGACTGGGTCGCGCGGCATGCCCCCGCAGGCAAGGTGCTCTGCCTCGCGGGCAGCGGCAATAACGGCGGCGATGCCCTGGTTGCCGCCACGCGCCTGCATCAAACGGGCCGCCGCGTGGAAGCGTGGCTGACCGGCGTGCCCGACAAGCTCCCGGCCGACGCCGCGCGCGCATGGGCCGAAGCCCGCGCGGCGGGCGTACCGGTGCTGGCGATGCCGCAGGACGAATCGGCCGCCCTGCCACCGTGGCCCGCCGACTGCACGGCCATCCTCGACGGCTTGCTCGGCATCGGCCTCAATCGCCCCGCGCAGGGGCAGGCCGCGCGCTGGATCGCGCATATCAACGCGTCGGGCATCCCGGTGTTCGCGCTCGACATCCCGAGCGGACTGTTCGCGGACACGGGCGCGGGCCAACCCGCCGTGCGCGCGCAACGCACGCTGACATTCCTCGCCGCCAAGCCTGGCCTGCTGACACTCGATGGCCGCGACTGTGCGGGCGAGATCGATATCGCGCCGTTGGGATTGCCGTATCCGCCGGCGGATGCACCCGTACAGTGGGCTTCACCGTCGGCCTCGACACTGGCCTCCCCATCAACCGCACAATCGTCCGCGCAGCCCGCCCCGCCAGCACCCGTGGCGATCGTCAATCAGCCCGCCGGCTTCGCGGCATCGCTGCCCGCGCGCGCGCATGCGGCCAACAAGGGCCATTTCGGGCAACTCGCGGTCATCGGTGGCAACGTGGGCATGACCGGTGCCCCGCTGCTCGGCGCGCGCGCCGCGCTGTATCTGGGCGCGGGCCGCGTGCATATCGGCTTTCTCGCGGACAATGCGCCCGCGGCGGATCTCGTGCATCCGGAATTGATGCTGCATCCCGTGGCGCGCGTCGCCATCGGCGCCATGTCCGCGCTGGTGGCAGGCCCCGGCATGGGCACGGGCACCGATGGCGCCGCGGCACTGGAGACGCTGCTCGATGCGAGCCTCGCTGCGGATACGCCGCCGGCACTCGTGCTCGATGCCGACGCGCTGAACGTGCTCGCCGCGGACGCCGCGCTCGCCGCGCGTTTTATCGCGAGCGGCCTGCGCATGGTGCTGACGCCGCATCCGCTCGAAGCGGCGCGCCTGCTCGGCACGCATGTCGCCGAGGTACAGCGCGACCGTCTGGCCTCCGCGAGAACGCTGGCCACGCGGTGGCGCGCGGTGGTCGTGCTGAAAGGATCCGGCACCATCGTCGCCGGGCCATGCATGCCGTCCATGCCGTCCGCGCCGTCCACGTCGCCCACGTCGCCTACGTCGCCTACGTCGCCTACGTCGCCTACGTCGTCCGCATCATCCGCGCCTTCCTCGTCGTCCGCATCGTCCGCATCATCCGCATCGTCCGCATCGTCCGCATCGTCCGCATCGTCCGCATCGTCCGCGTCGTCCGCGTCGGGCGTATCGTCCGCGTCGGGCGTATCGGACGTATCGGGCGTATCGGGCGTATCGGGCGTATCGGGCGTATCGGGCGTATCGGGCGTATCGGGCGTATCGGGCGTATCGGGCGCGTCGGGCGCGTCGGGCGCATCGTCCGCATCGTCCGCGTCGTCCGCGTCGTCCGCATCGGGCGCATCGGGCGCGTCGGGCGCGTCGGGCGCATCGTTACCACCCCCTCCCCCCCTCACCATCAACCCCACCGGCAACCCCGCCCTCGCCACCGCCGGCACCGGCGACGTGCTCGCCGGCATGACCGGCGCGCTGCTCGCGCAAGGCATGCCTCCCCACGCAGCCGCATGCGCCGCCGTCTGGATCCACGGTCGTGCGGCCGATGCCTTCGTCGCCGCCGGCCAGGGTCCGGCGGGCATGACCGCCAGCGAGCTCTACGGCCCCGCCCGGCAGATCCTCAACGCCCTGCTGCGCGGCGAATCCGCCTGAGAACGACGTTCCACTTTTTGCGCGGCCCCGCACAGTGCAATCCGTAACAGGATGTCACCATTCGTCGGACAACGCCCGATAGGGACCGACCCGATTGCCTGCTATCTTGGCCGCACACGCAAGTGCCAGACACAACCGCCGGTGAACAGCGGCCGACATCGCACCGATTTCCCGCGATTAGCGCCGCGCGCTGGCGATATACTTCCGCTGTCCGTGCCCCACGCGGCGCGGACGCCGTTGACTTTATTTCGAGATTGCATGCCGACAGATCTACACGCCTGGAATGCCCTCCTGCAGCATCACGACACCATCCGCGACACGCCGATGCGCGAATGGTTCGACAAGGGGAACGACAACGGTGACGCCGATCGCCGCGTGTCGACGTTCTCCGTGGAGGCCGCGGGCCTGTATCTCGATTTCTCGAAGAACCGCATCACCGACGAAACGTTCGACCTGCTGATGCGCCTGGCCGAGGAAGCCGGCGTGCCCTGCCGCCGCGAAGCGATGTTCGCGGGCGAACACATCAACGCCACCGAAGACCGCGCCGCGCTGCACGTGGCCCTGCGCGCGCTGCCCGATGCGCCGTTCCGCGTCGATGGCACCTCGGTCATGCCCGGCATCCACGACGTGCTGCGTCGCATGCAGAGCTTCTCCGAGCGCGTACGCAGCGGCCAGTGGACCGGCTACACGGGCGAGACCATCACCGACGTCGTCAATATCGGCATCGGCGGTTCCGATCTCGGCCCGCGCATGGTCTGCCGCGCCCTCGCCCATCTTGCGGACCGCGTCGGCCCGAACATGCATTTCGTCTCGAACGTCGACGGCACCGAACTCGCCGAAACGCTCGTGCGCCTCAACCCCGCCCGCACGCTCGTCATCGTCTGCTCCAAGACCTTCACGACGCTCGAGACGATGGCCAACGCCTGCAGCATGCGCGACTGGTTTCTCGCGAAGGGCGTGCCCGAGCATCAGCTCGCATGCCATTTCGTCGCGGTCTCGACCAACACCGAAGCGGTCCGCAAGTTCGGCATCGACCCGGCCAACATGTTCGAGTTCTGGGACTGGATCGGCGGCCGCTTCTCGCTATGGTCGTCGGTCGGACTGTCGATCGCGCTCGCGGTGGGCTTCGACGCGTTCGAAGACCTGCTGCGCGGCGGCCGCGCAATGGACGATCACTTCCGCACCGCGCCGCTCGCGCAGAACATGCCGGTGATCATGGCCATGCTCGGCATCTGGTACCGCAACTTCTTCAACATGCCGACCAGTTGCATGGCGCCCTATTCGACGTCGCTCGAACTGTTCCCGGCGTTCCTGCAGCAGCTGGAGATGGAAAGCAACGGCAAATCCGTGCAGCTCGACGGCCGCCGCGTGCGTTCGCATACGTCGCCGGTGGTGTGGGGCACCGCGGGCACGAACGGCCAGCATGCCTACTTCCAGATGATCCACCAGGGCTCGCAGATCGTGCCCGTGGACTTCGTCGCCCCGCTCGTTCCGCCGCGCAATCTGCCCGGCCATCATGCCAAGCTGCTCGCCAACTGCTTCGCGCAGGCAGAAGCGCTGATGCGCGGCCGCAGCGCGGAAGAACTGCACGCCGCGGGCGTGACCGACCCGGCCCGCGTGCCGCATATGGTGTTCGAGGGAAACCGTCCCAGCAATACGCTGCTGATGGAAGACCTCACCCCGCACGTGCTGGGCGCGCTGATCGCGCTCTACGAGCACCGCACGTTCGTGCAGGGCGTCATCTGGAATATCAACTCGTTCGACCAGTGGGGCGTGGAGCTCGGCAAGATCCTCGCGCGCCCGATCGAAGCCGAACTCAAGGGCGACGCGGCCGGCGCGCACGATGCCTCCACGCGCGCGCTGATCGCCCGCGCGCGCGAGGTGCTCGCGCGTCCCGCCTCGGGTCAGACCTCCGTACCGAGCAACTGATCGCTGGCGACGCGGCCGGCCTCGATCGTAAGCATGCGGCCGCAGCGCGCGGCCACCGATCGATCGTGCGTCACGAGCACCAGCGTGGAGCCCGCATCGCGATTGAGTTCGAACATCAGCGCGATGACGGCCTCGCCCGTGGTCGTATCGAGGCTGCCCGTGGGCTCGTCGGCAAACAGGATATCGGGCCGCGCCACGAACGCGCGGGCCAGCGCCACGCGTTGCTGCTCGCCGCCGGACAGCGTGCGCGGATAGTGCGAGAGCCGCTTGCCCAGCCCCACCCGCTCCAGCATCTCCACCGCGCGCTCGCGCACGCGATCGGTCTCCCCGCGCAACTCCAGCGGCAGCATCACGTTCTCGAGCGCGGTCAAATGTCCCACGAGCTGGAACGACTGGAACACGAATCCCACATGGCGGCCGCGCAGCGCGGCGCGCTGGTCCTCGTTGAGCGCGAACAGGTCCTGGCCATGCAGCTTGACCGCGCCGGTGCTCGGCAGATCGAGCCCGGCCAGCAGGCCGAGCAGCGTCGATTTGCCCGATCCCGAGGCGCCGACGATGGCCAGCGTCTCGCCCGGCGTGACGGAAAACGAGACGTCGTGCAAAATCGTCAGCGAACCCGTCGCGTCGGCTACGGTCTTTCCTAGTGACTCGACAGCGAGAATGGAAGAAGACATGGGCAAGAAATCCGGGAGCATAAATTTGAGGAATGCCGCCAAGGTAGCATGCGGCGTCGCCATTGGCATGGCCATCGGCATCGGCGCCGCATGGTTATCGGTGATGCCCGCGCAGGCCGCGACCGCGGCATCGCCGACCACTCCCGCCACAGCGGGCCCCGCCATACTCGTGCTCGGAGACAGCCTGTCCGCCGAATACGGCCTCACGCGCGGCACCGGCTGGGTCAATCTGCTGCAGGACCGCCTGCGCGCGGAGCGGTTCGATTATAGCGTCGTCAACGCAAGCATCAGCGGCGAGACCACGGTCGGCGGCAAGACGCGCCTGCCCGATCTGCTGGCCCGCCACAAACCCGCGGTGGTCATCGTGGAACTGGGCGCCAACGACGCGTTGCGCGGCCTCTCGCTGCAAAGCACGGAGACCAACCTGCGCGGCATCCTGGGCAGCGCGCAGAAGGCAGGCGCGCGCGTGGTGCTCGTCGGCATGCGCATTCCGCCGAACTACGGGCAGGACTACACCGAGAAGTTTTACGCGCTGTATGGAAAGCTGGCGCAGGAGTATCGCGCCGCGCTGGTGCCGTTCTTCCTCGACAAGGTGATTACACACCCCGACTGGTTCCAGGAAGACCGCATTCACCCCACCGCCGCCGCGCAGCCCACGTTGCTGGACAACGTGTGGCCGCAACTCAAGCCGTTGCTGAAAACGAAGCGCTGAGGGCGCTCCGGAGGGAAACGATGAAGGGAACGATAAAGGAGGTCGCCCCTCTCGCGACGGAGAGGGGCTGAGGGAGATTACTGCGACTGGCCTTCGCCCGCGTCGGACGCCGCGGCAATCGGACGCAGGATCTTCACCTTCGATTCGGCCTTCAGGCTCTCGTAGTAGGCGTTCAGATCCGCCTGACCCACGAGCTGCGCGAGCTGCTGCGCTTCGGCCTGACGTTGCTCGGGCTTCGGCTGCGTCGGCGTGCTGACCTTGTTGATGCGATAGATCGCATATCCGTCGTTACCGAGATCCACACCCACGAACGCCGGCAGCTTCAGCGCATCGGCGCGCATGATCGCTTCCGCGGCCTTCGGCGGGATATTGTCGCCACGCGTGCGCGACACCGTCACCGATGCACCGAAGCCAGCCGTGGCCGGATCCTTCTTCAGCGCCTCGAGCTTCGCCTCGCCATCCTTGCGCGCCAGCTCGGCGGCCTGCTGCGCGACATACGCGGCACGCACCTGTGCTTCCACCTCTTCGAACTTGCGCACCGACGAAGGACGATAGTCCACGACGCGTGCCGACACCAGCGTGGTCGGGCCCACCTGCACGGCCTCGATATTGCGCTTGTTCTTCAGCGCGTCATCGCTGAACAGGGCCTTCAGCACCTTCTCGTTGTTGAGCGGGTTCTGCGCGCCGAGCTTCGGATTCGGCTGACGCGTCACGTCGTCCGCGGTCTGGATCTGCAGGTGGAACTTGTCGGCGGCCGGCTTCAGGCTTTCCGACTGCTCGTACACGAGATTGCCGAACGCGTCGGCCTGCTCCTGATACGCCTTGGCCGCGAGCTGCTTGCGCAGTTCGCCTTCGAGCTCGGCCTTCACGGCTTCCAGCGGCTGCACGGCGGCCGGCTTGATCTCGTCGAGCTTGATGATGTGATAGCCGTAGTCGGTCTCCACCACGTCGCTGATCTGACCCGGCTTGAGCGCGTACATCGCGTCTTCGAACGGCTTGACCAGCGCGCCATGACCCATGAAGCCGAGATCGCCACCCTTCTCCGCCGAACCGGGATCCTGCGATTCCTTCTTCGCCACGGCGGCGAACGTTTCCGGATGCTTGCGCAGTTCCTCGAGCAGCTTCGTGGCACGCGCCTTCGCGGCGGCACGATCGGCGGCCGGTGCGTCCTTCGGCGACGAAATCAGGATATGGCTCGCGCGGCGCTGCTCGTCGGTCTTGAATCGCTGGATATTGCTGTCGTAGTAGGACTTCAGCTGTTCCGGCGTCACGGTCTGCGATGCGGCGAGCGCGTCGCCAGACAGCACCACGTATTCGACCTTGGCCGATTCGGGAATCGTATAGGCCGAGGTGTGCGCGTCGTAGTAGGCCTTCAGTGCCGCCGCATCGGGCGTCACCTTGGCGGTGAAGTCGGCGGGCTTGACCACGAGGGCCTGCACGTCACGCTCCTGATCGCGGACGGCAAGCAGGCGGTCCAGCAGCGACTTCGGCATAAAGCCTGTGGTTGCCACGGCGGCGCTCAGTTGTTGCGTGGCCAGGTCGAAGCGCATGCGCGAATCGAGCTGCTCCGGCGTCATGCCCTGCGCGGCCAGCAGTTGCACGTAGGCCTTCTCGTCGAACTTGCCGTCGGCGGTCCTGAGTTGCGCGATCGCGGGAATGCTCTGGATCGCGGCGGCCACTTCGGCATCGGACACGGTCAGATGTTCGCGCGCGACGGTAGCGGACACCACGCGCTGCAGAATCAGCTGGTCGAGCACGGCCTGGCGCGCGGCGGCACCTTCGAACTGACGCGGATCGTAGCTGGCGCCAAGAATCTGACGCATGCGCTCGGTCTGATCGCGCACGACGTTGTCCACTTCCTGAACCGAGATGGCGCGGCCATCGACCTTCGCGACGTCATGCGAACTGTCCATGAAGCGCGAATAGCTTTCCACGCCGAAGAACACGAACGACGGAAAGACGAGCACCAGCAGCAGCAGAAGCATCAGGCGCCGGTTGTTGCGTACGAAATCAAGCATGCTGATTCGGGTAAAGGGTTGGCACGAAGGACAAACTTCGCGATTCTATCAGGAGAGACAACCGATACCCGTCAGATTCGGGGGTATGGCGGAATTGGACGCAGAAATAAGAAACGCCCGCGTTAGCGGGCGTCCTTCATAACTGGCGGAGTGGACGGGGCTCGCCTACATCCCGCAGGCCGCTGCCGCGCTTGCAAGCGCGGCCCTTCGATCCCCGCCGTGGGGGCGGGCGGCGGGGCCCCCCCCCCCGCACAAAAAA